>NZ_JBVJLO010000031.1:0-43385 GCF_055584685.1 Streptomyces sp. NPDC102258
AGCTGCCGCTCTACCTGGGCTCGTATCCGATCACTCCGGCGTCGGACATCCTGCATGAGCTGAGCCGGCACAAGAACTTCGGTGTGCGGACGTTCCAGGCGGAGGACGAGATCGCCGGCATCGGCGCCGCGCTGGGGGCGGCCTTCGGCGGGGCGCTGGGGGTGACGACGACGTCGGGGCCGGGTGTGGCTTTGAAGTCGGAGACGATCGGGCTGGCGGTGTCGCTGGAGCTGCCGCTGCTGATCGTGGACATCCAGCGCGGCGGTCCCTCGACCGGTCTGCCGACCAAGACCGAGCAGGCCGACCTCCTCCAGGCGATGTACGGGCGCAACGGCGAGGCCCCCGTCCCGATCGTCGCCCCCCGCACCGCAGCCGACTGCTTCGACGCGACGCTGGAAGCGGTCCGGATCGCGCTGACCTACCGCACCCCGGTGTTCCTGCTCTCCGACGGCTACCTGGCCAACGGCTCCGAACCCTGGCGGGTGCCCCGCCCCGACGAACTGCCCGACCTGCGCACCCGCTTCGCCATGGGGCCGAACCACACCCTGCCCGACGGGACGGAGGTGTTCTGGCCGTACAAACGCGACCCGGAGACCCTCGCCCGCCCCTGGGCAGTGCCCGGCACTCCCGGCCTGGAACACCGTATCGGCGGCATCGAGAAGCAGGACGGCACGGGCAACATCTCCTACGACCCCGCCAACCACGACCTCATGGTCCGCACCCGCCAGGCCAAGGTCGACGGCATCGAGGTCCCCGACCTGGACGTCGACGACCCCACCGGCGAAGCCCGCACCCTGGTCCTGGGCTGGGGCTCCACCTACGGCCCCATCACCGCCGCCGTCCGCCGCCTGCGCGCCGAGGGCACGGCCATCGCCCAGGCCCACCTGCGCCACCTCAACCCCTTCCCCCGGAACCTGGGCGCCGTCCTCGCCCGCTACGAGCGCGTGGTCGTCCCCGAGATGAACCTCGGCCAGCTCGCCACCCTGCTGCGCGCCCGGTACCTGGTGGACGCCCGTTCCCACACCCAGGTCAACGGCATGCCCTTCAAGGCGGAGCAGCTCGCCGCGGTCCTCAAGGAGGCCAACGATGACTGAGGCACTGAGCCTGATCCCCCGGGCGGAGGCGGCGCTCGCGGCCAAGGACTTCAAGTCGGACCAGGAGGTCCGCTGGTGCCCGGGCTGCGGTGACTACGCGGTCCTCGCCGCCGTCCAGGGCTTCATGCCGGAGCTGGGACTGGCCAGGGAGAACATCGTCTTCGTCTCCGGGATCGGCTGCTCCTCCCGCTTCCCCTACTACATGAACACCTATGGGATGCACTCCATCCACGGCCGCGCCCCCGCCATCGCCACCGGCCTGGCCACCTCCCGCCGCGACCTCTCCGTCTGGGTCGTCACCGGCGACGGAGACGCCCTCTCCATCGGCGGCAACCACCTCATCCACGCCCTGCGCCGCAACGTCAACCTCAAGATCCTGCTCTTCAACAACCGGATCTACGGCCTGACCAAGGGCCAGTACTCCCCCACCTCCGAACTCGGCAAGATCACCAAGTCCACCCCGATGGGCTCCCTCGACGCCCCCTTCAACCCCGTCTCCCTCGCCCTCGGGGCCGAAGCGAGCTTCGTCGCCCGCACCATCGACTCCGACCGCAAACACCTCACCGAAGTCCTGCGCGCCGCAGCCGACCACCCCGGCACCGCCCTGGTCGAGATCTACCAGAACTGCAACATCTTCAACGACGGCGCCTTCGAGATCCTCAAGGACCAGGAACAGGCCCAGGAAGCCGTCATCCGCCTCGCACACGGCAAGCCCATCCGCTTCGGCCCCGACCACACCAAGGGCGTCCTCCGCGACCCCCACACCGGCGACCTGGACGTCGTGACGGTCACCCCGGACAACGAGCACCGGATCCTCGTCCACGACGCGCACACCGCCTCCCCCACCACCGCCTTCGCCCTCTCCCGCCTCGCGGACCCCGACACCCTCCACCACACCCCCATAGGCGTCTTCCGCGCCACCACGAACCGCCCCGTCTACGACACCCTCATGTCAGACCAGCTCGACACCGCCATCGACCTCCACGGCAAGGGCGACCTCGCCACCCTCCTCACCGGCCAGGACACCTGGACCGTCCCCCGCTGACACGCCGGAAGGGGACATCAGTCCGCGAGAACCTCCAACAGCCGCGCCGCGAACTCCCGCGGCCGTTCCGTACAGGCCAGGTGCCCGCCCGGGAACTCCGCGAAGGCGGCCCCGGTCAGCCCGGCCAGCCGCCGCGCCGGACCCGACAGCGCGGGCTGCTCCCGCGAGTCCCGCCCGGCGGCCGTCACCAGCCGCCCGGCCGCCCGCCGCAGAGCCGCCAGGTCCGGCTCGGTGGAGGTGAACTGGCACAGCACGTGCTCCAGGAACGCGGGCACGTTGGCATACATGCGCGGCGTCATCTCCCGCACCTCGGGCGGCAGTTCGGCAGGAGAGGCTTCCTCGTCCGGGCCGCCGCCCAGCCCCTCGCCGAGACGCGCCATCGCCGCCCCCGCGCCCTGCGCGCGCAGCAGCGTACGGACCTCCGCGAAGAGTTCCCGGTACGGCGCCGGGTCCTCCAGCACCTCCACCAGCGGCGGCTCGTGCGCCACCACCCGGCGCACCCGCTCCGGGTGACGGGCCACCAGCTCGATCGCGGCGATCGCCCCCGCGCTGCACCCGAGGACGTACGCCGCCTCGTCCGGGGAGACCAGCTCCAGCAGGCGGTACGCGTCGTCGGCCCAGTCCGCCGCCCGCTGGTCGACGGGCGGCCCGTCGAGGGGACTGCGCGACTGGCCGCGCGGATCGAAGGAGACGACGGTGTACCCGGCCGCCGCGAGGCCGGGCGCGACGGCCGCGTACAGCGCGGCGTCGGCTCCGCCCCCGGGTATCAGCAGCAGCACCGGGCCACTGCCGCGCCGCTCGTAGCGCAGGGTGGCGCCGGGCACCTTCAGGGTTCCGCTCACAAGCGCGTCGGAGTCCATCGTCGTTCTCTCTCCCTCGTCCGGTGACGGGCCGGACGGGCCGGACCAGACCATCCGGACCATCCACGTCACCTTGATCATCTGACCATCAGATCATCTGGGGGAGAGGAGGCGGCTGTCCAACGAGTTCACCCGGCCCCGGACATGCGGAAGGGCCGGCCGAGGGCGCTCGTGCGGACGCCCTCGGCCGGCCCTCCCGGCCGGTCAGCTGTTGGCGGAGAGGTTGCCGGAGAGGACCGGGATGTTGTCCAGGATGTGGGAGAGCGGCTCGTCGCCCTTGGCCTGGGTGGAGTTCTCGGTGCACTGCTGGTTCTGCGGGTTGGACAGGACGTTGATGTCCTGGACGCCGACGTTGACCAGCGCCACCAGCGACTGCGCGTTGACCTTGACCGGCAGGCCGATGCAGGGCTTGTTCAGGGTGCCCTGGACCAGGCCGAGCTGCGGGCTCAGGTCACCGGCGGTCTTCTGGTTGCCGTAGATCTGCTGGGCACCGTTGCCGTTGACGGTGTTGATCCCGTTGTCATTGCCGATGGCCATGGCCGGAGTCGCAATGGCCGCGCCCGCGCCGACGGCAACGGCGGAGACCGCGGCAGCGGTCATGATCTTCTTCAGCATTCTCCAGCAGTCCTTCGCTTGAGGGATAACGGGCCCCGATTGGGGAAGTCCCCCTGCTAACGCCCCCGTGCCCCGCTCGTGGCGGGCTGTCACCCGATTGCCACGTCGTCCACTCCCAGGCACCGGGACCGCTGCGCCAGATGCCGCAGACTTCCGCTCAGCACCACCAGGGCGTCACCCGCCACCTGCCCGCCCTTGAACGCGACCGTCACCGCCGTCTCGCGCCCGTACGTCGTGAACACCCATTCCCCGCGCCGCTCGGCCCGTTCGTCGTCGAGGACCCAGTCGAAGCCGTTGACGTTCACACAGCTGTCGATGGTCGGGGCGGGCGGCTCCACACCGCACCGCAGCACGATGGCGCCGTCGCCCCACCCCGCCGCACCCGCCCCCGTGACGGAGTCCCGCTCCCGCCCCGCCAGCCGCCCGGGCAGCCCGGCGACGGCCTCCGCACAGGCCGCGCCGCCCGCGAAGGGCCCGGCCTGCACCCGGTAACCCCCGAAGACCTGCGCCCCGGCGACGACGCCGCCCAGAACCACGACACCCGCGACCCACCCGAACGCGGTCATCTTCCGCATCGGCACACCCCCCACCGCAGCAGCCTAGAGACCACCCGCACCGAAAAGATCTCCGGGGTGACCGATGAGTTTCCGCGCCGCCCGAGGTCCACCCTCCGGACGCACACCGCGCCGCGCCCCACCCACCACCCACCCACGCACCACCCACCGGGAGAACAGATGTCGTTCCAGGCGTACCTCGACACCATCGAGACCAAGACGGGCCTGACGCCCCGCCGGCTCGTCGCCCTCGCCGGCGAGCGCGGTTACGCCGACCCGTCCACCAAGGCGGGAACCGTCCTCGCGTGGCTGAAGGAGGACTACGGCCTGGGGCGGGGCCACGGCATGGCCCTGGTCCACGTCCTCAAGCACGGGGCGAAGATCGACGCGAAGCACGTCGGCACGACGGGCTCCCACCGCGACGCCTCCGACACCCTCTGGCTGGACGGCAAGGCCACCCGCCCCGCCGCCCACGGCTGAACCGGCCCCTCCCCGAGACCCCCCGCACCGCCGCCCGAACCCAGCTGAGAGGATCGGGGCCGTGACCATCGAACGCCTCTCCCCGCCCACCGTCGCCGACGAGCGGCAGATGCTCCGCGCCCACCTGGACTTCCACCGGCAGACCCTGGAAGTCAAGTGCGCCGGCCTGACCGACGACCAGCTCCGCACCCGCTCCATGCCGCCCTCCACCCTCAGCCTGCTGGGCGTGGTCCGGCACATGGCCGAAGTCGAACGGAACTGGTTCCGGCGGGTGGTCGACGGCGAGGACGTCCCGCTGGTGTGGTCCGAGGACTTCGACTTCCAGGCGGCGTACGAGGCCGCCGACGCGGACGCGGCGACAGCGTTCGACGCCTGGCGGGCCGAGATCGGCCACGCCCGCCGCATCGAGGAACGGGCGCCCTCCCTCGACCTGGTCGTCCGGGAACGCCGCCGCGGCTTCGACGCCTCGCTGCGCTGGGTGATGCTCCACATGATCCACGAATACGCCCGCCACAACGGCCACGCCGACTTCCTCCGCGAAGGCATCGACGGCACCACCGGCGTCTGAACCCCCGCCCCGGACGGGGCAGCCCGCCACGACGAAGCGCAGCTCCGGCTTCGGGCGTGACCGCCCCGGACGAAGCGCAGCTCCGGGCTCAGGCCCGGCCGCCCCCCAGCACGAAGCGCAACTCCGGACGCTCCCAGGTCACCTTCGGCGGCGAAGGCGGAACCATCCCCACCGGCACGGCGCCCAGCCGCCGGTAGAACCGCTCGGCCGGGGGGTGCGCGACGACCCGCACCTCGGTCAGGCCCGCCACTCTGGCCTGGCCTGTCATGTGCTCCACCAGGAGCCGGCCGACGCCCTTCCCCTGCGCCCCGTCCGAGACGAACGCCAGGTCCAGCTCGGCGGGTTCCAGCACCAGGGAGTAGAAACCCGTCACCTGCCCGGACCCGTCGACCGCCGCGAAGACCCGGTGGCGCTCGATGTACTCCGCCGTGACCCGGTATCCGGCGATCATCGCGGCGTACTGCCCCCGGTAGGCGCTCGACTCCCGCACCAACGCGGTGAGAACTTCGGCGTCCTGCCCGGTGGCACGCCGTACCGTCATCTCTTCCATCCGCCGAAGTATAGGAGCGCCATAAGCGCCGGCCCCTTACCCGCCCACGCGCTCCAAGGCATGCGCGCCGCCCCCGCCTCCGCCGGCGAAGGCGTGCGCGAGCTCCAGCTCGGACTCCAGCACCCCCGCCAGCCGCCGGACGCCCTCACGGATCCGCTCCGGCGTCGGATAGCAGTAGGACAACCGCATCCGGCGCCGCCCGGACCCGTCCGTGTAGAAGCCGGTCCCCGACGCGTACGCCACCTCGGCGTCCACCGCGCGCGGCAGCATCGCTTTCGTGTCCACGCCCTCCGGCACCGTCACCCACACGTAGAACCCGCCGTCCGGCTTCGTCCACGTACACCCCGGCGGCAGGTACTCCTCCAGCGCGGACAGCATCGCGTCGCGCCGCTCCCGGTAGTTCTCCCGGAACGTCTTGATCTGCCCCTGCCAGTCCTGCGTGGCCAGGTAGCGCGAGACCATCATCTGGTTGAGCGTCGGCGGACACAGCGTCGCCGACTCCGTGGCCAGCACCAGCTTCTCCCGCACCGCGGGCGGCGCCAGCACCCAGCCGACCCGCAGCCCGGAGGCGAACGTCTTCGAGAACGAGCCCAGGTACACCACGTTCTCCGGGTCCAGGGAGCGCAGCGCCGGATACGTCTGCCCGTCGAAGCCGAGCAGACCGTACGGGTTGTCCTCGACCACCAGCACGTCGTACGCGCGGCAGATCTCCAGGATCTCCGCCCGCCGCTCCACCGCCAGCGTCACACCGGCCGGGTTGTGGAAGTTCGGGATCGTGTACAGCAGCTTCACCCGCCGACCCGTCTGCGCGGCCCGCCGCAGCGCCGCCCGCAGCCCCTCCGGCACCAGGCCGTGCTCGTCCATCTCCACGTGCACGACCTGCGCCTGGTACGCGGCGAACGAGCCCAGCGCACCGACGTACGAGGGTCCCTCGGCCACCACCACGTCACCCGGGTCGCAGAACAGCCGGGCCACCAGGTCCAGGCCCATCTGCGAGCCCACCGTCACCACCACGTCGTCCGGACGGGCCGTGATGCCCTCCAGCGCCATCACGTCGCAGATCTGCTCCCGCAGCAGCGGCAGCCCGTGCGCCGACGCGTACTGCAGGGCCGTCAGCCCCTCCTGCGCGACGATCGACGCGACCTGCTCCGAGAGCGTCTCCAGCGGCAGCGCCGCCAGGTTCGGCATGCCGCCGGCCAGCGAGACCACCTCCGGTCTGCTGGCGACCGCGAACAGCGCCCTGATCTCCGAGGCCGTCATACCGGCCGTGCGCGCGGCGTACCGGCCGAGGTGCGGGTCGGGGCGCGGGCCGAGGGTGTGGTGGCCACTCCGCGGCGTGGTGAGGAGGTTCTCGATCATGAAGGCGACACCCGGGGGTTCGGTGGACGGGGGTACTGCGGGGCGGGACCGTCCGTGCGGCGCCTGCTCGAACATCGTTCGGTCCCTGCTGTGGGAGCATGCGCGCCCGCGCTGGTGGCCCGCTCAAGGCCGCCTCGCGATCCGCCGGGGACCGACCGGAGCCCGCCGGGGACCGACCGGAGCCGGCCGGGGACCGGCCGGAGCCCGCCGCCTACCGCGGGTCCTGAGCGAACCTGGCGGCGGACCAGAAGTAGCCGAGCACCGTGAGCCCCACGCACCAGCCGACGGCGAGCCATCCGTTGGCGCCGATCTCACTGCCGAGCAACAGACCGCGCAGGGTCTCGATGGCCGGCGTGAAGGGCTGGTACGCGGCGATCGGCTGGAACCAGCCGGGCATCGACGCGGTGGGTGTGAAGGCGCTGGACAGCAGCGGCAGCAGGATGAGCGGCATGGCGTTGTTGCTCGCCGCCTCCGCCGTCGGGCTGACCAGACCCATGCCGACGGCGATCCAGGTGAACGCCAGGGCGAACAGGACGAGCAGCCCGAGGGCCGCCAGCCACTCCAGGGCGGTGGCGTCCGTGGAGCGGAAGCCGATGGCCACACCGACCGCGCCGACCAGGACCACGCTGACGACCGACCGCAGGACGCTGCCGACGACGTGCCCGACGAGCACCGAGGGACGGTGGATGGCCATGGTGCGGAAGCGGGCGATGATGCCTTCGCTCATGTCGTTCGAGACGGAGACCGCGGTGCCGATCGTGGTGCTGCCGATGGTCATGAGGAGCAGACCGGGCACGAGGTAGGCGATGTACGCCGAGCGGTCGGGGGCTCCGCCCGTGATCCCCGCGCTCATGGTGTCTCCGAAGATGTAGACGAAGAGCAGGAGCAGCATGATCGGGGTGAGCAGCAGGTTCAGCGTGAGGGAGGGGTAGCGGCGCGCGTGCAGGAGGTTGCGGCGCAGCATCGTGGACGAATCGCGCACGGCGAGGGACAGGGAACTCATCGGACGTTCTCCTCGGACTGACGGGACTGACGGGCCTGACCGGACTGACCGGACTGGCTGGGGACCCGGGCGCCGTCGCCGGTGAGGGCGAAGAAGACGTCGTCGAGGTCGGGGGTGTGCACGGTCAGTTCGTCCGCCTCGATGCCGGCCGCGTCGAGCCGGTCCAGGACGGCGCGCAGGTGGCGCTGGCTGCCGTCGCCGGCGATCCGCACCGCCAGCGCCTCGTCGTCGCCGGCCGCCCCGTCCAGGGCGAGGAGGGCGGAGCGGTAGACGACCGGATCGGTGAAGCGCAGCCGGACATGGCCGCCGGGGACCAGGCGCTTGAGTTCAGCGGCGGTGCCCTCGGCCGCGATCCCGCCGTCGTGGAGCACGGCGATGCGGTCGGCGAGTTCGTCGGCCTCCTCCAGGTACTGGGTGGTGAGGAAGACGGTGACGCCGTCGTTCACCAGGCGGCGGACGATCTGCCACATGGTGTGCCGGGAGCGGGGGTCCAGGCCGGTGGTCGGCTCGTCCAGGAAGATGATCCGCGGGTTCCCGACCAGGGTCATGGCGATATCGAGGCGCCGCTTCATCCCGCCCGAGTACGTGGACGCGGGCTTCTTCGCGGCCTCCACCAGGTCGAAGCGCTCCAGGAGTTCGGCGGCGACCCGCCGTCCCTCGGCCTTGGTCAGGTGGTGCAGGTCGGCCATGAGGAGCATGTTCTCCTCGCCGGTGATCAGAGCGTCGACGGCGGAGAACTGCCCGGTGACACCGATCACGGAACGGACGGCCTGCGGGTCCGCTCCGACGTCGTGGCCGCCGACGCGGATCTCACCGGCGTCGGCGCCGACGAGGGTGGAGAGGATCTTGACCGCGGTGGTCTTCCCGGCACCGTTCGGGCCGAGCAGCGCGAACACCGTGCCGGCGGGGACCGCCAGGTCGATGCCGTCGAGGACGGTCTTGTCGCCGTAGGACTTGCGCAGTCCGTGCGCGGCGATGGCCAGGTCGCTCATGCGAGGGGGCTCCTTCTCGCTCACAGGCCGCGGGCGGTGATGTCGCCGTAGCCGGTGGTCGCGTGGACGACGAGGACGGCGTCGGCGCCGTCGGCGTTGGTCAGGCTGTTGTGGATACGGCCGGAGCCGGTCCCGGCGTCCAGGGAGGCGGACACCCCGCGAGCGGCGCCGATGCTCAGGTCACCGGCCTGCGTGGTCAGGACGACCTTGCCGCCCAGGGCCTCCGTGACGCTGATGTCGCCCTTCTGGGTGCTGATCTCAGCCGAACCGCCGAGCCGGCCCACCGACACGTCACCGGCCATCAGGACCAGGCGCGCCCCGGCGGTCTCGTCGAGCTTCACCGAACCTTGCGCCGCTTCGAAGACGACCTCGCCCAGTCGGCCCACGCCCCGCAGCTCCCCGGCGGCGGTCTTCGCCTCCACCCGCGATCCGGCCGGCAGCTGGACCGTCACTTCGACGCACCCGGACGGGCCGAGCAGCTGGTGCCTGGCCGGGGCGGCGCTGATCCGCAGGACGCCGTCGGCGCAGGCGACCGTGGTCTGCTCCGCCGCCTTCACGTCCCGGCTCTTCGACGCGTTCGCGGGGCGGACCTCGACCACGGTGTCCACCCGGTCGGCGGCGAGGAAGCGGATGTTCCCGGCGGGGACGTCCAGGATGACGGAGACGGGGGCGGGGGTGTCGTACTTCTGCATCGTTTCTCTCCTGCGACTCGCTGTTTCCGATGCATAAAACGCTACGTTGCGTTCACGCTCCCCGCAACAGCCTCGTTGCGTCAAAACCCAATAACCCCAGCTAGTAGCCGCAATTTCATTGCAACGACCTCCCATCTAACGCAACAGAACCTCACCCTCCGTTGCAATGGATTGCAACTGAACGCTATGCTCGGGCCCACGTCCCACGGCCCGCCCCCGGCCGACGAACCACGACCACGCACCACGCACCACGAAGGAGACGCCGATGCCGGGAGGCAGACTCACCCAGCAGGAACGTCAGCAGATCGCGCTGGGACTGGCCGACGGCCTCGCCTACGCGGAGGTCGCCCGACGCCTCGACCGCCCGACCTCGACGATCACCCGCGAAGTCATGCGCAACGGCGGCCCCACCGCCTACCGCGCCGACCTCGCCCACCGCGCCACGGAACGCCGCGCCCAGCGGCGCAAGGCCGCCCCCCGCGGACCGCACACGCCCGAACGGGCCTACGGGCGCGACCCGGAGGCCGTGCGCGAGTACGAGGAGACGTTCACCACCGCCGTCATGGCCTCGGGCATGCCCAAGATGATGGCCCGGGTCCTCGCCAGCCTCACCCTCGCCGACACCGGCAGCCTCACCGCGGCCGAACTCGTCGAGCGTCTCCAGGTCAGCCCGGCCTCCATCTCCAAGGCGGTCGCCTTCCTGGACGAACAGGCCTTCATCCGCCGCGAACGCGACGAACGCCGCCGCGAGCGCTACGTCGTGGACGACGACATCTGGTACCAGTCGATGATGGCCAGCGCCCGTTCCACCGCCCAGATCGTCGAGACCACCCGTCAGGGCGCCGCCGTCCTCGGCCCCGCCACTCCGGCCGGCACCCGCCTGGAGAACATCTCCCGCTTCCTCGACTTCGTCAGCGAGAGCATCGCCCGCGCCGCGGAACAGGCCCGCGACATCCTCTACACGAAGCCCGACACCCCCACGGAGCCCACCGGCTGAACGCGCACCCCGCCGCCCAGGCCACGTACCCGTCCGGCCACACCAGCAGCGCCTGGGGCCGGTTGAGGACCGGCTCCGGCTCGGTCCCGGGGCCGGTGATGACCAGCCCCTGGACCCCGCCGAAGTGCAAGTCCGCCGACCCCCCCCGGCCGACCACCACCACCTGAGCCGGCCTCACACGCCCCTCCCTCGGCCCCTCAGCCGCGCACGTGCAACCCGAACCCCGTCCGCCCCGCGGGCTCCAGCCCCTCCTTCAGACGCAGCGAGGGGATCTCGTAGTCCCCGAAGTTCTGCCGCCGGAACGCGATCGGCTCCGTCGACTCCAAGGTGAGCAGCCGCTCCTCCCAGGCCTTGGCGGCGACCGCGTACTCCTCCCCGGTCATCCGGTCCGCCCCGTACACCACGAACGGCGGCAGCACCTCGATGCCCGGGTAGAAGAGGATGCCGTGGTGCACCGGGAACAGCAGATCATCGATCGGCCCGTTGATCCCACGAGCGGCGTAATGCGGCTCCGGACCGCCGACGGTCACCGACAGAACGGCCTTCCGGCCCGCCAGGGTCCCTTCGCCGAAGCGCTCCCCGTACGCGGTCTCGCTGTGCTCGCCGACGCCGTACGCGAAGCGGTACGTGAACACCCGGTCCACCCAGCCCTTGAGGATCGCGGGCATCGAGTACCACCACAGCGGGAACTGGAAGACGACCGTGTCGGCCCACAGCAGCTTCTCCTGCTCCGCGCGGACGTCCGGCGTGAGCGTCCCGGCGACGAAGGCGCGCCCCGAATCCGCCGCGACCCGCAGCGGACTCGACGCCTCGGGGCCGTAGTCCGCGGCGTCCACCACCGCCTTCCAGCCCATCGCGTACAGATCACTCACCCGCACCTCGTGCCCGGCAGCCTCCAACGTGGACACCGCGAGGTCCTTCAGCGAGCTGTTGAGCGACTTCGGCTCCGGGTGGGCATGGACGATCAGCGTCTTCACGATCACTCCCAAAAAATCGACTGCCCCGATCCTGACCGTCCGGCGCCGAAGCGTTCAGGGACGCTCCTTCCGTCGGACCGGACTTCCTGGTCCTGACAGGGCCACCCTCACGGGCCTCACCGAGGCGATCACCGGCGCCACCGGGGCGATACTGGAGCCATGGACGATCTTGCCGGCTTCCTGCGGACCCGGCGCTCCCGCGTCGACCCCGCATCCGTCGGCATCCCCGCCGACAGCCGCCGCCGGGTCGAGGGGCTGCGCCGCGAAGAGGTCGCCCACCTGTCGGGCGTCAGCGTCGACTACTACGTACGCCTGGAACAGGGCCGCGCGACCCAGCCCTCCGAACAGGTCCTCGACGCCCTCGCCCGCACCCTCGCCCTGGACGAGACCGAACGCGGGCACCTCGACCGGCTCGCCCGCCAGCGCCGCCGCCGCGCGAAGACACCGGGCGGACGCGTCCGGCCGGAACTGCTGCGCGTCCTCGACCTGGTCACCGACGCCCCCGCGCTGATCATGAACCACCGCCTGGACGCCCTCGCCGGCAACCGCCTCGCCGGACTCCTCTACGGCCGGCCGATACCGGGCCTGAACACCGCCCGGCACATCTTCCTGGAGGAAGCCGAACGAGGCCTCTACGCGAACTGGGAGACATGCACCCGCGACGTGGTGGGGCACCTGCGCCTGTCCGCCGGCAAGTACCCCGAAGACCCCCGCCTGACCTCCCTGATCGGCGAACTGGCCATGGGCAGCGAACGCTTCCGCCGCCTCTGGGCCCGCGCCGACGTACGCGCCCGTACCCACGGCCCCAAACGGTACCGCCACCCCCTGGTCGGCCCGCTGGAACTACACCACGAGAACTTCGCCCTCCCCCACGAACCAGGCCTGGAACTCCTGATCCTGTCCCCCACCCCCCACACCCCCTCCGCCACCGCCCTCCACCGCCTCACCACCCTGCCCCACCCCTGAAGCGCGCTGACGGGCGGCAGACGGTCCAGGTCGCAACGGGCGAGGAAGAGGCCGAGCTCGCGTCAGAGGCGGTGGGTACGCGGTCAGGAGCCCGTCGGCGTCAGGTCCTGCATGCCCACCACCCGCAGCAACTGCAAGCGCTCGTACGATTCCGTGCCCGGGCGGGCCGTGTGGATGACGAGCTGCTGGTTGTGGTCGGAGTTGACGAGGACTTCGCAGTCGAGTTCGAGAATGCCGATCGCCGGGTGTCGGAAGCGCTTCGTGGAGGCGCGGCGTACGGCCACCTCGTGTTCGTCCCAGAGGTGGGCGAACTCCTCGCTCGTGGCGCGTAGTTCGGCGATGAGAGCGGCGGGTTCGGGGTCCGCGGGGCGGGCCGAGGACACCGCTCGCAGGCCGGCCACCTGCTCGCGGGCGCGCTCCGGGCGGTCCTCGGGCGGGAACAGTTCCCGGGCCGCCGGGTCCAGGAAGAAGCGGCGGATCATGTTGCGCCCTCGGGGCGGGCGGGCGAGGACGTCTCCGCTCAGCGCCCGCGACAGCGCGTTCTGGGCCAGGACCTCGCCGCAGTCGGTCACCACCATCGCCGGGGTGTCGTGCAGCCGGTCCAGCACCAGGAGCAGGCCCGGACGCACGTGCGTGCTGGTCGCCTCCCGGCGTGGCGGCTGCTCACCGGTGAGGTGGAAGAGGTGGTCGCGTTCGTCCTCCGTCAGCCGCAGCGCCCGGGCCAGCGCCGTGAGCATCTGGCGGGACGGGCGCGGGCCCCGGGACTGTTCCAGCCGTGTGTAGTAGTCCACCGACATGCCGGCCAGCTGGGCCACCTCCTCGCGGCGCAGCCCCGGCGTACGGCGCCGGGTGCCGGCCGTGAGCCCCACGTCGGAGGGGTTCAGGCGGGCGCGGGCGTGGCGCAGGAAGTCGGCGAGTTCGGCTCGGTTCACCTTTCCAGGGTGCGGGAGGCCGGCCGGCTTATCCAGGGACTCCCGATCCCCTGATGAACAGGTCTCTCCCCCTCGCCCCCCGCACCGGCCGAGGCTGGTCTCGACGACAGGCGACACACTGCGTGAGGAGCACATCATGCTGACCTTGGTGACCGGTACGACGGGACAGGTCGGACGCCGCTTCGTACCGAGGCTGCTGGCCCAGCGGCAGCCGGGCGAGCAGGTGCGAGTCCTGGTACGAGACGCGGCCCGCGGCGAGCGCTTCGCGGAGCTGGGCGCCCAGGTGGCCGTAGGAGACATGCGGGACGAGGAGACACTCGGCAAGGCGCTCACCGGCGTGGGCGCCGTCGTGAACGTCGCCGCCTCCTTCCGCGGGGTGCCGGACGAGGAGGCGTGGGCCGTCAACCGGGACGCGGCGGTGGCCCTGGGCCGCGCCGCGCGGGCCCTGGGCGTGGAGCGGTTCGTGCAGGTCAGCACGAACAACGTGTACGGCGTCGGACGGGGCCGCCCGCTGA
The DNA here is from genome assembly GCF_055584685.1 of Streptomyces sp. NPDC102258. Classification (NCBI taxonomy): domain Bacteria; kingdom Bacillati; phylum Actinomycetota; class Actinomycetes; order Kitasatosporales; family Streptomycetaceae; genus Streptomyces; species Streptomyces sp. NPDC102258. Next base: position 14,200 of record NZ_JBVJLO010000031.1, read on the forward strand.
CCGAGGAGGACGAGAGCCGGCCGGGCGGCGCGATGTGGGGCGCCTACCCCGAGTCCAAGGCCGAGGCCGAGCGCGAACTGCTCGCCCTCAAGGGCCTGGACGTACGCATCGGACGGCTCCCCTTCGTCTACGGCGAGGGCGACCCGCACCTCACCGACTCCTTGCACTGGGCATCCCGGTGGGCGCCGCACCAGCGCCTTCAGATGGCCCACCACGCCGACGTCGCCCAGGGCCTGATGCGTCTGCTGTACGCGCCCGGCATCGCCGGCCGGATCTACAACATCGCCGATGACGCCCCCGTCACGACGGTCGAGCTCTACCAGCTCAACGGCGTCGAGGTCCCCGCCGGACTCCACGACCTCAAGGACCCCGACCCGTGGTTCGGGATCACGTCCAACCAACGGATCCGCCGGGAGCTGGGCTTCCGCCCGATCTACCCGAGCGCCTGGACAGCCCGGGACGCCGGAGCCCTGTGACACCCTGGCCCGGCTCCCTGGCTAGGCGGCGCCCCTCGGCCAGGCCACCATCCTCAGGAGGGGCGCGCACGCACAGGGTCGATGGCCGGGACGCTCAGCCGCGTGAGGTCTCGACTACCTCGACCGTGTCGTGGCCTTCGCGGCGCATCCGTTCAGCCCCCCAGGCGCCGAGCGGCCCGAGCGGAGGGGTGAACGAACAACAGAACCCCACCACCAGGCACGACAACCCTGTGACCGTGATCGGGCTTGGCCCGATGGGTCAGGCGATGACACGCGTCCTCCTCACCGCCGGCCACCCGGTCACCGTCTGGAACCGCACCGCCGGCCGGGCCGACGGCGTCGTGACCGACGGAGCAACGCTCGCGGCGACTCCCGGCGAGGCGCTCGAAGCGAGTGACCTGGTGATCCTCAGCCTCACCGACTACCAGGCGATGTACCACGTCCTCGACGGCGCCTCCGAATCGCTCGCCGGCGACCCGGGCCTGGCCCGGATGATGTGCGAAGGGGCCGCGCGGCCAGCCGCTGATCTCGATCCCCATAGTGCCGACGGCGTGGGACGCCTACCGTCCGGGAAGGTGGCCGTCACCGAGTCGGTTCAGCCGTAAGGGAGGCGTTCACCAACGCGTCGACGTGGGCCTCGACGGTGTCGATCAGCTCCCGTGCGGCGCGTTCGGCCGGGGTCAGCAGCAGGCCGAGTTCGGTGCAAGCGAGGAGCACACCGTCGACGCCGTCGGCACGCAGCCGGGCCCGCAGGTCGCGGAACGCCGCTGAGGCCGAGGCGCTGATGGTTCCCAGGCACAACTCCTCGTAGATGAGGCGATCGATCAGCGCCTGGTCCCCGGGGGTGGGCAGTACCGGTTCGATGCCTCGAGCGGTCAGGGCGCGCGCGAACTGGCCGCCCTCGGCGGTGAAGCGGGTCCCCAGCACCGCGGCGCGGGTGATGCCGCGGTCATCGGCGGCCTCCGCTGTCACCTCCACGATGTCGATCAGCGGCAGGCTGCTGGCGGCCTGTACGGCGTCGGCCACCCGGTGCATGGTGTTGCAGGCGATGGCCAGCAGGTCCGCGCCCGCCGCCTCCAGCCGCCGGGCTCCGAGGGCGAGCAACTCTCCCGCTCCCTGCCAGTCCTCGGCCAACTGCCGCTGTTCCACTTCGGCATAGTCCTGGGACCAGACCACGATGCGCGCGGAGTGCGAGCCGCCGAGTCGGCCGGCGACCGCCTCGTTGATCGCCCGGTAGTAGGTGATCGTGGAGGGCCAGCTCATGCCGCCGAGCAGGCCGATGACTGCGGGCTCCCGCCGGGGGCCGACCGGTGTCATACGGCGGCTCCCCTGAGCCGGGCGAACGCGCTGGGTTCGATCGAGGAGAAGCTGCGGTCGTCGCCGCACGGCATCGCGTGCCGTCGCAGTTGGTCACGCAGGTCCTCGATGACCGGCGAGGTGTGGCCCGACAACTGTCCGGAGCGCAGCTCGAACAGGGCGACCGGGCCGTCGGTCCGCATCGTGGCACCGCTGTCGGTCAGCGTGATGATCGCGAGGGCCTCTCCATCGGGCGGGGCGGCCGGCGGGGCGGCGGGCCCATCAGCGCCCGGGGCGAGCAAGAGCACCTGGGTGCGGTGGGAGCCGTCCGGCAGGCTGACAGTCAGTGCGGCCAAGGCGTTCGGGCACTCCTGCCACTGGACCTGGCACCCCTTCCAGTCGAGCTCGGTGTGCCAGGCGCGCAGTACTTCCAGGACAGCGTCATGAGCCTGCTTGTCGGCGACGGGGCTCAGGTCGAGCTGCCGCTTCACCCGGGCGGGAACTCCGCCCGCCAGCACGGCGGCGGGAATCGGGGCGGTGACGACCGAGCCGGCCGCCACCACGGTGCCGTCCCCGATGTGGGCGCCGGGCAGCAGGGTGACGTGGTAGCCGAGCCAGACGTCGCGTCCGATGTGGACCGGAGCGTAGGCGGGTTGGGTCCCGTTGAGGGGGCCGTGGCCGAAGTGGTAGCCATGAGTCCAGACGGCCAGGTAGGACCCGGTGCCGACGCCGTCGCCCACCGTGATCTCGTGGTTCGCGTTCAGGATGGTGTGCTGACCGATCGTCACCCGGTCACCGATCGCGACCCGGGCGGTGGAGGTCGTCGTCCCGCCGTAACCGACGCGTGCGCCGTCGCCGAAGTAGAACAGCCGCCCGGCGACGAAGTCGCGGCACAGTATCTGTGCGTCAGGACCGATACGCGCGGCAGCTGCGACCGCGAAGCGCTCGGCGACCAGCACCCGGACCCGGGGGCCGACCTCCGAGCCGACGCCGACGTGCAGTGCCGAGGCGCGCAGATCGGCGCCGTCCCCGATGGTCGTCCCGTCGCCCAGCACCACGTCATCGCCCACGATGGTGGTGCCGGCGCCGATCCTGACACCTTCACCGACGGTCAGCCGCCGGGCATGGATACGGACTCCAGGGCCTGCCACGCACGAGTCCGGGAGGCTCGTGAGCGGGACGAGCGGGACGAGCGGGACCGGCGTGACCGGCGGGAGGACGTTGGGCGGGGTTGTGGGGCTCATCTCAGATCCAGCCTTCCGGGAGGTCCAGGAACACGCGCCGGGCTGCGAGGCGCGCGACTTCGGGGTCGCGGTCGACGAGGCCCCCGCGCGCTGCGGTCACCGTCGCCTCGTCGGGTCTGGCGAGGTCGCGCAGATAGGACCAGCCATCGGTGAACTCGCGGGCGAACTTCTCGTCGGGCCAGCGCGGACCGTCGTCGCCGAGGAGCGGATTGACCGTCAGCGGGCGTCCGGGCACCGGACTGGTGAGCTGTCCGGGCGCCGTCGGCGAGCCGGTCGTGCGGCAGGCGAAGGCCAGTGCCGCCACTTCGCGCAACGCCTCGGCGCTCTGCGGGGACGCCGCCTTCCCGTCGAGCGCCGCGGTGGTGAGCGCGGCGTCGTCGTAGCAGAGGTCCGGGTGCACGGTGGCGGTGTAACGGTCAGTGGGCAGCGGCAGCCCTGCGGAGAAGTTGTCGTAGGAGGCATTGTGGACATGTCCCAGCAGCACCGGTCCGGTGCCGCCGATCCGCAGCAGCTCGTCCAGGACGTGCTTCTTGTCACGGAAGTAGTGGAAGCTGTCGTGGCTCAGGGCGACCTCGGCCACGCCGTCGGCGAGCGGGAAGGAACCCTCGGCGTCGAAGCAGACCAGGTGGGCCTGGGGGGCGACGAACACCCGGGCGAGCCACAGATGGGAGAACACCAGATCGGACCCGATCGCGGGTCCCGAGCGCTCCAGCCAGGTGCGAAGGAAGTGGCCCGCCCCGCAACCGACTTCGAAGAGGGTGCCACCGGCCGGAGCGTGCTCTTCCAGCAGGGCCAGCCCGCTCAGATAGGTCGGCTGGCACCAGCGGTGCAGGAAGTAGGGGGCGAGGCCGCCGTAGCCGAGGGCGGCCATCGCCTCGGCGGCGGTCCCCGCGCAGTCGACCAGCTCGCGCACCGCCTCGGGATCGGCCGGCGGGATGGTGTCGTCCTTGCGGTCGCACAGCAGCATGGCCAGCGCGCCGGGCAGGTCCCCGGCGCGGATGGCGGCGACCGCTGCGGCGCGCAGGGCGTCTCGCCCCAGGCGCAGGTAGGGGATGCCCTCCAGGCAGGGCCAGAGCGACTCGCCGTCGGTGAGGACGCACGGCTCCGCCCAGTGCAGCTCACCGCCCGTGCTGGGGCTGCGCAGCAACGCACGGAAGGAGTCGGACAGCTGTGCGGGGGCGACAGGTCGGCGGGTCATGCGCTCATCTCCGGCACGCGGGCGGGCACGGGGTAGCCGCGTCCGCCGAGGAGCGCGGAGCCCACCCGCAGATGGGTCGCGCCGGCGGCGACGGCTGCCTCCAGATCACCGCTCATGCCGGCGGAGATCACGGTGGCCTGCGGATGGTCGTCTCTCAGCCGCTCCGAGAGTTCCCCCAGCCGTGCGAAGGAGGCGTGCGCCGACGCGCCCAGCGGGGCCACCGCCATGACTCCTGCCAGTTCCAGGCCGGGAGCTGCGGCCAACACCTCGGCCAGGGCCGGCAGGTCGTCGGCCGGTACTCCGCCGCGGCGCGAATCCCCGTCGAGACTGACCTGGATCAGGCAGGGGACGGTCCGCCCGGCGGCCAGCGCCGCCCGTGAGAGCGCAGTCACCAGCGTCGGACGATCGACGGAGTGCACGAGATCGGCATACCGGGCGACGGACGCGGCCTTGTTGCGCTGGAGCGTGCCGACGAAGTGCCAGTGCAGCGGCTCGGCGAGGTCAGCGCAGTCCGCTGCCTTGGCCGCCGCTTCGCGGTCCTGGTTCTCGCCCACGTGACGGACCCCGAGCCCGTGCAGCAGGCGGACATCCGAGGCGGGCCAGGTCTTGGTGACGGCCACCACGGTGATGTCGCGCGGATCGCGGGCGCAGTCGGCCGCAGCGGCCTCGACCCGCGCGGTGACGGCCCGCAGGTTGGCGGCCAGCTCGGCTTGGCGAGCGTCGAGCTGGCTGCCTGGGGAACGGTCGGCCGTTGTCGTCACGAACTCGCCTCTTCCGTAGGGAGGGTGGATGCGGGAGAGCTGCCGCCGCGCAGGGCGGCCAGTCGGCTGAGCGCCTCGTCGAGTACCGCCTGCTGTTTGCAGAAGGCGAACCGGACGTAGGGCCGGCCGGCGCCCGAATCTGCGTAGAACACCTGGTTGGGGACGGCCGCCACCCCGCAGCGGGCGGGCAGCGAGCGGCAGAAGGCAAGGCCGTCGACCTCCCCGAGCGGGCGGATGTCGGCCGTCACGAAGTACGTGCCCTGCGGGACGTGGACGGCGAAGCCGACGTCCCGCAGGCCGGCGACGAACCGGTCGCGGCGCTCCCGCAACGAGTCGCGCAGCGCCATGACGTGGACGGGCGGCAGGCTCAGGGCCTCGGCCACGGCGTGCTGGAACGGGGTGCCGGAGCTGAACGACAGATACTGCTTGACCGCGGTGACCGCCTCGACCAGGTCCGCAGGGCCGGTGGCCCAGCCGACCTTCCACCCGGTGAAGGAGAAGGTCTTGCCCGCCGAGCCGATGGTCAGGGTCCGCTCGGTCATGCCCGGCAGCGCCGCGATGGGCAGGTGCGACCCCTCGTAGACCAGATGCTCGTAGACCTCGTCGGCGATGACCAGCAGATCGTGGGCACAGGCCGTTTCGGCAATCTGCCGCAGGGACTGCGGGGGTAGCACGGTCCCGGTGGGGTTGTGCGGCGTGTTGAGGAGCAGCACCTTCGTGCGGGGTGTCACGGCCGCCCGCAATGCGGCCGGATCGAAGGCGAACGCGGGCGGGGTCAGCCGCACGGGGACCAGGGTGGCCCCGGCCAGCTCCACGCAGGCGGCGTAGGAGTCGTAGTACGGCTCCAGGACGATCACCTCGTCGCCCGGCCCGACCAGGGCGAGCAGCGCCGCCGCCAGTGCCTCGGACGCACCGGTGGTCACCACCACCTCGCGTGCGGGGTCCCACTCGATTCCGTACCAGCTGCGCTGGTGTGCGGCGATGGCCTCGCGCAGTGCAGGGAGACCGGGCACCGGCGGGTACTGGTGGTGCCCGGCGCGCAGGGCCGCCACGGCGGAGTCGACCACGACAGCCGGTCCCGGCGTGTCCGGGAAGCCCTGGCCGAGGTTGATCGCGCCGTGCAGGCCGGCGAGCTGCGACATCTGCGTGAAAACGGTGGGGCCGGCGTCGCGCAGCCGGACCCGGCGGGGGCCGGCCGTCACGGGGACGTCCGGTAGCGGGCGGTGGCCGGAGCGGCGGTGCTCATCGCGGGTCCGCCGAGCCATTCGGGGCGGCGGCCAGCCAGGAGGCTCCGCCGGCCCTGCGGTACACGATGTGGTCGGCCCACGGCTGGTCCGCCCACACCCCGTGGTTGTCCAGCACCAGCAGGGAGTGCTCGCGCGGCTCGGCCAGCAGCCCCAGGTAGGGCTCGGAGCGGAACTGCGGGTGGTCGGGCACGACCAGCACGGTGGTGGCCTTCCGGAAGGCCTGCGCAAGGTCGGTGGTGGCGGTGCCGGGGCCCAGCAACCGGTCGATCTCCTCGGCGCTGTACAGGGGATCGTGCACGCTCACCGGGGCTCCCAGTCTGCGCAGTTCCTCGGTGATCCGCACGGTGGGGCTGAGCGTGGACACCTTGATCCCGCCCTTGTAGGCGAGTCCCAGCACCAGGACGGGCCCCCGGGCCGCGACCGCCTCGGCGACCAGCCCGCGCATCCGCATGTCCGTCTCGACCGCGTCGCTGAGCAGCGTCAGCTGTCCCGCGTCGGTGGCGCCCTTGAGCAGGTACCGGCTGGAGAGCGGGATGCAGTAGCCGCCGGTGCCGAAGCTCGGGTGGAACGTGCCGATGTTCCACTTGGTGCCGGCCAGCCGCAGCACCTCCACCATGTCGACGTGCGGATACGCCAGGCTGAGCTGGTTGGCGAGTGTGATCTCCACATGGCGGTAGGCGTTCTCGACGCACTTGACGAGTTCGCCCTCGACGTGGCTGGGCGCGCGGTGCAGCGTGTCGCACATCAGGGAGAGGACGTCCTCGGCGGCGGCGGCCGAGCGCGCGCCGATGCCGCAGTAGATCCGGTCGAGGTCCCGCAGTCCGTAGCCCTCAACCAGGAACCAGTCGCGGCGCGGCGCGAGGGCGACCAGCAGGTCCCGGTCGGGCACCAGACCGGCCGTGGTGATGATCGGCAGCAGCAGGTCCTCGACGGTGCCGGGGGTCAGTGTGGACTCGATGACCACCAGCGGTGGCCGGCCGGGCTGCCGGGCCGCGGTCGCGGCGACGATCGCGGCGACGACCTCCACCAGAATGTCGGTCAGCGGCTGCGCCTCACGTTCGGTGGGAACCGCGATGAAGTGCACCCCGACGTCGTCCTTCAGGGCCCGGGTGAGCTCCGTGGTCACCTGGGGCACCGGCCCGGCCTGCTCGGCTGCACACCTGCGTCGCTCCGCGACCTGCTGGGCATCGACGTCGTAGCCCACGACCGCGACGCCTTCGGCGCGCAGTGCCTCGACGGTGGACCAGCCGATGTGGCCCAGCCCCCAGACACAGGCCGTCGTGCGCAGGGACAGCAGGTCCTCGCGGTGGGTCGGGGCGAGGTCGGCGGGGCCGGTGCCGGGACCGGGCCGGGTCGGCAGCTCCTCGATGGTCAGTATCGTCATAGCGGTGACTCCCTTGGTGTGAAGGGTCGGCGACTCAGAGTCGGGCACTCAGAGGAGCGGACGGCCGGGGGTGAGACAGTGGCGGACGAGACGCAGGCCTTCCGCCGCGGCCAGCCCCACGGCGGCCCCGCGGGCCCGGTCGAGGAGCTCGACGGCGTCGGGGTCCAAGGCGCGGAATCCCTGCCCGGGGTAGGCGTAGCAGGCCAGCGCCCGCAGCTTGCGGGGAAGCTGGGCGACGGTGGGGACGTAGAGGGTGGGGACGAACTCCGCGTGGCGCACGGTGCGGTGCTCGTTCGGGCCGAACTGCAGCAGCGCGGTCTGCGGCCAGCGGCGCGATGAGGCGATCGCCGCGCGGGCGACCCGGACGTGGTCGCCGTGCGAGTCGCCGTCCCAGTGGGTGAGCAGGGTGTCGGGCTCGACCTCGGCGACCAGGTCGTCGAGCAGGCCGACGGCCCGGTACTCGGGGATGTCCTCGACCTGGTCGTACCGGCCGTCCCCGAGCCAGTGCAGGCGGTGCCCCAGCGTCTGCGCGGCTGCCTCGGCCGCGGCGATCCGCAGGGCGCGGCGGTCGCGGTTCTGCGTGCTCGTGGTCTCGGACACCGTGAACAGGGCGACGGTGACCTCGTCCCCGCGCTCGGTGAGCCGGGCGATGGTGCCGCCGAGCGCGAGTTCGGCGTCGTCCGGGTGAGCCGCGACGATCAGTACGCGGGTCATGTGGAGCCCTTGCGGCCGGCTGCCAGAGCGGCGTCGAAGCCCTCCAGGAACGCGGTGAACTCCGCCGCGGCCGGTCCGCCGGCGCGGTGCAGCGCCTCCGGCAGGCCCGGGCAGCGGTTGGCGAACACGGGGGCACGGACCCCGGTGAGCACGGCGTCCCTGACCGGGACCTTGATCCAGGTGGACTGGTACATGTTCGCGCCGTCCAGACGCGCGCCGCTGAGGTCGGACTGGCTGAACCGGCTGTAGGCACAGTTGGCGTTCCGCAGGTCGGCCCCGCGCAGATCCGCGGCGAGGTACGCCTGGACGAGCGTGGCGCCCTCCAGGACCGCGCCGCGCAGGCTCATGGCACGCGGCGGGTCGCCGGTGATCATGGCGCGGTAGAGGTTCGCGTGGCGCAGGTTCGCTCGGGCCAGGTTGACGTCGCGGGCGGTCAGGCAGCGGCCGGTGAATCCGCTCAGGTCCGCGTCGGACAGGTCGCTCTCCACCAGGCGCAGGTTCTCGCCGTGGCCGCCGCGCAGGGCGGCGCCGCGCAGGCTGCTGGAGCTGATGGACGCGCCGGTGAGGTGGGCCTCGGTCAACCCTGCGCCCGGCAGGTCGCAGCGGTTGAACCGGGCCCCGGTGAGATCGGCGCCGGCCAGTTCGGCACCGGTCAGCGCGACATCGGCGAAGTCGGCGTCGCGGGCGGCCAGCCCCGCCGCGTGCACGCTGTCACCGCGGACCTCCGACAGCCGCAGCCCGGGCAGCGCGGCGCCGGCCAGGACCAGGCCGTCGGCGGCGGTGAGGCGCTGAAGGACCAGTCCCTGTCCGCTCGCGCCGCGCAGCGACGCCTCGCGCATCGACGACTTGGTGATGGTGAGCTGGTCCACCAGCGCACCATCGAAGAAGGCGTCGTCCAGCAGGCACTCGTTGATCAGCGCGCCCTGGAGGTTGGTGGCGCGGGCGGACCCGTCGGAGAAGTCGCACTGGTAGAAGAAGGACGCAGCCAGGTGGGCGCCGTCCAGGTGGGCGCCGCGCATGCTGCACCCGTGGAAGAGGGTGCCGGTGGCGTCCCGCAGGCCGGTGAGGTCCGCACCGTCGAAGTTGCAGGTCTGCGCGGCCAGCGCGTGGACGTAGGCGGAACGCAGGCTGGCGTCCCGCAGGTTGGTGCGCTCCATGCCCGGGCAGACCATGGTGACCTCGGAGAGGTCGGCCGCCACGAGCAGGGTGCTGTGCAGGACGGCCCGGCTGAGCGTGGCCCGGCGCAGGTCGGCGCCGCTCAGGTCGAGACCGGTCAAATCGGCCTCGACCAGGTCCAGGCCGCGGCCGGTGGTGTCGATCAGGTGCTGGGTGGTCTCCGACAGCTCCTTCAGGACCGTCCTCCGGTGCGCGTCCTTGCTCTGCGCCAGGCGGGTCATCAGCTCCAGATGCGTGCTGTTGCTCATACGGTTGCTCCTGCGTCGTGATGGTGGATCAGTTCTCTCAGCCAGGCGGCGGTGCCCAGGGCCTGAGGTGCGCCCGGAGCGGGCGGGCCGTGCTCCATGACCAGCACCGCCGGCCGGGTCAGGCGCAACAGGTCGGGCAGCAGCTCGGCCAGCCCGACGAAGCCGTCGGCTCTCGAACGGTGGGCGGTGGCGGGCTCGTGTCCGTGCTGGGGGTAGCGCTCGGCCGTGGTCTCGTACACGTGCATGCTGCGGACCCGGCTCCCGAAGGCGGACGCGAAGCCGAGCGGCGTCCCCAGCTCCGCTCCGAGCAGGTGCGCATGGCCGAGGTCCAGGCAGAGGCCGAGGTCGCGGTGGGCGTCGAGGGCGCGGTGGTACTGCTCGGGGGTGCGCATCAGCGGGTGCGCCGAAAGGTTCTCGATGAGGACGGGAACCCCGTAGCGGCGGACCAGCGCGGCCGTGGCCGCCAGGAACTCCTGGCCGGCTTCCTCGAATCCCGCCTCGTGGTAGGGCGGGTAGGGGCTGGGGAAGTGAACCACGACGTGCAGCGCGTCCAGGTCCGCCGCGCACCGCACGGTGGCCTCCGTCAGCAGCAGCGCGGCCGCCGCCTGCCGCGGGTCGGGGCCGGTGGGCGCGAAGCGGCGCAGCGGTGTGTCGAGGTCGTACGGGACCGGGGTGTGCAGCGCGGGCCGGATGCCGTGGTCCGCGCAGAACCGCGCGATCCGGGGCAGCGCCGAGCTGGGGTAGCCGTAGAACTCGATCACGTCGGGGTGGTAGGGGAGCAGGGCTTCGAAGTCGTTGCGGTCGGCCAGGGCCGCGGTCGAGACGCCGAGCAGGGTCATCGGGCCACCTGCGGCTCGGTCGCTGGATTCTGGGCCACGGTCTCCGCCAGGCGCGTACTCTCCGCCAGGCGCGCAGCCTCCGCCAGGCGCGCGGCGGCGGCCCGGTCGGCCTTGCCGGTACGCCCCAGCGGCAGCTCCGCCACCAGGTGGACGCGCTCGGGCGCCTTGTACTCCTCCAACCGCTCGCGGCCGTAGGAACGCAGTTCGTCCTCGGTCGGGCTGCTGCCGACGGCGGGGACGAAGAGCAGGTGGACGCGCTCACCCAGCATCGGGTCCGGGACGCCGACGGCCAGGCAACCGCCGCAGTACGGATGCCGGGAGTAGACGTGCTCCACCTCCAGCGGGGAGATCTTGGCGCCACCGCGGGAGATCAGCTGCTTTTTTCGGCCGACCAGTTGGACCAGGCCGTCGGCCTCCCGGACGGTGGCGAGATCGCCGGTGCGCAGCCAGCCGCCGGCGGTCGCCTCGGCCGTGGCCGCCGGATCGTCCAGGTAGCCGGTCATCAGGTACGGGGTGCGCAGGAACAGTTCGCCCGCGACACCGGGCGCGGCCGAGTCCGGGCCCTCGTCCGGGACGATCCGGAACTCCACCCCGGGGCTGGGCCGGCCGATGGTGCCGGCACCGGCCTCGTACTGGTCCGGGGTGAGGATGAAGTCGGAGGTCGAGGTCTCACTGAGCCCGTAGACATCGGCGATGCCGGCGCTCGGAAGGGCTGCGCGCAGCCGCCGGCCGAGTCCCGCAGGCAGTGGTTCCCCGCCGGTGATCCACAGGGCCGGGGAGCCGGCCTCCCGTAGAGCCGCACGCAGGCCCGGTCCCGTGTCGGGGGCGTCCAGTTCCCGGCTGATCAGCCGCAGCATGCTGGGCACCACGGCGATCCGCTGTACGGACCGCTCGGCCAGCCGCCGCAGGACGGCTGCCGCGCTGAACTGCTCGACCAGCTCCAGGGTGCCGCCGGTGGCCAGGGTGAGCAGCGACGTCCACTGGCCGAAGGTGAAGTTCAGCTGCAGCACCTGGACGGCCCGGTCGCCGGAGCGGAACGGCAGCGCCTGCGCGATGGCCCCCAGCTTGGCGGTGAACGCGCGGTGGGACAGGATGACGCCCTTGGGCTGACCGGTGGACCCGGAGGTGAAGGCCACCAGCGCCTGGTCGGCGTCGAGTTCTCCGGAGGCGGGGTGCGGCGACAGGTCCAGGCGGCCGACCCTCTCAGCGGGCCGGTCCTGCTCCGGGCGCACCAGCAGGCGGGCGCCCGTGCGCAGCGCCGTTTCCCGCAGCACCGTCTGCGGCACGCCGTGGTGTACCGGGACGACGATGCCGCCGGCCCGCCAGATCGCGAGCTGGGCCGGGATGTCCGCACAGCGGTTGCCGACCGAGAGCAGCACCGGCTCCCCCGACCGGTGGCCGACGTCGGCCAGGTCGGCGCCCCACCCCGACGCCGCCTCCGCCAGTTCGGCGTAGGTCAGCGACTGCGCGCCGCTGACGAGCGCGGTCTGCCCGGAGAACCGAGCGCATGCCTCGGTCAGCAGGGTGTCGAGTCGCTGGTGGCTGGTGTCCACTGCGTTGTTTCCTTCCGGTCCGTGGTCGGGTGGGCTGGGACGGCGGTTGGGGCCGGGGCCGGGCGCACGATCGGATGACACTGGTGATCGCGCAGCCGTCCGCCGCCGCCGAGGGCGGTGATCAGGCGGTCCACCCCGAACATCAGTCCGCCCAGCGGCGGCAGTCCGTGTTCCAGAGCCGCGAGGAACTCCTCGTCCAGCTCCGTGACGCCGAGCTGTTGGCGCTCGCGGGCCAGCGCCTGCTCAGTGAAGCGGCGCCGCTGTTCCACCGGGTCCGTCAACTCGCTGCAGCCCTGTCCGACGTCGAGGCCGCCGATCACCAGGGTCCAGGCCTCCACCAGCGCGGGGTCCCGGCGGTGCGGGCGGGCGAGTATCGCGCCCTCCAGCGGGAAGTCGAGGACGAACGTCGGCTCGCGCAGGCCCGGTTCGACGAGCTTGCGGTAGAGCAGCACGGCCAGGGCGCCGGCGCCGGCTCCCGGTGGGAAAGGAACGCCGTGGCGCTCGGCGTGCCCCGCCAGTTCGGCCTGCGAGGTGGCGCTGTCCACCGGCGTGCCGAGTACCCGGCCGAGCAGCTCGTGCAGCCGGTGGCGGGCGAAGACCGGGACGGCGCTCCCGTGGCCGTTCAGGGCCACTGCCGCGGCGGCCACCAGCTGCTCGGCCAGATCGGCGGTGGCGAGGTAGTCGCTGTGGACCAGGTAGGCCTCGCAGGCGCTGAACTCGGGGAAGTGCGTGGCGTCGACACCTTCGTTGCGAAAGGACCTGCCGATCTCGAAGACCCGGTCCATCCCGCCGACCATCAGCCGCTTGAGGTACATCTCGGCGGTGCCGCGCAGGTGCAGCGGTATGCCCCAGGCGTTCATCCGTGCGGTGAAGGGACGGGCGGTGCCGCCGTGCACCGGGTGCAGCAGCGGGGTGTCGGCCTCGGTGAACCCGCGGGCGTACAACTCCTCCCGCAGGACCCGCAGAACGGCGCCCCGGCGCTGGGTCCGGGCGGTCTCGGCCGGGTCGAGCAACATGCGCTGGTAGCGGTGCCGGGCGGTGGCCGGCCGGCACGCCCCGGCTGCGCCCACGGGCCGGCCCGGCAGTGGGCGCAGGGCCTTGGAGGCCAGTTGGAAGTCCACCGCCTCGACGGCCAGGGCGCCGCTGTCCGTGGTGATCAGCTCGCCCTCGACGACCACCAGGTCGCCCAGGTCGACCGACGCACGCCAGCGGGCGCGCGGCTCGGCCGCGGCACGGTCCCCCGGCAGGAGGATCTGAATCTCCTCGGACATGTCGCGCAGGGTCGCGAACTCGACGCCCCGGTGGTCCCGGCGGCTCATGATCCGGCCGGCCACGCTCACCCTGGCCCCCGTGCGGACCCTTGGCGGCAGACCCCCGTAGCGCCCTCGCAGGAGGTGGACGCGGTCGGCGACCGGCTGGGCCGCCGGGTAGAGGTCAACACCCTCGGACAGCAGGGCGGTGCGCCTGGCCAGCCGGTCCTGGATCTGGCCGGAGCGCCGTTCCTGCTCGTGCTGGGGGACGGCAGGCGCCGGCCGGGCCGAGCTCTTCATACCGTCGCGAAGTCGGTCAGGCCGCCGGAGCGCACCTGTTCCGCGCGGCGCAGGGTGTCCTGGTCGAGCGTGCGAACCGGGGTGACGAGGCCCTGCGCCGTCAGCGAGGCACGGTAGCGCCCGCACTCCTCGGCGGATCCCACCGCCAGCGTGAAGTCACGGTGGTGCAGTGCCGAAATGATCAACTCCGTCGCCTGGGCGAACCCGATCCCCGGCAGCGCCGTCAGCATCGCGCCGATCAGGTTGTCGAAGGAGAGCTGATTGGGGGAGGCGGCGATGTACAGCGCGTGGTCCGCTGTGCCCACCGACTGCTCGCTGCAGAAGGGCTCCGGGTAGGCCGGACGCCAGAAGCAGGAGTCGGGGTCGTCCCACAGCGGCTGGATCAGCTCCCGCAGCCGGACGATGTCGCGCCACTCCTCGGGGAGCAGCGTGCCCGGCGGGTAGGCCTGCGGGACCGTCGAGTAGTCGCCGAAATCGGTGGTGAGCACGGCCGTGCAGGTCTCACAGCCGCGGCCGAAGACCGACAGCTGGAGTTCGAACTCGCCCAGGTGGTCCGGGGTGTGCAGGACGTTGGTGAACGGGCCGCGCCGGTAGCCGGCCCGCACCCGTGACTTGACCCGGTCGGCGCGGGTCAGCGCGTCCGGGCCCGTCACCAGCAGCATCTCCATCGGACGCGCGCCGTACCAGAGGTCCAGGGAGAGGTGTTCGAGCGGATGTTCCGTGCGACGGGTGTCGGCCCAGGCACGGACGATCTCCTCCTCGCCCAGCAGCAGCCGGTGCCGGCAGACGACGGTCAGGCCCGCGTCCTGGGCCGCCTCGACGACCGCCTGTTCGAGATTCCGCTCAACCCCGTCCGGCTTGATCAGGAACAGGGAGTGCTGATCTGCCATTGAGCTCTCCTTCATGAATACACGTGTGCCACGTGTGTGATACGCCCCGGAAGTGCACGGTAGGACCGAACCCGGCCGAGCGAAATTGACGGCTACGCGATCCGACAATGCCAGGAATGAAGCTCCGCACGCATTGCCGAATTCGCGTGACACTCCCCTCGGGCACCGTTTTCCGGTTACCGTGAAATCGGTAACGAATTCACGTGACACGCCATCCCGTGACAAGCGGGAAACAGGGAATTCGTTGACACCGTCCGGGTTTTCCGGTGAACTACTGAACGTGCCGCCAGGGAAAAACATCCCCGGCGGGACGAGCACCGAATTACCCATTCCATCTCTTCTGAGGAGCCATCATGACTCGCAACCACCTGGTCGGCATGCGCCCGCGTCTGGACAAGGTCAACGTCCGCACCGGCAAGTAATTCGCAGCACTGAGGGTGTCGCCGGGTATTCACCCGGCGGCACCCTCGCCTGCTTGGACCCACCCGTATAGCCCCACCCGCACTCCGCTTTCTCCGCACGACGGGAATTCCCATGAACGCACCGCTGTCGCTCGACGTCCCCGTGGTGGTGAACCACGAACCCCGGCTGCGCACCACAAGCCTTTGCTTCGCGCTCGGATTCGGAGCACGACACGATCCCCCCGGCAGTGCCGGGGTCGCCCACATGCTCGAACACCTGGTGATGTCCACGCCGTTCCCGGACGGCCTCTCCCTGTGCGAGCGGATCGAGCACCGAGGGGGCGACTGCAATGCCATGACCGGGCCCGAGTCGCTGGTGGTCCACGCCCAGGTCCTGAACGAGGACGCCGCCGAGGTGGCCGAGTGGATCTGCCAGGCGCTGCTGGACCTGCGCGTGGACCAAGAGCGGCTGGACACCGAGCGACGGGTGGTCCTGCAGGAACTGTCGGCGGCGGCCTCGGACGACGCGGACGCCGTCCAGGAAGCCTTCCTCGGCCGTCTCTTCGCCGGTCATCCGCTGGGCTCCCCGGTCGGCGGCCTGCCGCAGACGGTATCCGGGCTGACCGTCGACTCGGTGCGCGATGCTCATGACCGCGCGCTGCGGACCGCTCCTCTCGCGGTGTCCAGCGTCGGCGGCCTGACCGGGGAAGCCCTGCGCGAGGCACTGTCCGTGGCGGGGCTGGGCCGGATAGCGCGCGGTGCGGTACCGGATCCGGACCTCGGCTCGACCGGTGGAGTGCCCGGTCCGCTGGCCGCGGGGCTGGTGGAGCAGTGGCCCGACGAGTTCTGCTGGATACTGGTCGGGGGGCGCGCCCCCCAGGCCACCGATCCGCGCCGGCACGCCTTCGCGGTCCTCGGACACCTGCTCGGTGGCAGCCCCGCGTCACCGCTGTACGACCGGTTCCGCAACCAGGACGCCCTGGCGTACTCGTTTCGATCCTGGTCGCGCAGCTACAGCGACACGGGAGCCTGGCGGATGCTCGCGGGCTGCGAGCCGGACAACGCCCCCCGGCTGCTCGGCGCGTTCCGCGAGGTGCTGGACCAGGTCGCCGTCGACGGTCCGCAGGAACGGGCCTTCCTGGCCGCCAAGCGCCAGGCGACCGTCGAGACCGTCCGGGAGGCCGAGGCCCCGCTCGACCTGGCCATCGTGCTGGCCACCCAGCGGCTGCTGAGCGAGCGGGTCTGGGACGCGGACGAGGAGATCGCCGCCCTGAAGGCCGTGACGGCGGATCAGGTTCGCCGGGCGGCAGCAGAACTGTCCGCGCAGCTGATCGCGGTGGTCCGGCCGGAGGGCCGATGAGCGGCGAGGCGGCGGCCGTCACGGCCCCGCCCCCTCTTCCCGCCGCCGACTTCACCGTCACCGACAGCTATCTCCGAGCCGCCGACGAGGTCGGCCTGCTGAGCCGCCTCGACGGCCTGCCGCTGGTGGCGGGCGAGTATCCGGAGCCCGCCAGCGGTGAGTTGCAGTGCCTGGTGGAGTACGCCGCCCCGGAACTGCTCGCCGACGCGCCCCGGCTGCTCGACACCCTCTTCAGTCGTCACCCCGACTGCACGGCCGCCGTGGTGCGGGTGCCGGCGTACCTCGCTCCCCACGCGCTCCTGCAGCCCCTGCTGACGTATCTGCGGCACCTCGCCGAGCCGCCCCCACCCGTAGCCCGCCCGTCCCACGCCGTCGACATCCGCGATGCCGCCGACACGGACGAGGAAGCGGTGGGCCGATGGCTCTCGCAGGCGATCCGCGGGGCCTGCGCCGGCCGCGGTGTCACCGTGGACGAGCTCGGGGCCGAGAACTGCGTCCGCGGCCTGCTCACCTCGCCCGACCGGCGCTCGTACCTGGTCAGCGCCCCCGGACAGGTGGACCCGGTGGGTCACGCGACGATCCTGACCGACGCGTACGACGACGTCAGCGGCACCGGCTTCGTGGAACTGGTGGACATTCTGGTCGAGGACAGCGGCCTGCGCCGGTCCGCGACCGACCGCCTGGTGGCCGCCTGCGCCCGCACCGCGGCCGAGCTCGACCTGCCGCTCATCGGCCACGTCTCGCACCCCCGTGGCCCCGACGGCGCGGATCCGGCCGCCGCGATCGTGGCCGCTCTGTGCCGTCGGGGCTGGACCCCGACCCATGTCTACCGCTATGCCGCGCGCCCATGATCAAGGCCGCCGCTGCCGCCCAGGCTTCGAGGAGCTCCCGCATGACCCCTGATCCGCGCTCGTCCTTCCCGATCACCCTCGACCTGCTCTACGAGCTTCTCGACGTCGACCGCAACCTGCCCGTGCGCCGGCTGCTGCAGGCCGCCCGGCAGGTACGCGGCGTGCTCGCCCCGCTCGTACTGTCGCTGGCCGTCCGCGAGGGCACCCCGATGGGCAGTGGCTCGCGCGGCGAGCTGGAGCGCCTGCACCGGCGGATCGACACCTACGCCCGCCTGACCGAGGAGATCGCCCGGGTGCCTGGCGCCCGCGTGGTCAAGGGCCCGTCGATCGCCCGCTACTACCCCGAAGGCGTGCTGCGGCCGCTCGGCGATCTCGACGTGGTCACCTCCACCGAAGCCGCCCTGTGGCAGGTGCTGGCGCTCGTCCTGGACCGCCACCACAGCGACGAGGCCGAACTGACCGAGCTGTACGAGGGCGGCCGGCGGCATGTGTTCGCGGGCGTGTGGTGGACCGGCGAGGATCCCCTGCTGGATCCCAACTACTGCGTCGACATCACCACCTTCGGCTTTGCCGGCCAGCCGGGCACGGTCCCGCTGCGCGCCGCGCTGCCCGAGGAGCAGGTCCACGCCGACGTGCTCTCCCTTGCGGAGGAGCGTTTCCAGCGCCCGTTCACCGTCAAGGACATCCTCGATCTGGTCTTCGTCATGACCTCGCCCGCGGCTCCCCGCAGCAGCGGCCTGATCGCCGCCGCCACAGAGTTCGCGCTCGCGCCCGAGCTGCTCGAACTCTGCGAGCAGGTGCGGGCCTGTCCGCGGCTCGCCGCCACCCTGCCGTCCGAACTCGTCGACGGGCTGCGCGGACCGGCCGAGGCCGAGCGGCTGCGCCGCGCCGAACAGGCCGGCGGTCCGCAGCAGCCACCGGCCGCGGCCGACGCCTCACCCGAACCGCGCTACGGGATGCTGCTGGCCACACCGCTGCGGCGCGGCGCGGGCGAGAGCTGCACCGAGCACCGCTGGAGCGGGGGCGCCATCACCCGTACGCCGATCGCTGACTTTCTGATGGTCCCCGGCGAGCTCGTCGACCCTCACAGCTACGAATCCGCCCTCGCCGAGCTGAGCACACTCACTCCCTGGCCGCTGCGCCCGGACGACCGCCGTCCGGCGCGCCCGCACTACGGCACAGAGGTCTGAGCCCCATGGCCGTACTCGACGTCCGCGATCTCAGCCGGAGCTACCGCAGCAGGCGGGGCCGCGAGGTCACCGCGCTCGACCACGTCACCTTCCAGGTCGAGCAGGGCGAGGTCCTCGGCCTGCTCGGACCGAACGGGGCCGGGAAGACCACCCTGTCCCGCATCCTCACCACCCTGCTGGTGCCCACCTCGGGCAGTGCCCGGGTGGCCGGCTTCGACGTCGTCCGCCAGCCGCGCGAGGTGCGCAGCAGGATCGGCCTGGTCCTCGGCGGCGACCGCGGCCTGTACGGACGCCTCACGGCACGCCAGAACCTGCGCTACTGGGCCGCGCTGCAGGGGCTGAACACCCGGGCCGCCCGCAGTCGCGCCGACGAGCTGCTGGAGCTCCTGGGACTGTCCGGCCGCGCCGACGACCGGGTCGAGACCTTCTCCCGGGGCATGGTGCAGCGGGTCCACCTGGCCCGTGCACTCCTCGGCGAGCCGACCGTACTGATCATGGACGAGCCGACCAACGGCATGGATCCGCACGCCGCCACCGGTTTCCGCGAACTGGTCAGGACACTGAAGAACCGCGGCACCACCGTGGTGCTCACCACGCACGACATGCATGAGGCCCAGGCGCTGTGCTCGCGGGTGGCGTTGATCGACCACGGCCGGATCCTGCGGATCGGCTCCGCCACCGAACTGCTCGCCGACATCGGCACCTCACGCACGCTGACGGCCCAAGGCGTGCCCGCCGAGACCGCAGCACGCATCGCGGCGCTCCCGGGCGGCGCGGCCACCGACGCCGAGGGCAACCTGACGGCCCACCCGGCCGACGAGGACACCCTGTCCCAGGCGCTGATGCTGCTCGTCCAGGTCAGGGCATCCTCGATCGCGGTCACCGCTCCCAGTCTCAGCGAGGTCTACCGCAGCATCATCGAGGACCGGGAGTTCGCGCTGTGATGCTCCCCTACGCCCGAGCACAGGGGGTGATCATCGCCCGCTCTCCCGGCATGCTCGCCACCCTGGCCGTGATCCCGCTGTACTCGCTCGTCTTCTTCCACTTCCTGCAGCGCCATCACCGCGAGGACCTCGCCACCACGGTGGCGCTGACCTCCTTCATGATGAGCCTGTGGGCGCACTCCGTCTTCGTGGCCTCCGAGGTCGTCGACGACGACCGGTCTGACGGCACGCTGGAGTTGTCGCTGCTCAACCCCGGGCGTTATCTCACTTCACTGATCGTGCGGATCGCCACCACCACCGTGCTCGCCCTGCCGGCCCTGGCCGAAGTCGTCCTGATCGGGCGAGGCGTGTTCGCAATGGACGTGACGCTGCACAGCCCAGGACTCACCGTGCTGGTCGTCGTCCTGCTGGCCGCCGGCTGTGCGAGCAGCGCGCTGCTGGTCAGCGGGCTCATGATCGTGGTCCGTGGAGCACGGACCCTGCAGAACTCGCTCACCTACCCGTTCTACCTGATGGGCGGGCTCATCCTGCCCGCCTCCCACCTGCCGTTCCCCTTCCCGGTTCTAGCGAAGGCCTTCTTCCTCTCCTGGGGCACCGGACTGCTCCGCAGCGCTGCCGCCGGCGGCCCGGTCACCCACCTGCCCGAGCGGCTGGGCATGCTGTGCGCCCTGATCCTGCTGCAGAGCCTGCTGGGCGTACTGGTCTTGCGCCACGTCCTGACGTCCGTCCGCAGCGGAAGGGTGATTCTGCATGACTAGCCAGGCCGGGGCGCTCCTCACACCTCGCCGCACCGTCGGCTCGACCCTCCGGCTGATGGGTTACGGGGCTCTCGCCAGCTATCAGGACTACCGCGCCATGTTCGGCTGGCGCTCATGGCTGTGCGGCTGGCTGATCAGACTGCTGTGCCAGGTCCTCTTCTTCGCGAGTCTGGGGCAGCTGCTCGGCTCCCCGGGATCCCAGGGCTATCTCGCCCTGGGCAACGCCGTCGTGCTCGGCCCGCTGGGCGCGCTCGGCGTGGTCTCATCGACCGTCGGCGAACGCCGCTCGGGGACACTGCAGTTCCTGCTGCTCAGTCGCACCCCGCCGTTCCTCGCACTGGCTTCGCGCGGCCTGCACTGGGTCGCCGACGGCCTGATCACCTCGACGATCGCGCTGCTGGTGATGAACCTGCTGCTCCCGGTCTCCCTGCACTGGGCGGCGCTGCCCGCCATCATCGGCGTGACGACGCTGATGACCCTCGGCGGCTACTCCGTCGCCCTGTGCCTCTCCGGTATCAGTCTGCGGATGCCGGAGTCCCGGATGTACCTGACGGCCGGCACCACCATCGTGCTGATGCTCGTGGGCGGGGTGAGCACGCCAGTCCCGCAGAACGGTCCCCTGGCGGTGCTCGCGCAGCTTCTGCCGGTCAGCCACGGCCTGAACGCCGTACGGCAGTTGGCTCACGGCGGCGCGCTGCCGCTGCCGCTCGTCCTCGACGAGGCCCTGGTCGCGGCCGGCTGGGCGGCGGCGGGCTTCCTGGTGCTCACCCACGGCCTGCGGCACACCGTCCGCACCGGCACGCTCACCCTTCGCTGAACGCCCACCACGAGAACAGGAGTCGAAACATGAGCACACCGACCCACGCGCGACCGCGCGACCCCGGGAGCATCGCGGGCCACCCCGCCTGGACGGTGCTCAAGAACGCGGTGGAATCCGTCCGGCCCTGGCACCGGAAGGACGGCTCCATCGACTTCTCGGCCGACGGCGCCCCCTCCCCCGCCGAGCTGCGGGCCACGGTCGGCCGGATGATCGAGGCGGTGGGCGAGCTGACCGCACTACTCCCGCACGACGCCGCCTACCACCACGCGCTCACCGCCGATCTGCGCCGCTGGACCGACGGCGGCTTCGGCGTACCGGACTTCCTCGACTCGCTGCTGGCCTTCGACCCGGCCGGTGACCGCCGGGACGGGCGGGAGCACCTGGCGCTTTTTCCGATGCGCAGTCAGAACGCCCGCGCCATGGTGAGGCTGGAGGCCGTGGCCATGCGGCTGGTGTGGCCGGACTGGCTGGCCGAACTGGAACGCACCACGTTCGGCAATCCGGCCTTCGTGACGCTCGCCTTCGAGGATTACACCCCCGAGTACCGGGGGAACAACGCCGTGTTCTTCGCCGAGAACATCCCGGTGCGCACGCCCCCGGAGCGCTACCCGTGGGGCGGGGTGTTCTGCGACCGGGAGTCCGCCCGCTTCCGCGTGGTGGCGGCGGAGGCCGTGCGGGTCCTCGGGATCGACCTACCCGCCGACGCCACCCGGCTGCTGGCAGACCAGGAACTGGCGCAGCAGACCTTCGCGCTCTGGGACCTCATCCACGACCGCACCCACAATCTCGGCTCGTTGCCGTACGACCTGTTCATGGCCAAGCGGCGGGCGCCGTTCTGGATGTACGCCCTGGAGGAGCTCCGCTGCGACCTCACCGCGTTCGGCGCGGCGGTGCGGCTCACCGCCGACGCCGCCGACGGGCCGCTACGCGAGGTGGGTCGCTGCATGCAGTACGCCGTCCTGTTCGACCGGCTGTTCCGCTTCCCGGCCACCAGTGACCGGGTCCGCAACTACGACAGTCTGGCCGGACAGCTGCTCTTCGCCCATCTGCGCCGCCACGGGGTCCTGCAGTGGCTGGACGGCACCCTGCGGGTCGCGTGGGAGCGGGTGCCCGAGGTGGTGGCGCTGCTGCTCGCGCAGATCGAGCAGCTCTACCACGACGGTGTCGAGCGCCCCCGGCTGGTCCACTGGCTCGCCGGGTACGACCTGGTCACCGCGCTGGTCCCGCCGCACCCGGGCTCACACTGGGCCAAGGGGCCCGACGCGCTCGACCTCGGGCTTGCGCTCCCGGAGCTCTGCGACGAGGTGCTGCCCGACGAGTTCCCCCTCGGCATGTTCCACGAGCAGCTCGCGAAGCGGCTGCGCGGCGCGATCACCGCGTCCCGCGGCCTCTCCAGCCGGACGGCCGCCGGCCCGGAACCGGTAGCCGGGCCATCGGGAGCTCGTCCGACGGTTCAGGCCCGGTAGCACCCCCCTGCCTGGCCCAGCGGGTGGCGAGCCGGGCGCTGCTCCTCGCACACGGCCTGCTCCCCATGGGGCGGATGTTCGTCCCGACGGTGTGGTCACCCGGCCCGGCCGGGACGCGCCGAAGTGGGTGTCATGCGCTGGGCGACGCCGTTTTGCCGGGCTTGCCGGCATCTGCGTCCGGCGACTGGCGCAGAACGGAAGCACCCCGGTGGGACCGGTCCTCGCCGAGGCCCTGGTCGCGGTGGGCTGGGCGCTAGTCGGCTGCCTGGTGCTGTCCCGGGCCGTGCGGCAGTCCGTCCGCCGTCCGGGTGGCGTAGCCCCGCTGCAGCGCCAGCACGACGAGTTGGGTGCGGTTGGCCGTTCCCGTCTTGACGCGCAGCCGGCGCAGGTAGGTGTCGACGGTGTGCGGGCTGATGCCCAACTGCCGGGCGATGGCACCGTAGGTGCCGCCGCCGATGAGCAGGCTGAGGATGTCCGCTTCACGGGCGCTGAACTGAGGCGATGTGGCGAGTGTGTCGGTCATGGCTGATTCCTTCGTCCGGGCGTGGCTCGAGGCAGCCATCTCGTTGGTGGACGGTGCCGGCTCCGTGACCCAGCCTGGCCACCGCGACGCCCGCCCTCCACCCCCCACGGGCCTCAGCAAGGTGCCTGGCAGCAAAACGAGGCAGGAGCAAACCGGACGCAATCCGACCATCTGACCCCAGCGAGCGGCTGCGGGGAACCGGAATCACGTGACTGTCGCAGACTGGGCCGGTGCACCAGTCTGGTCACGGCCCCGGCACGCCGCCCATGTGTTCCGGCACCCGAGCCGGGACGCGGCACCGGGAAGAGCTCTCCGTGTCGCACAAAGAGCAGGAGGACTGACATGCCGTCCGGCGACAACGGAGCCCGCCACGTGAGGGAGCTCGCGCTGTTCCTCTCGGTCCACCGGAACGCCGGCCCGGCGATCCTCTGGGCCGAACACGACCACCCGAGCTGCCACGCGAACGCCACCGCGGCCGATCTCGCACTGCTGGAAGCCGAACTGTCCACCGCGCTCGGCACCACGGTACGCATCACCCGCGACGCCCCCGACGCACCGCGGCAGATCCGCCAAGACCCCGACTTCACCCACTCCCTCGTCCAGCAGCTCTCGGGCGGCGGCGACTGGACACTCCCCCCAGGCACGGGGAAAACCTCCCCGACGGAGCCGTTCCACTGCCGCCTGCGAGCAGGAGAGCTGCTCTACGTACCCCCCGGACGGGCATGGACGGCCGACCTCTCGGCCTCCGCACGCTATCTGCTGATCCGCATCGAGACGGCCCCCTGACCCCGGCCGCCCATGCCCAGGCACCGTGGTCAAGCCTCCGCACAGGCAGACCCGGACCCATCTGCCAGGGGAGCACACACCTCCCCGGCATCCAGCAGCCCCCGCTGTACGGCGGCCACACCCGCCTGGAAGCGGCTCTCCGCCCCCAACTGCTGCATCATGTCCGCGATATGGCGCCGCGCCGTACGCAGCGACATACCGAGACGCCGGGCAACCGCCTCATCCTTCAACCCCGCGGCGAGCAGCCGCAGGATGGTCTGGTCGATCTCCTGGGCGACCTCGCCGAAGCCCTGACTGGCTGCGTCCGCGAACGGCGTGGCATGCGTCCAGGTCTGCTCGAAGACCTCGGCGAGATAGCACACCACCGAAGGCTCACTGACAACCACCGCACCGCGCGAGCCGTCGTTCAACGGGATGAAAGCCAACTTCCGGTCGAAGACGATGAGCCGGCCGAAGAGCTCGTGCGCGGTTCGGTACTGCGCCCCGAACTCCGAGGCCGCCGCGACATACGCCTGGCTCGGACCGTTGAAACGCGCAGTGTGGTGATAGAGGGTACGCATCCGCACACCGCGCTCCAGGATCGCCCGGTCGCGGTCCAAGGCCTCACTCATCGCCTCGACCACCCGGCTGCCACCCCCCGGCTGGCTGCAGAGCACCTCCTCGGTACACCGTTCGGAAGCCTGGGTGAGAGCTACCCGGACCTCCAGCATGTTGCCGATCACCCGAATCTGGCCGTTGCCCCCCTTGGCGTGCCGGAGGTACTCCACAGAGAAGTGATCCAACTTCTCCTGAGCACGGTCGAGCTCCTCCTCGACCTGACGGATCCGCGACCGCACGGGGGCGGCCAGCTCCGCACGGGCGACATCGGGCGACACGGCGAAACCCTCCGCCGGAGCCTGGGGGTCGCGCCGGATCAGCCGGGATGCGGTGAGGCGGGCGAGAGCCTCCCGTACCTCCTCCTCCCGCAGGCCGAGACCGGCCGCCACCGCGGGTTCGTCCAGACGCCCCTGCTCCAGGACCCACCCATAGACAGCCGTGTCGGCCTTCTGCCAGCCACCCAGAACCGTAGATAGACCATGATCGCGGCTAATGTCCATTAATGTCCCCTCCTCGCCTTGCTGCCACGCACCTTGATGAAGGGGGTGACCAATTGCGGCCAGGATAGGCGCCGGGAAAGACTTCTCTCGAAAGCGGGAACACGGCGAGCCGTCAGAGTTACCTCGCACGGCGTTCTCTCATTAGATCCCTTGGAGAAGTCCCATGAAGCGCGTTGCACGCATAGTGACGATCGCGGCCTCCGTCGCCGCCCTGCTGTCGCCGGTAGCGGTCGAGGCGTACCAGGCGGCCGCCCACGACTCGGCGCGTGTGGCCTTGGCCGACGGGCAGAGCGAGCCGACCGACACCTCCTGGGGCTGGGGCGGTGTACCGCCGAAGCTTCAGTAGAGACCGACCCCGCGGTCCCATACCCCGTCTGAAGTGCCACGACCGGTTACCCGAAAGGGCATCCGCTCCCGCCGGGGCCCCTCACAGGGGCTGAGGCCCCACGCCGGCCGGACCGCCGCGGGCGGCGGCTGCCGCACCCCCTGGTGCCGCGGCCGCCGCCCTGAGGGGCGGAGGGTGCCGCGCCAGCCACGGTTTACAATCGGCGGGCAATGAACCGGTAAAATCTCGCGCGAGAATTCCCGGGCAGTCTGTATCGAAAAGCCGTGACCGGACACCGCAACGGCGCAAAATCCGCTGTATTTGCGCATGTGCTTCGCCGTGTCCGAGTACCAGGATTGCGGCCGTGGACACAGCACCGGCCACGAACTCGCGCCCACAACAAACCCCGTATCGACCACGCCTTCGGCCACATCCTGGCCCGTCGCTGGGATGCCGACGCGACACCTTGGTCGGCGGTGCAGGTCATTGAGGGCGATGACGGCCTGTGCGGGCCACGACGCTCGGGTAAGACGGCCGGCTACAGCTACGACGCGGCGAATCGGCTGACGAAGGTCGCCACCTCGATCCGTACGGCCCCGCCGCGCAGGTCGAGCGCCGCCTGCACCGAGTCGGCGACCTTGGTCTTCCCGGCTCCCGGCTGGCTGCCGACGATCATCACGACCGGGCGGCGCTGGGGTACGGCGCTCTTGGTGGCCGCAGGCAGGAGTACGCGTTCCAGGACGTCCTGGCTCTCGTGCGCCGAGAGCACGGTGCAGGCGTCCAGGTCTTCCACGGGCCCTCCAGCCTCATCAGCTTCCACGCTCACTGGATCGGTCCGGCAGACCATAGGTCACCCGAGGAGCGCAAGCGTCCGCGCGAAGCCGCCGGACTGAGCCAGGAACAGATCGCGACCGCTCTGAAGAGCCGACGCGAGACCACCGGGAACTGGGAGTCCGGCACCACCGAGCCGCGGCCGGCGAAGCGCGCCGCGTACGCCCGGCTCCTGGAGGGCCTCGCCGCCCGCTTCCCCACCCCGGCCGCCGACGCGCCCGCCACCGCCCCGGCCCCGCTGGTCCCGGAGTCGTTCACCGGCCCGGCCCCGGATCCCACCCCCACCGCGCGCCCCGCAGCGGTACCGCCGTCTCACCCGCCGGCGAGCAGCACCACCATGCCGTCGACGTCGTCGCGGCGCCCGGGCAGCGGGCCGTGCTCGAAGCGGGGGTCGACGGCGGTCGCGGCCGCCGTGGGATTCGCCGCCACCTCGCGGTCATCGACTGCGAGGACGGGCAGGTCTCCGCGTACTGCATCGGCGGCCTGGTCCTGGACGTGCCCGCCAAGACGATCCCGGCCCTGGTCGACTGGACGCTGACCGAAGGCCGCCTCGGACAGGCCCGCCTGCACCGCAACGGCCGCGACGCCGACCCGATCCTCGTCCTCACCGCGGCCGCGCTGCAGCGCTTCGGCCTGCCCGCCGCCCTGCCGGAGGAGGAGCGCAACGCGAGCCGACTCCGGGCCGGCCACAAGGTGGTCAAGCAGATCGAACGGGCCGGTCTCCGGACGTCCGCGAGTGGAGCCGGAAGGACGACCCGCAGCTACTGCTGACCATGCACCCGGCCGACCTCGTCCAGTAGCTAGGCCTGTACGCGGCCCGGGTGATCACGCCGCGCGGCAGCACCGCGACGACCGGCCTGGAGCTGATGACCGCGCTGCGCCCGCCCACCCGCGCGGAGAAGGACGAGGACACCGGCGAGTTCAAGCCCGCCTTCAACGACGACTCGATCACCGCCAAGTACGACGTCGTACCGTGCGAGGTCCCCGACGAGCATCCGATCCTGAAGGGCAAGTTCGCCCGGCACCACCTGCGCACGCCGGCAGAGATGCTGGTGGAGGAGCCCTACGACTGGTGCCGGCCGCTGACCGATGAGAAGTGCGCCAACCCGTACCTGGTCGTCGTCGACATCAACATATCGTTCGCCGCAGCCGCGAACAGGCTCACGGTCGGGCTGAACGGACCCACCCACCTGACCGGCAACCCGGCCTTCGACCCGGCGCTGCCCGGCTGTGGCTGGTCGACCTCAGCCACGTCGACCTGTCCCGCGTACGGATCAACGGCCGCACCGTCGACGGCACCCGGCTCCCGAGCCCGTTCACGCCGAAGGGCGACCGCCCCGAAGGCCCGGCCTGTTCTGGTACAAGCGACTGCGCGACGCGTACGTGGACACGATGGCCGACATGGGCGTCACCACCGACCTCACCGGGAGCGAGTTCCTCGAGGCGATGGCGCGCCGCAAGCAGGTCGACCCGACGATGGCACTGCTGGAGACCGCGATCAAGGCCACGGCCAAGGGTGCGATCGGCAAGCTGCGCCAGCGAAGCCGGGGCCAGGTGCCGTACTACGAGCCCTACCCGGCGCTGGAACGGTGGACGTGGCGCCCCGACATCCGGGCCGCCGTGCTGGCGACCCAGCGGACCGGCCTGCACCGCAAGCTCGCAGAGCGCCCAGGCCCAGATGAAGTACCTGGTCAAGCAGCTCAAGAGCACCAAGGCCGCCGCCCAGGCGCTCGGGATCACCCGGCGCACCGTGGAGCGGTACGTCACCGGCAAGATCAAGCAGCCCCGCCAGGACCTGCGCGCCCGCCTGGAACGCGAGGTCAAGACGCGCTGGCAGCCCCAGATCCGCCCGAAAGCGAGGAAGAAGGCGGCGACCACGGGAGGGCTGGTCGTCTCCACCCGCGCCCGCTTCGGATTCGAAGCCGCCGGGGGCACGACCGACGACGCCCGGATCCGCGACATCACCCAGGCTCTGCCACCCGAGTACGCCGACCAGCTGTTCAGCGCACGGGAGCAGGGCGCCAACGAGGACCAGCTCCGGCAGATCGCGGCCGACGGCCTCGCCCGGATGTACTTCCGCGCCAACAACAGCCGGGCCCATGGGCTGGGCGTGGAGTTCACCGACGTGGAGCGGCTCGACATCGAGCTGTAAGAGCCCGGAACGTCCCGGACGACCGTGAGGCTGTGGCTGAGCGCTTCAGTTGGCGAGTGAACCGTTCAGGTGGCGGGCTGTGTGTGGCGTCGCTTGGTGTGCCGGAGCCATACCAATCGTGACGCCGCGACGCAGCTTGGAGCCACGGTCGGCAGAGGCAGAGGGCCCTGCAGAACCAGGGCGCCCAACACAACTATGCCCCCCTGGCTCGTGGCAGACTGGGTGACGGTTTTCTGATATCGGGGGACGGACTTGCTGGTGGCTACACCGGTCTGTCTGGGATGTCTGGGGAAAGATGAAGGACTGGATACCGCTTCTTCAGGGCTTAGCCTGGCCGACCGTCCTGCTAACGCTCGCGTTCACATTCCGCACCGGCCTGAGACGATTCATCGGAGCCGTCAACAGTCGAGTCGAGCGTGGTGACCCCTTCTGGGCAGGGCCATCAGGAATCAGGCTCGGGCCCGGGGCCCCACAGATCCCGACCGGGGTTGAGCCACAGCCGGGCGCGCAGCCCGTTCTTGAAGTGCCACCGCCGCTAGCCGTACTGACCGAGGCCCCGACCGAAGCCGCTCCCAGGGTTCATCTGGTTCACACCGCTCACCGCGACAACACGGTCGACCGGAACGGCTACAGGTACTTCCGGGTCCGGATCGCCCTTGAGGGCGATACCGACTCGGATCTCGACCGTGTCACTAAGGTCGTCTACCACCTGCACCCAACCTTCCGGGATCCCGATCGCACCGTGACGAATCGCTCGACCGGCTTCGAGCTGACCACGGCCGCGTGGGGGACGTTCAGCCTTACTGCCGATGTCTACGTGAACGACAGCACCGAGCCCATCCGACTGGAGCGGTACCTGAACTTCTGACCGGCTGAGCCTGCCCGGCCAACGCCCAACTCGCCAACTGAAGCGCTCCGTCACAGAGGCCCTGCACCGCGCTCCTGGAGCCGGTGTGGGGCCTCACTCGCGTGTCCGCGGGGGGCCAAGCGCCGATGGCCACGGACCACCCGGAAGAGGCGGGTGACTTAATGCATAAGCTCTTCGGCAATGAGTGAGCGTTTTCAGCGTGGTCACTGATCGAGTGACGCCGGTGAGGTTGAGGTGA
>NZ_JBVJLO010000032.1:0-38623 GCF_055584685.1 Streptomyces sp. NPDC102258
ACCTCAACCTCACCGGCGTCACTCGATCAGTGACCACGCTGAAAACGCTCACTGAGCTACTTCGCCACTGATTTTGCCCGCCGGGAGGCGCTCTACCGGCGGACCGCCGCGATCAGTCCGCCGGGTCGCTCCTCGCGCTGCGGCAGGGTGCTGATCGGGCGGCCGTAGGCGGCAGCGCGCTCGCGCAGGGTGTGGCTGTCGGCCTCCCAGCCGTGCCCGGCCAGCCAGGCCACCGGGTCGTCGGGCATCTCCGAGACCCACATGGACGCCGCCGAGCCCGGCACGGCATCCGCACCGAAGCGCTCGATCACGCCGCGCGAGCCCAGCGTCAGCCCCAACCGACTGCCTGCCGCCGACTGCGCGCCGATCCGGGCCAGCAGCAGTTCCACCGCGTCCTCGGTGCAGATAGATCAGCAGTCCTTCGGCGATCCACGCGGTCGGCTCCGCCGGGTCGTGCCCTGCGGCGGCCAGCGCGCCTGGCCAGTCCTCACGCAGATCCACCGCGACGGTGATCCGCTCGCAGCGTGCGACGGCCCGCTCCTGGCGCAGCACTGAAGCCTTGAAGTCCAGTGGCGCGGCCGTGTCGACCTCGAACAGCCGGGTGCCCTCGGGCCAGTCCATCCGGAAGGCCCGGCTGTCCATGCCGGCGCCGAGCAGCACGACCTGCCGGATCCCGGACGCGCAGGCCTGCCGCAACAGGTCGTCGAGGAACTTCGTCCTGATGACGATGGAGAACGACACGGCCAGCCGGCGACGGCGCGCGGCCTCGTCATCAGGCAGCGGCGGCGAGGAGGGCCACAGGCCGCCGGCGGTGGCGAACGCCCGAGCCAGCGGGTCGCGGAACAGCGCGTTCTCCCGCTCGGTCTCCAGCGCCCGCACCCGGGCCAGCCCCACCGCCGTGGCCCACACTCCCGACGGCTGCACCCGCTCCCGCTCATCAGTCACCGCGCCAGCCTAGACGGAGGCCAACTGCGCTTCCGCCGCCGGTATGCCTTCTGGCGGCAGCGCTGCGAGCACGTGCCCCCACCACGCCTTCAACCGCAACGACGATGCGAAACGGCCCGGCCCCGGCAGCTGCAATGCCGGGGCCGGGCCGTTGTCACCGGGGTGGCTACCCGAGCCAGACGATGTTGAGGACCGTCAGGCTGCGCAGGGGCCGGTTGATCCAGAAGGTGACGGAGAGCTGGCCGACGGCCGCGTAGCGGACGTCCTCGCCCTCGTCGTCGTCATCGTCGAACTGCCGGAAGCCCCACGGATCTGCGGCGGCCGCGGTGAGGATGTCCCACACGGTGTCCACCGCGTGCTCGGGCAGGGCGTCGAGGACCTTGGCGGCCGGGGCGCAGACGCGGACCGCGTACGGCGTCGGGCTCACCGGTGCCGTCGGCGGAGCTCCGCCAGGTCGACGGCGTCGCTGTCGTCGTAACCGGAGGCGACGAACGCGTCGACGGCCGGGGCGTGCGCGATGCGGCCCTGCCAGTCCTGGACGACCTCGTAGAGCCCGGCCAGGGAGAACGTGCGCCGGGATTCTTCGAGGGCGGCCGACCACTCGCGCTCGAAGGCCGGCACCCACGTCGCCGCGCGCTTGTCGGCGCGCAGCTGGGCGAGGAGTTCGGCCGGCGCCCCGGGCGCGGGGGCGTACGGGGGTGCGTGGTCGGGCTGCGCGCTCATGTGGTCCTCCCGGCGGGTCGTCACCTCACGGTACGCGCGCCGGGCGGCCGTGGATGCGGGCATGGGCGGATCCCCTCCTCCTGGGTGCGCAGGGTGCGGGCGACGGCTTTGGCGTGCGGGTCACGGGAGCGGCGGCGCGAGTACTCCCGTGGTGTCGTAGCGGTGTTGAAGCTCCCGGAGTCGAGTCAGGTTGCCGCCGTAGGCCGCCCGTGTCTCGATCCCGGTCTCTGGGAGGCCCGGCCGCAGTTCGACGTTGTAGAGCCCGACGGTGTGCGCGGCCAGTACCCGCAACGTGTCGCGGGCCCACGTCCTGCAGCTCTCGTCGGCGGTGGTCTCCTCCCAGATCGCGTTCAGCGGGATGCTCCACTGGGCGGTTCTGCCCCAGAACGCGGTGGCGGTGTCGTCGACATCGGCCAGTGCTCCGCCGGTGTGCTGGAAGTCGATGCGGCAAGCTCGCGTGGGAGCGGCGCGGATCCGCTCCGCGAGGGCGTCGGCGATCACGGCGTCGAGCGTGGGACCGGCGAAGGCCGCTTTGCCGAAGAACGAACCATGCGGACCGTCGCCCGGCCGGGGCAGCCGGATCGGTTCGGGCTCGGCGCCGTTGGCACCCGGGATGGCGAATCCGGGTAGCCCGTCCAGGTAACGGCCGGACGTCTCCGAGCGGTAGAGCGGCGACGAGCCCGCGCCCGCGACGACAGCGGAGGCCGCAGACCGGGCCCGCCCGACGGCGCTGTCCTGCCGGCTCGCGCACGCGGTGTAGACGAAAAGGACCGGCTCGTCCCGCGAGAGGGAGGTGTAGCCGAGAACCGCACTCATGGTGGTGTCCCGCGGGAGCTCGGGAGCGACCCGGAAGTAGGTGGCGAGCGCATCCGGACCCACCACCGCCCGGTCGACCCGGACCGGGCCGATCTCGTGGGTACGGAACACCGCGGAAGTGACCACCCCGACGGAGGGCGCGCAGCCCCGGACGGCCCACCACAGGTCGGCTTCCTCGCCCGAGCTCCGCTCCGAGAGGCGGACGACGTCACCGGAGGGGAGTACGAGCTCGACGCCGACAAGATGATCGAGGGTGAGCCCCAGGGACCTCGTCAGATAACCGATGCCCCCTCGGGTTGCCATCCCGAGACCGGCGTGGCCGACGACGCCGACCGGCACCCCACGGCCCGCCGGGGCGAGGGCCCCGAGCATGGTGGCCATGGTCGCCCCACCGCCGACGACCACTCGGTCTCCGTCCGGACGGGCGGCGTCCAGGTGCTCCGAGAGGTCCAGCATGATTGCCCCGTCGGCGACGCAGTTCGAACTCAGGCCGCCACCACGCACCGTCACCCGGGTTCCCGCCGTCGTCGCTGCCCTCATAACGGTCGCGACGTCGTCGACCGTACGGGGCGCCACGACGCACACAGGCCGTCGACGGGCGGCCTCGGGAAAGAAGACCTTCGCCAGAGCGTTTTCGTACCCGGCGGTGCCAGGCGCGCGCACCCCCGGTCCGAGTGCAGATCGCAACTGCCCGACGATGTCGTCCGACGACCGGGCCGGCGCGCTCACCGCAGCGTCCAGAGCCGGCGGCCGCCCGTAGACAGGCCGGAAGTTCAGGGGGTGTCGTTACTGGCCACGGTGGCTCCGGTTCCCGGTGATGGGGTTTCGGGCGGAGAGCCTTCGGTTGTCCCGGATGGATGGAGAAGCGACCCCGGGAGGCTAGATGAACCGGAAACCGCACACAAGGTTTCGGAGCCAAGAGGCATCGTGTCCCGTCGCATCGGAGTTGTCTCTGGATCTTGGCCTGGGCTGCTGGTTCGCCAGATGGATCGAGAACACACCCCGCCGGATTCTGACCATCGGGTTGGGACGCCAGGGATCAGGGCGACGAGGGCGTCTGCACCGCCGTCAATGTCCTTCAGTGCTTCGGTGTTCGATGCGGAAGTCGAAGGCCAGAGTGCCGGGATTCAGCGCCATCGCCCCGCCGTCGACGGTCAGGACCGCGCCATTGACGTACGAGGCGGCCGGGGAGAGCAACCAGTTGATCGCCTCCGCGACTTCGCGTGGCTCACCCGGCCGGCCTGAAGGCAGGGGCCGGGTCGCTTCCTCGTAGGCGGCGTCGGGCTCACCGACGTCCGACGGATGGGCCAGTGCTCCGGTCTCTTCCGCGAGACGCCGCAAGGGGTCGGGCCGCCGGCCGGAGATGACCACCTGGTGCCCAGCCCCCCGTAGCAGCCGCACGCATGTCGCCCCGATGCCAGTGCCCCCGCCGGTCACGATGACGACACGCTGCTCGGTCATGCTCACTCAGCCTCCCGCCACCGCGACATCACACAGAGCCCTTGAGCGTACGAAACCAGCACGTCGCGCCTGTAGGGGCCGCGCCCCGGCATCCGGAGCCGGGGCTCCCTGCTCACCCGTACGCAGCAGCACCACCTCACTCCGTGGTCTACCGCCGCGCCCGCACGCGCGCCGTCACCAGCCGACCGGGCCGTTGAAGCGGTTGCGCTTGTACTGCTCCCGCATCTGCTCCGCGACCCGCTCCAGGTCCCTCGTGACCCGGTTCTCCGCCTCCGCTGACCAGCGCGGTTCCTGGCCACGCCTGTCCCGTTGGTAGCGCTGTCCTCCGGAGACGGCCCGCTCCTGCCACTGCTCGACTGACCACCACAGCCTCGTGTAGGGCGCGGCGCCGTGCACGACGACCCCCAGGGTCCGCCACTGATCGGGTGTGTAGCTCTTGACCCGCCCGCTCTTCTCCAGCTCGCGCAGCAGGCCGAGCACCGCCTCCACGGAGGCCGACGACGCAGGTCCGTCACATCCGGCCCGTTCGTCGCCCTGCGCGGAGACCTCCTCCGGTGTTGAAGGGCGTCCCAGCGACCCCACGGCCTCCAGCACCTCCGCCTTATCCGGTGTGTACGTCCGCCCGTCGTCCCCACCCGTCGCCACCGCCGGCTCCTCCGCTCGCGTATGCGAATTCTTCCCGGAACGGGGCGATCGCGTCGCGGAAGTACTGATCGCCGACCACCATGTACCCGACTCCGACCACCTCGACGCGCCGCAGTCCGGGAGTCCCGCCGCGCACGAGCAGGTTCACTACGTCCGCCCGGCACGCGGTGTCGAGAAGGCGCTGCGCCATAGCGGGCCGATATGACTTTATTAGCTATAACCCATCGAAAGCCTTCGATCGGGACATTCAGGAATGTTTTCCGGCCGGGATTCCCGATGCCGATTGCCGTGTGCGGCGGTCTCACAGGATGGTCATTGCGTCCGCACACGGAGCAAGGAGAAAACCCGTGATCTCGAAGACCAGGAAGACGGCGCGATCGGCGGTCGTGGCGTTCGCCGCGGCGGCCATGCTCGCCGTCATCGCGCCCGGCAACGCCTACGCCATCGACCACATCGAATGCCGCGGAGGGGAGAATTTCCTGAAGATCTGGTCGCACGACGGCGCCGGACGCACCAGCGTGGACTGCTACGCCAACCGCGGCAGGACCTCCTTCGGCGGGTGGTGGGTCGACAAGATCTCCACGGGGAACAACGACTTGATCTACTACGACGCGAACGGCGACTCGGTGAAGATCGACCGGTGGCACGAGATCTCCTTCCCGAACCGGCCCCCGAAGGTGAACGACATCGAGATCCTCTGACGCTACGGGCGGCCGGACGGCCGCCTGCGTAGGCGAACGGAAGGAGCTGTCCGTCCTGCGCCCGCCCCTCCGGGCGGGCACGGACCCTCCCGCCGTGGGCTGTGCGCCGTCCTTTTACCCGGCCTCGGTGGGTAGCCAGGTTCCGTGGAGGCCGAGCGGGACCCGTACGGGGATGCGGACGCGGGCGAGCGGGCCGGAGGCGGGGGCGTCCGCCGGGATGACGAGGAACCAGCTGGTGCCGTCCGTACGGTCGGTGGCGAAGGTGAGCCAGTGGCCCTCGCCGTCGGCGCCGCCCGGGGTCGGTGCGAACACCGGCTCCCCGACGGACAGGTCGCCGGCGGGCCACAGCTCGCTGCCTCCGCCCGGGACGTCGTACCAGCGCAGGGCGTCGTGTTCGCCGGGGAGCAGGTCCCGGTTGCCCGAGCCCGCCGCCGCGGCCAGCCGCCGGTGCGGGCGCCCGATGAGGCGGTCGTCGATCCTCGGCAGCTCGATGTCGGTGTCGTCCAGCCGGGTGCGCCGCATCGTGCCCGCCTCCGGGCTGATCACGGCGCGTGCCAAGCCGCCGGGGTTGGGGCCGCCGGACGCGGGACCCAGCGCCAGGTGGTCCCATTGGACGTAGTCGAGGACGACGTCCGCGCTTTCCTCGTCGCCCTCGTCGTACGCGTTCACCGTGTGCCACATCCAGTAGGCCTCGTCGGCGGCCTGGCGCACCGGGCCGCCGTCACGCGGCACCAGCAGGACCCGCGTGCCGTGTTCGGGCCGCCACGTCACGAACGAGCCGGTGCCGGTCATGGCCCCCGCGATGTCGAAGAACGCGGGTGCGAGGACCAGGACCACGAAGCGTGCCGTCAGCGCCATGTCGTGGATCATCATCGGCTCTTCGACGGCCTCCACGGCGGTCGGTCCGCGCCGCACCCCGCCGTCGGGTCCGATGACCGACCAGGTCAGGAAGGGCGGTTCGAGGCCGTAACAGAAGACCACCATCTCCCCGGTGCGGGGATCGATCTTGGGGTGCGCGGTGATGCCGGCGGGCAGCGCCCCGCCGAAGGTCTCGCGGCCCAGGGTGTCCAGGTCCGGGGACATCCGGAACGGGCAGGCCGACTCCGCGAGGGCCAGCAGGCGGCCCGCGTGCCGCACCACGTTGATGTCGGGCAGGTCCTTGAAGGTGTCGGCCAGGTCGGCGGGCACGTCGGGCTCCCTCGGCATCACCAGCGATTCGAGCCCGCCCCACAGCGCCCGTCCGGCCCGTTCCTCGGCCAGGACGGCGGGCGTGCGGACGTAGCGGTTGCGGTAGCGGACCGCGCCCTCGGAGATCCACACGCCGTGCAGCATGCCGTCGCCGTCGAGGGGGTACAGGTACGAGCCGATCGGGCTGAACCGGGGGTTCGGGCCGTTGCGCAGGTACGTGCCGTCCAGGCCGTCGGGGAGCCGGCCCTCCACCCGCAGGCCGACCTCGTCGACCTCCTCCGCTACCGGAGCGAACGGTCCACTGAGGTGGGCGACCCGGGTCGGGTCGAAGGTGGGGGGCGTGTGCGTGCTCATGGCGGCCTCCGGGGCGCGCCGGACATCGGGGCGGCTCCGGTGCGCCACATTTCAGTGAAACCCTCCGGCGGCGGCGCCGCAACCAGGGGCCGGTCCCGGCCGGGCCGACGGCTCCAGTGACCGCTCAGGAGCCCGGGAGGAAGAGGCAGAACAGGTGGCCGTGCGGGTCGCGGAGCACGCGTACGCCCTCCTGGGGCTGGTGGCCCTCAAGCGTCGCGCCCAGGCTACGGGCGCGTTCGGTCTCGGCGTGCAGATCGTCGACCTGGAGGTCCAGGTGAGCCTGCATCTGCTGCCCGCCGGGGCGCTGTGGCCACTGGGGTGGCGTGTGGTCGGTCTCCAGCTGGAAGCTGAGGCTGGGGCGTTCGCGGCCGAGGGCACGCAGGCGGACCCACTCCGGCTCGCGCTCGACCTCTTCCCAGCCCAGCAGGGCCCGGTAGAAATCGGCCAGCACGGGTGGATCGGGCGTACCGAGGACAACGGCGCCGAGTGTGATCGTCATGCGCGTGCTCCTGCCCGTGGCTCGGGCCGGTACGCGTCGCGCGCGCTGCGGGATCGGGCGGGGGCGGCGCGTCACGCGTGCCGACCGCCGGGGGTGGGGGGACCATGGGCGGGGGGATTGGAGGTAGGGACATGGTCGGTACATTCCTCGCAGGGCGGGTCCGGGCTGTCGTTCTGGCGCTGGTGCCCGTGGTGTCCTTGGTGTCCGGTGTCTCCGTCGTTCAGAGCGGAACGGCGGCCGCCGCCGCGTCGCGGGCCGTGAGCTGTGGCAGCGGGTGGCGTGGGCTGGGCGTGGTGGTGGTGTCCGAGCGGGGGCGGGACGCCTGCCCCGGCGCGATGAAGGTCGCGGACGCGTTCGGGAAGGCGATGGAGGCCAAGGCGGTACAGCCCTTCACCGTCACCGTGGCCGGCACCTCCTGGACGTGCCGGGAGCGGACGGGTGACCCCAACCCGT
Organism: Streptomyces sp. NPDC102258; assembly: GCF_055584685.1. Classification (NCBI taxonomy): domain Bacteria; kingdom Bacillati; phylum Actinomycetota; class Actinomycetes; order Kitasatosporales; family Streptomycetaceae; genus Streptomyces; species Streptomyces sp. NPDC102258. The sequence goes on from NZ_JBVJLO010000032.1 coordinate 7,786, forward strand.
ACCAGGAGTGCGTCAGCGTGCAGGTCCCCGCGGAGCGGGTCCGCCTCGTTTCCTGACCGGCCGACAGTACGGCGTGCGCTTGCTGCGTCAGGGCATGTCATGCGGGCGCCTCAGCACTGAGCGCGGGGGGTCGGGATCCGGGCCCATTGTCAGTGGTGGGTGGGAGGATTGGAGCATCCAGTTCGGGAAAACAGGGGGAGCCGTCATGGCCGGAAACCAGAACTACATCAATCACGTTGCCCTCGTGTTGGACGCCAGTTCCTCGATGTCGCACCTGAGCGGCAAGGTCATCGAAGTCGCCGACCGGCAGATCAGCTATCTGGCCCGGCGGTCGAAGGAACTCGACCAGGAAACCCGTGTCACGGTGTATGTCTTCGCGGACCGGGCCGAGTGCGTCATCTACGACAAGGACGTGCTGCGCATGCCGTCCCTGAAGCAGATGTACCGCGTCGGTGGAATGACGGCCCTGCTGGCGGCCACGCTGAAGTCGCAGCGGGAGCTCGCCCAGACGGCCCAGCTCTACGGCGACCACAGCTTCCTCACCTTCGTGCTGACGGACGGTCAGGAGAACGCCAGCCACCACTGCCCGGACGCCCCGGCCCGCACCCCGGGTGAACTGGTGCGGGCGGTGTCGACGATGATCGAGACCCAGGCGGACAACTGGACGCTGGCCGTGCTCGTACCGGACCAGATGGGCAAGCGCGAGGCCATGCAGTACGGCTTCCCGAAGGACAACATCGCCATCTGGGACGCGACGAGCACCCAGGGTCTGGAGGAGGCCGGAAAGGTCATCCTGGAGGCCACCGAGAAGTTCATGGTGGGCCGCACCAAGGGTATTCGGGGATCGCGGAAGGTGTTCACCACGGGCGCGGAAGCGGTCAACAAGGACACCATCAAGGCGGCCGGTCTCGCCGCGGTGGACGCGGCGCATTACGCGTTGGTTCCCGTCGCCCGTGAAGCGTCCATCCGGGAATGGGTCGTCGAATCCGGGCACACCTATCGCACCGGTTGCGCTTTCTATCAGCTGAGCAAGTCGGAAAAGGTCCAGGCGCGCAAGCAGATCGCGGTGCTGGAGAAGAAGACGGACCGGGTGTATTCCGGGCCGGAGGCCCGTGCCCTGCTCGGACTGCCGGACAGCGAGGTCCGTCTCAAGCCGGACCACAACGACGACTTCACGATCTTCGTGCAGAGCACCAGCGTCAACCGCAAGCTGGTCCCGAACACGCGGATCCTCGTCATGAACGGACCCGTGTCATGAACGGATCCGCGTCATGAACGGATCCGCGTCATGAACGGATCCGCGTCGTGACGTGACGCGCCATCACGGGGTGTGCCGGTCGGCCGAGGCGGCCTCGGGTTCCGGGCCGGTGAGTTCCGGCTCCAGGCCCTCGGTGACCGCGGCGCGGGGGCGGCCGGTGTCGGCCCGCCAGACCTCGAAGACCAGTGTCGTCGCGGTCACCAGGGCGAGGCCGAGCAGCCAGCCGCCCACCACGTCGCTGACCCAGTGGACGCCGAGCGCGACCCGGGTGTAGCCGACGCCGACCACCGAGATCAGCGCCAGTGCCCAGGGCAGCGGCCGCCACGCGCGGGGCACCAGGGGGAGCAGGACCAGCAGGAGGACGGCGCACGAGGTGGTCGCCGTCATGGCGTGGCCGGAGGGGAAGGAGAAGCCGGGCGCGTGCGCCACGGGGTCCGCCAGGCTGGGCCGGGCCCGTTCCACCATGGTCTTGACCAGCAGCCCGATCAGGCCGCTCGCCACCGCGGTCACGGTGGCCCAGGCCGCCAGCCGCCAGGCCCGGCGGACCGCGAGCCAGATCACCAGGGCCGCCACGAGCAGCCGCATGGTCACCGGGTCCCACACGATGCCGGTGAGGACGTCCAGGACGCGCACCCAGCCGGGATGCTCCAGCGCGGTGGCGTGCAGCCGCTCGGCCGCGGACCGGTCCAGGCGGTACAGCGGAGTCCACCGGGACTCCACCAGCACCAGGGCGAGGGCGAACGGCACGGCCGCGATGGCGGTCACGGTGGTGACGAGCACCAGTCGCGCGCCGAAGGCGGCGTCGGCTCCGGCATACCGGGACAGGCGCGCGGAGCGGTCGGTGCGGGGTGCTGCCATGGGGGTGGTTCCTTTCCTTGCGTGGGGGTGGTACCGGCGCGGTCAGACGCCGGGGTCGGCCGTGACCGGCTCCCGCACCCCCGCGCGTACGGCTTCCAGTTGGGCGGCGAAGGCGAGTCCGAGGAACAGTGCCATGGAGGTGAGGTAGGACCAGATCAGCAGCGACACGACGGCGCTGAGGGGCCCGTAGACACTGGCGAACGAGCCGCTCGCGCTGCCCACGTACAGGCTCAGGCCCCAGGTCGCCGAGAGCCACAGCACCAGGTAGACGACGGCGCCGAAGGCGAGCCAGGTGTAGCCGGGCTGGTTCCGGCGCGGGGAGAGCCGGAAGATCGCGCTGGTGGCGAGGACGGCGAGCAGGATGCCGACCGGCCAGCGCAGCAGGTCCCAGGCGCGCACGGTGGCCTCGGACAGTCCGTAGACCTCGGCCAGTGCGCGGGTGAGGTGGCTGCCGAGCACGGTCAGGACGAAGCTGAGCCCCAGCGGGAAGCCCGCGAGGGCCGACATGACCAGCCCCCGGGTGTACTTGGCGAGGAACGGCCGGTCGCGTTCGTTGCCGTAGATGCGGTTGGCTCCCCGTTCGACCTGGCACAGGCCCGTGGTGACGTTGACGAGCGAGAACACCAGCCCCAGCCACAGGGCGGCCTGGCCTCCGGAGCCCGCGTGCCGCCGGCTCTCGCTGAGGGCGGTGTCCACCACCGGCCGGCTGGGGCCGCTGGTGAGGCCGCGGATCGTCAGTTCGGTGATGCGGCCGATGTCCTCGGTGTGCAGGGCGCCGGACAGGCCGACGGCGGCGATGGCCAGTGGGACGAGGGACAGGGCCGTCTGCAGCCCGAGTGCCCGGGCGTGGCTGAAGCCGTCGGCGTAGCGGAAGCGTACGAAGGAGTCGCGGGCCAGGCTCCAGCCGCCGTAGCGGCGCAGCGCGGTCCATGCCTCGTCGGCGGACAGTTCGTCGCCGTCTACGTCATGCTGTTGCGGTACTCGTCGTGCGGTGCCCATCGTGCGTCCCCTCTCCCTTCTCCCCTGTGTCCCGTCATCCCTGCGGTACGGCCGGACGTGCCGGGTCCGCGGGACGTGCCGGGGCCGCGGGGACGCGGTGCGCGGGCGGCTCCGTCTCCCTGCCCGTCTTCGTATCCGTGTCCGTCTCGGTCTCCGTCTGCGCCGGAGCGCCGGGCGCCTGGGGAAGATACATCCGCAGGGCGCCCGGTTCGACCTCGGCGGTGAACCGGGTGCCGTCGGCCACGGCGTCGCCGTCGAGCTCGCGCGGCTGCGGTGCGGCGCAGTGGAGGTCGATGCGGGTGGCGCTGAAGTACTCCAGCGCTCCCCCGGCCGCGATCCGGCCCGGCGAGGGGTCCGTACCGGGGCGCAGTACGCGGGAGGCCAGGTGCCCGGCCGCGGTGAGCCAGCCGAAGGCGCCGCGCGGATCGAACAGCACCACCTCCAGGCGTCCGCTGTCCGGCCGGGCCCGCGGCAGCAGCGGCAGGCCGCCCTGGAGGGCGCCGACGTTGCCGATGACGACCATGCGGGCCCGGCGCCGCTGCGGACGCCCGCCGTCGATGCGGAGGGTCAGCCGGACGCCGGGGTCGCCGAGGTGGCGCACGGCGGAGACGACGTACGCGGCCCAGCCCATGCGGGACTTGAGCTGCGGCGAGGCGTCGCGGACCATCGCGGCGTCGAAGCCGGTCCCCGCCATCACGGTGAACCGCGTCGGCGGGAGGCCGTCGCCGCGCACCCGGCCGACGTCGATGCCGAAGCTCTCGCCGGCCAGGGAGGCGGTGAGGGCGGTGACCGGGTCCAGGGGCAGGCCCAGGTTCCGGGCGAGGAGGTTCCCGGTGCCGCAGGGCACGACGGCCAGCGCGATCCCGGTGCCGGCCAGGACGTCGGCGCAGGCGCGTACCGTACCGTCGCCGCCGCAGACCACCACGAGGGCGGGCTTGCGGGCGGTGAGTTCCCGGGCGAGGCCGGCGCAGGGGCGGTCGGCGGAGGTGTCGAGCCAGCGCTGGTCATGGCGGCCCTGGGCACGGAGCACGGCGCGGATCCGGTCGGCGAGGTGGTCCGGGCAGTTGACCGGGTGGCGCACCACGAGGACGGCGCCGCCGGCGCGGGCGGCGAGCGGCTCGGGCGCGAGGCCCGGTTGCGGGGCCGTCGCGCCGGACTCCTCGGTGTCATCGGGCTTGCGCGCGGCCAGGAAGGCCCAGCCGGTGATCAGCAGGGTGAGGCCGCCGTTGAGGAGCCCGCCCGCGACGTCGCTGGGGTAGTGCATGCCGCGGTAGATCCGGGACGCGGCGACGGTCAGCGGGACCAGCAGCAGGATCGCCGCCGTCACGTGCCGCCACGGGCCGCGCATCCGCAGGAGCGCCAGGACGGCGAGTCCGCCGTAGAGCGCGAGCGAGGCCCCGACGTGCCCGGAGGGGAAGCTCGACGTGGGGGGCGCCGGGTCCAGCCGGGGCACGGGCGGACGGGGACGTGCCACGAGCGCGGTCACGACCAGGAACACCGCCGACTGCGCGGCCACCGAGACCCCGAGGAACAGCGCGTCCGTGCGGCGGGCCGGCCGGGGCAGCACGAGCAGGGCGACGATGCAGAGGAGCGTCATCGCGATGACGGTTTCCGTCCCGGCGAGCGCGGAGAACCACGCCGTGACGCCGGTGAGCACGGGGTCGCGGTGGTCCGCCAGTTCCCGGTCGGCCCGGCCTTCCGCCGAGAGGGGCCAGTAGTGGACCGCCGGGCCGGTGACCAGCCACCCCAGGCCGACCATCAGGGCCGCCTGCACCGGCAGGAGCAGCAGGGGCCGGGCGCCGGGGGCGGCTGCACCGCATCGTCTCTTCATGAGAGACGTTTGGCCCGTCCCGGCCGGATGATGCGCGCCGGCGGGCCGTTGACCTCAGGGAGCCGGTGGTGCCTCGGTGCGCCCGGGGAGGTGGTAGACGGCGAAGGCGCGGTCGATGACGGGCATCGCGACGTTGCGGACCCGTACTCCGCCCGCCGTCATGCCGTGCTCGCTGCCCGCGTGCGCGTGGCCGTGGACGGCGAGGTCGGCTCCCGCCTCGTCCATCGCCTCGGCGAGGAGGTAGCTGCCGAGGAAGGGGTAGATCTCCAGGGGCTCCCCCGCGAGCGTGTCGGGTACGGGGGCGAAGTGGGTGAGCGCGATGCGCAGTTCGCTGCCGCCGTCCTGCTCCAGCTCGCGCAGCGCCCTTTCGAGCCCTTCGGCGCAGTTGCGGGTGTACCGGATGAAGGCCTTCATCTCCGGTTCGCCGAACTCGCTGCCGCTGCGTCCCGCGAAGCCGCCGCAGAAGCCCTTGGTGCCGGCCACGCCGACCCGGGTGCCGGCCACGTCGAGGAGGACGCCGGTGCCCTCCAGGACGTGTACTCCGGCGGCCGTGAGCTCCGCCGCGACGGCCTCCTCCTGGTCGCTCTCGTAGTCGTGGTTGCCGAGCACCGCGACGACGGGGACGTCCAGCCCCGCGACCTCGCCGGCGACGACCCGGGCTTCCTCCCGGGTGCCGTGGCGGGTCAGGTCGCCGGCCAGGAGGAGCAGGTCGGCGCATTCGCCCAGGGTGTCGAAGGCGGGCCGCAGGGTTCCGGCGCTGCCCGGGCCGAGGTGGATGTCCCCCACCGCCGCCACGCGGATCACGACAGCTCCTCCGCCCGGTCGGGGGGCGCGGACCGGCAGACCGTGAGGTCCTCGCGCCAGTCGAGCCCCGCCAGCACCTCGGCGGCGAGGCGCAGGACCTCGGCACGGCACTCCGCGCTGGAGACGCAGCCCGAGATCACGGCGCCCGATCCGCGCGCCTCGACGCGTACGCCCAGCTCCGCGACGTCCTCGTGCGCCAGTCGGTCGATCAGGTGTGCGATGCGGTATTCCACCATGTCGTGGGCCGTCATGGGGTCTCCTCCCGTGCCGCGCCGTCAGCGCCGTCGCGTCCGGATCCGTCGGCGGGCCGGCCGTCGATGACGTGCAGCCGCTCCAGCAGGTGGAAGAACGCGTCCGCCAGCGGCTCGGAACGGTGGTCGCGGTCCAGCCGCTCCCAGTCGATCTGCTCTCGCAGCATGCGTGCCATGGGCAGGAGGTCTCCGAAGTCGCAGTAGTGCTCGCAGAGCGCGGACAGCCGGCTGTCCATGAGGTCGGTGGGCGCGAGGACGGGCATCCACACCGAGTCCACCGCCTTGAAGTCGGCGCGCTCCAGCAGTTCCGTGCTGACGGGGCGCCGCGCGAGTTCGAAGATCAGGTCGATCTCCTCGCCGCCGGACCGGCCCTTGACCAGCCAGTCCTCGGGGGCGCGGCGCATCTCGATGCCGCCCTGCTCCAGGGCCTTGATCGCCGCGTCGGCGTCCTGCGGCCGGACGCAGAAGTCGGTGTCGTGCTGGAACCCGGCGGGCAGTCCGTGGGCGAACGCGGCCACGCTGCCGGCCAGGGCGAAGGGCAGCCCGGTCCGTTTGAGCAGGGCCGCCACCAGTTTGCTCGTCTCCAGAATCGCCTGGGTGTGGTCCTTGGGCAGGGGCCGGTCGGCCGTGGGTACGGGGGTGGGCAGGGCCTCGGGCAGTACCGGGCCCGCCTCCCGGCCCGTCGTGGGCGTCGTGGGCGCCGACCGCGTCGACGGCTTCATGGACGTCATGGGGTACGCGTACCCGCACCGTCCCGGCGAAACCTCCCCCTGCCCCGCGTGCCGTACGGCGGCACGGGTAGGCGCCCCGTGCGTCCGCCGCGCCCCGCCCGCCGGTGCGGGCGGCCCCTTCCCGCGCGGCAGCGGACGCCCACCGTCCCCTCCGAGAGGAACCGGTCCCATGCGTAGGACATCGCCTGTCGAAACCCCCGAAGCGGCCGGGAGCCCCCGCGCGACCGGCGGAGAGGGCCTGCGCGTGGTGGTCGTGGGGGCCACCGGGAACGTCGGGACCAGCGTCGTACGGGCGCTCTCGGACGACCCCGGCGTGGGCTCCGTGGTGGGCCTGGCCCGGCGCGTCCCCGGGTGGCGCCCGGCGAAGACCGAGTGGCACGCCGTGGACGTCGAGCCGGGCGGCGAGGACCTCGTACCGCTGTTCACCGGTGCGGACGCCGTGGTCCACCTGGCCTGGAAGTTCCAGCCGACCCACGACCCGGCCGAGACCTGGCGCACGAACGTGCTGGGCAGCCTGCGCGTCTTCGAGGCCGTGGCCGCCGCCGGGGTCCCCGCACTGGTCCACGCGTCCTCCGTCGGGGCCTACTCCCCCGGCCCCAAGGACCGTACGGTGGACGAGTCCTGGCCCACCCACGGCTGGCCGCAGGCCGCGTACACCCGCGAGAAGGCCTACCTCGAACGGGTCCTCGACACCTACGAGCTCAAGCACGCGGAGATCCGCGTGGTCCGCATGCGCCCGGGATTCCTCTTCAAGCGGGAGGCCGCGTCCGAACAGCGGCGGATCTTCGCCGGACGGATGCTGCCGGGCCGCCTGGTGCGCCCCGGCCTGATCCCCGCCGTGCCGGACCTGCCGGGCCTGCGCTTCCAGGCGCTGCACACCGACGACGCGGCGAGCGCCTACCGGGCGGCCGTCGTCCTCCCGGTACGGGGGGCCTTCAACCTGGCGGCCGACCCGCCCGTGGACGCCGGGGTGCTGGCGCGCCTCTTCGACGCCCGGAGCCTGTCCATGCCCGCCGCGCCGGTCCGGGCGGCCCTCTCGGCGGCGTGGCGGCTGCGCCTCGTCCCGGCCTCACCGGACCTCTTCGACGCGGTGCTGCGGCTGCCGCTCATGGACTCGGCCCGGGCGCGCGAGGAGCTCGGGTGGGAGCCGGACCACACGTCGGTGGAGGCCGTCGAGGAGTTCCTGGCCGGCCTGCGGACCGGAGCGGGCGCGGACACCGCTCCGCTGGCCGCGGGCTGAACCGCGTCCCACCGCTGCTCGTCTGCTCGTCGTCCGTTCGGCCGGGCCCCGTTTATCATGCATTTTTATCCGGAAAGAAAGGGGCCCCCAGAGTGGGTAGCAGTGTCGAGACGCTGGAATTTCAGGCCGAGACCCGTCAGTTGCTCCGGTTGGTGATCCACTCGATCTATTCGAACAAGGACATCTTCCTGCGCGAGCTGATCTCGAACGCCTCCGACGCCCTGGACAAGCTGAGGCTGGAGTCGCTGACCGACGCGGACCTCGGAGCCGATACCTCCGACCCGCACATCGCGCTGGAGGTCGATCAGGACGCCCGCACGCTGACGGTCCGCGACAACGGCATCGGCATGAGCCGGGACGACCTCGTCGAGCTGATCGGCACCATCGCCAAGTCCGGTACGGCCGGCCTGTTGCAGAAGGTCAAGGAGGCCGAGGACGCCGCCGCGGCGCAGAACCTGATCGGCCAGTTCGGCGTCGGCTTCTACTCCGCGTTCATGGTCGCCGACAAGGTCACCCTGCACACCCGGCGGGCCGGCACCGAAGCGGGCACCCGGTGGGAGTCCGACGGCGAGGGCACCTACGAGATCCAGGCCGTCGACGGCCTGCCCGTCGGGACCTCGGTGACCCTGCACCTCAAGCCCGTCGACAGCGAGGACGGGCTGGCCGACTACCTGTCGGAGTGGAAGATCCGTCAGATCGTCAAGCAGTACTCGGACTTCATCCGCTGGCCGATCCGGATGGCGGTCGAGCGGCCCGGCGCGGGCGACGACGCCACCACGCGCGAGGTCGAGACCCTCAACTCCATGAAGGCGCTGTGGGCCCGGCCGCGCAGCGAGGTGACCGAGGCCGAGTACCACGAGTTCTACAAGCAGATCAGCCACGACTGGCTCGACCCGGCCGAGACCATCCACATGCGCGCCGAGGGCAACTTCGAGTACGAGGCGCTGCTGTTCATCCCCTCGCAGGCGCCGTTCGACCTGTTCTCCCGCGAGACCAAGCGCGGTGTGCAGCTGTACGTGAAGCGCGTGTTCATCATGGACGACTGCGAAGCGCTGATGCCGAACTACCTGCGCTTCGTCAAGGGTGTGGTGGACGCCCACGACCTCTCCCTGAACATCTCCCGCGAGATCCTCCAGCACGACCGGCAGATCCGCAGCGTGCGCCGGCGCCTGGTCAAGAAGGTCCTCGGCGCGCTCAAGAGCGTGCAGACCAACGACGCCGAGCGCTACGCGAAGCTGTGGGGCCAGTTCGGGCGGGTGCTGAAGGAGGGGCTGCTGGAGGACACCGACAACACCGAGGCGCTGCTGGAGCTGGTGTCGGCGCACTCCACGCACGACAAGGAGAAGACCACCACCCTGCGCGAGTACGTCGGGCGCATGCGGGAGGGTCAGGACGCGATCTACTACCTGACCGGTGAGACCCGCGCCATGGTGGAGAACTCCCCGCACATGGAGGCCTTCGCGGCCAAGGGGTACGAGGTCCTGATCCTCACCGATCCGGTCGACGAGGTCTGGGCCGACCAGGTCCCCGCCTTCGACGGCCACCGGCTGCAGTCCATCGCCAAGGGTCAGGTCGACCTCGGCGGAGAGGACGGGAAGGACGGGGACGAGGAGTCCGGGGCGCGGCGCGACGAGGAGTTCGCCGGGCTGCTGTCCCGGCTGACCACGGTGCTCGGCGACCAGGTGAAGGAGGTCCGGCTGTCGTCACGGCTGACGACCTCGGCCGCGTGCATCGTCGGCGACGCCCATGACATGACGCCGACGCTGGAGAAGATGTACCGGGCGATGGGGCAGGAGATGCCTCCGGTCAAGCGGATCCTGGAACTGAACCCCACGCACCCGCTGATCACCGCGCTGCGCTCCTCGCACGAGGCGAACGCCGACGATCCCGCCCTGACGGAGATCGCCGAGCTCGTGTACGGCGGCGCGCTCCTGGCCGAGGGCGGCGACCTGCCCGACCCGGCCCGGTTCACCCGGCTGCTCACCGAGCGCCTGAGCCGCGGCCTGTGACGCACGGGGGTGTGGCCCGCGGGCCGCGCCCCCGTCAAGCCCGCCACTCACCCGTTCGGGTGAGGGGCGGGCGGGCGCCGCGCCGCGAATGGCGCAGCGTGGGGCGACCGGGCGGGCCGTGGGGCGGCTGACGTGCCTACCGTCGAGGTCATACGTCGTACGTCATGTGCGTCATGCTTCGTACGCATCGGCTCGCGAGGCTCGTGGAGGTGTCATGTCCCGTCGGGGCCGCTGGCTGGCGGGCGCGTGCACGGGCATGCTCGCCCTCTCCCTGCTCTTCACGGGGAGCGTGCACGCCCCGGCACCGCACGCCCCGCCCCCGCTCCGGGGAGCCGAGGGCCGGGCCGGGTCCGGCGTCGCGGTGGGGGCCTACCTCCACTACGGCTCCCCCGGCGTCGACCTGATGGGCGAGTTCTCGCAATGGCTCGGCGGCGCGGACCTGCGCGCCGGGCACACGTACCTGCCCGGCGACACCTGGGCGAACATCGAAGGGGCGCCCGACTCCCTGCGCAGCTGGGCGCGGTGGCGCAAGGCGAGGGCGGACCGGCTGTTCGTCCTGAACGTGCCCATGCTCCAGGGCAACGAGGCCGCGGTCCCCGACCGCCGGGTCGCCGAGCTGCTGCGCGCCGGCGCGCGCGGCGCGAACGACCAGCACTTCAAGCGGCTGGCGAAGCGGCTGGTGTCCCTCGGGGTGCCGGACACGGTGATCGTGCTGGGCTGGGAGATGAACGGCTTCAACTACACCCACCGCTGCCGGCCGGCCCCCGAGCAGTGGAAGAAGTACTGGCGGCACATCGTGGCGTCCATGCGGTCGGTGCGGGGGCAGCGGTTCCGCTTCGACTTCGCCCCCAACCGGGGCGGTGACGCGATCGCCTGGACCAGGTGCTACCCCGGTGACGACGTGGTGGACATCATCGGGATGGACAGCTACGACCAGCCGCCCGGCACCACCTTCGACGAGATGGTCACCCAGCCCTACGGGCTCCAGCACCAGGTGAACTTCGCCAGGGCGCACAAGAAGCGGATCTCGTACCCGGAGTGGGGCCTGTTCCGCAACGGCGACAACGCGGAGTACGTGCGGAACATGCTGGACTGGTTCGACCGGCAGCGGCCGCTCTACCACAGCATCACCGACTACTGCCCGCACGGCGTATGGCAGTGCCAGGAGAACCCGGACTCGGCCGAGGTGTTCCGGGAGTACCTGTCACCCCGACACGACCGCACGGCCGAGCAGCCGCAGTGGCCGTGGGCGGGGCAGTTCTAGAGGGCGTACAGCCGAACGCCCACTCGATTCCGAGCGCGGCGGCGCCGTGTGGCACGATCTGCGGATGATCTCCAGCTCGCACATACCGGCAGTCGTCGAGGCGGGTCGCATGGCCCGGATGGAGCAGCCGGTGTTCGGGCTGCCGGGTGGGATGGAGGTGCGGCCCTGGCGGCTTTCGGATGCCGGGGTGCTGGTGGCCGCCGGGCGGGATCCCGGGATCCGGCACTGGAACCGGCTGCTGGTGGACACGCCCGGGGAAGCGGCCCGGAGGATCGAGCGGATGCGGGAGCGCTGGGAGGCCGAGCTCAGCGCGATGTGGGCCATCGCCCGGCCGGGCGGTGAGGCGGTGGGGCTCATCGGGTGGGGGGACATCGACCTCGCCGGGGGCAGCGCGGAGATCGTCTACTGGATCCTGCCCGCCGCGCGCGGGGGCGGTGTGGTGGTCGAGGCCACGAAGCGGCTCAGCGCGTGGGCCCTGGACGATCTCGGCCTGCACCGGCTGCGGCTGTGCCACTCGGTGGCCAATCCGGCCTCCTGCCGGGTGGCGGAGAAGGCCGGTTTCACCTTCGAAGGCACCCAGCGCGGTGCGCTGCTGCACGCGGACGGCTGGCACGACGAGCACCTGCACGCCCTCGTCCAGGGCGACCTCTGACCCGTCCTCATCACCGGGACGCGCCTCAGCGGTGACCCAGCACGTTCACGACGCGGCCTCCCGGGTCCCGGACGAAGAAGCGGCGCACCCCCCACTCCTCGTCCCGCAGGGGGTGCACGATCTCGGCCCCGCTCTTCATCACCTCCGCGTAGACGGCGTCCACGTCGTCCACTTCGACGCTCAGGTCGGGGATGACGGGCGCGGTCGCGTCGGCCGTCATGAAACTGATCTGCGCCGTGGGGCTGGACGCAGAGGCCAGCGTCATGATCCAGCCGTGGTTCATGACCTCCTCCAGCCCCAGCAGGCCGTAGAAGTCCCGGTCCTCCTCCATGGTCTGCGAGTGGATGTTCGGCACGATCCGGCGAACGGTCATCGTCAGCTCCTCGTGACAGGTGCGGCTGGACGTCTCGTCCGCCGATCGTCGCACGGACCGCAGGTGACCGAGGGTCAGTCCTCGGCGCTCCAGGCGGAGGTCAGGCCGTCCAGCCAGGCGGGCGGGAGTTCCGCGGCGTCCCATTCCTGGCGCAGTTCCCTGGGCGCCGCGGCGAGCCGTTCCAGTACGGCGATGCTGGTGGCGGAGTGGAGGAGCGAGTAGCGGCCGTGCACGGCGATGGCGCTGCCCGGCCCGAACCGCGCGAACATCTTCTCCAGCCGGTCCCGGTGGGTCGCGGTGAACCGGGCCAGCCGCCCGGCGTAGCCGGCCCGCTGCCGGAGGGTCATCGTGCCGAGGACGGCCGCGAGCACCTCCTCGGTCACCTCCGGATCCAGTTCCGAGACCGCGGCGAACGACAGGTACAGGGGACCGAGCGCCACCCGCGTCTGCTCGACCTCCACCCGCCCCGCGTGCGGGCGCTCCCCCGCCGGGCCCCGCTGTCCCTCCGGGCCCACGACCAGGAGCAGGGTCCGCTCGGCGACGGCGCCGAGTTCCTCCAGGACGTTCCCGGCGCCGTCGAGCCAGCCCGCTTCGTACTCCTCGCCCTTGTCCCCCGGCGCCGTGCGGCCCGCGCCGCCCAGCTCCTCGTGTGCGAGGGCCAGCGCGCCCGCCTCCACGAGGCCGATCAGTTCCCGTGCGTCACCGGAAGGGACCCCCGCCCGCGCGAGGAGCTGCAACAGCGTCGCCCTCGCGTTGTCGAGACTGGCCTCGTCCGGCCACTGGCGTCCCTCGTCGGCCGTGCTCATCGGTCCTCCTCGTCCCTCGGGTGCCGCGGTGCGTCCGGCGGGACCGGCACCTTCCGCGGTCCGACGCCCGACAGCCGTCACGCTATCCTCCCCCACCAGCCACGGGGCCGGGACGACGAGTGAACACCTGGCGCCGTCAGGCCGCGAGGGCGGCCGGCGGGGCGGTTACCGGAGCCAGGGCTTCCAGACGTTTTCGTTGCGCTCCACCCACTTCTTCGCCGCCTGCTCGGGGGAGAGTTTCTCCTCGGCGATCATCAGGGAGACCTCGTTCTGCTGGGCCTTGGTCCAGTGGAACTTCTTCAGGAAGGCGGCCGCCTTGCCGCCCGACTCCGCGAAGCGGGTGTTGAGGTACTTCCGCAGCGGCGTGTGCGGGTAGGCGCAGGCCACCTTCTGCGGATCGTCCGCGCACCCCTCGGTGTACTCGGGGAGCTTCACCTCGGTCATCGGGACGCGTTCGAAGAGCCACTGCGGCTCGTACCAGTACGTCAGGAAGGGCTTGTGCTCCTTGGCGAACTGCTTGATCTGGGTGATCTGGGCGGCCTCGGAGCCGGCGAAGACCACCTCGTAGTCCAGGCCCAGGTTCTTGACGAGCGCCTTGTCGTTCGTGACGTAGGACGGGGAGCCGTCCATCAGCTGGCCCTTGCCGCGGCTCTCGGGGGTGCGCAGCTGGTCGGCGTACTTGCCGAGGTTCTTCCAGTCGGTGACGTCGGGGTGGGCCTCGGCGAAGTAGGTGGGGACGAACCAGCCGATGTGGCCCGTCACTCCGAGGTCTCCGCCGGGGGTGATGGTCTTCTTTCCCTCGATGTACCGCTTCTCCTGCTCGGGGTGGCCCCAGTCCTCCAGGATCGCGTCCACGCGGCCCTGGCTGAGGGCGTCCCAGGCGGGGACCTCGTCGACCTGGACGGTGTCCACGCGGTAGCCCAGCTCGTGTTCCAGGAGGTAGGAGGCGACGGCGGTGTTCGCCTGGGCGCCGACCCACGACTGGACGGAGAGGGTGACGGTCTTCGCCCCCCGCGCGGCCGCGTACGGGGAGGCCTGGCGGGTCATGTCGGCGGCGCCGCAGCCGGTGAGGACGGCCAGTCCGGTCGCCGCGGCGACCACGGCCAGGGCTCGCCGGGGTGTGGTGCGCGGCATGTCAGGCCTCCTTCGTGGGCTGGGTGACGCGGTCGAGGAGCAGGCCGAGGCAGACGATCGCGGCGCCGGCCACCAGGCCGGTGGCCAGGTCGCCCTGGGCGAGGCCGAGGACGACGTCGTAGCCGAGCGCGCCGCCGCCGACCAGGCCGCCGATGATGACGACGGCCAGTACGAGGACCACGGCCTGGTTGACGGCCAGCAGCAGCGCGGGCCGGGCCAGCGGCAGCTGGACCTGGCGCAGCAGCTGCGAGCGGGTCGCGCCGAGCGAACGGGCGGACTCGACGACGGTGGGGTCGACCTCGCGCAGGCCCTGGACGGTGATCCGGACGACGGCCGGCAGCGCGTACACGACGGCGGCCGCGGCGGCGGGCGCGCGGCCGACGCCGAACAGCGCGACCACGGGGATGAGGTAGACGAACTGCGGCAGGGTCTGGCACACGTCGAGGACGGGCCGCAGCAGCCGTTCGGCGCGGGCGCTGCGGGCGGCTCCGATGGCGATGGCGAAGCCGAGGACGAGGGTGACCGCGACGGCGGCCAGCACCTGGGAGAGCGTGTCCAGGGAGGCTTCCCACACGCCGAGCACGCCGACGGCGGCGAGCGCGAGGACGGCGGTCGTCGCGGTGCGCCAGGTACCCGCGAGGAGGGCGAGGGCGCAGGCCACGAGCAGGAGCAGCCACCAGGGCGCGGCCTGGAGCCCGCTGCGTAGCGGGTCGAGGATCCAGCCGGTGAAGCGGGCGGCCCAGTCGGCGGTGCCGCCGACGACGGGGACGCCGGAGTAGAGGTGGTCGGTCATCCAGGCGACGGCCGAGTTGACCGGGCCGGCCAGGGAGACGGTCCAGGACTCGGGCCACAGGGTGCTGCCGGCGATGCGGCCGGCGACGGCGGCGGCCACGGCCGCGAGGACGGTGAGCAGGCGGCCGTACCAGCCGGAGAACACCCGGCGCAGCAGGTGCTGCCGCTCGGCGGGAACGGGGGCGGCGCCGATGCGGCGGCCCGCGGCGTCGGCGGTGCGGTCCAGGACGACGGCGAGCAGCACGATCGGGATGCCGGCGGCCAGGGCGGCGCCCACGTCGACGGAGGCGAGGGCCTGATAGACGCGGTCGCCGAGGCCGCCCGCGCCGATCACGGAGGCGATGACGGCCATGGACAGGCCGGTCATGATGGCCTGGTTGACGCCGAGCAGGAGCTGTCGGCGGGCGAGCGGGAGGCGTGCGGTCAGCAGCCGCTGGCGGCCGGTGGCGCCGAGGGAGGCCGCGGCCTCCATGACCCCGGCGTCGGCCTCGCGCAGGCCGAGCGCGGTGAGGCGGGCCATGGGCGGGGCCGCGTAGATGACGGTGGCGAGGACGGCGGCGGGCACGCCGATGCCGAAGACCAGCACCATCGGCAGCAGGTACGCGAAGGCGGGGAGGATCTGCATGGTGTCGAGCACGGGGCGCAGTACGCGGTCGGCGCGCGGGGAGAGCCCGGCGGCGAGTCCGAGCAGGACCCCGAGGACGACGGAGGCGGCGACGGCGACGGCCATCAGCGCGAGGGTCTGCATGGTCGGCACCCACATGCCGAGCAGTCCGCAGGCGGCGAAGGCGGCGGCGCAGGTCAGCGCGAGGCGGATGCCGGCGAGGCGCCAGGCGACCAGGGCGGCCAGGGCGGTGACCCCGGTCCAGCCGGCGGCGAGCAGCAGCACGTAGACGGCGCGGACCGAGACCACGACGGCGTTGCTGACGTGGCCGAAGAAGTAGAGGAACAGCGGGTGGCTGTCGCGGTGGTCGATGATCCAGTCGCCGGCGCGGCCGAGCGGGCCGGACAGGTCGACGGCCAGGGCCGCGGGCCAGCTGCCGGCGCCCGGGAAGGCCACGGCGAGCGGGATCAGCAGGGCGGCGGCGACGCCCAGCGGCAGGAGCAGCCCGCGGTGGCGCAGGGCCAGGCCGGGCAGGGCTCTGCGGGGCCGGTCCTGGGGCGCGGGACGGGGGGCGCGCGCCCCGGCGGGCCGTCCGGAGGACTGCGGGGCGTCCGCGGCGGCGGCGCGGGCGCCGGTGGGCGGGCGGGTGTCGGGCGATACGTGGGTCGGGGTCGCGGTCACGCGCACCACCTCCGGGCGTCGGGGACGGGGGCCGGGGTACGGGAGGGGCGCGTCACGCCGCCACCCCCCGTCCGGTGGCGGCCGGGAGTCCGGCCACGACGGCGAGCAGCCCGGCGTCGTCGACGACGCCGAGGCAGCGGCCGCCGTCGACCACGCGGGCCGGGCCGCCGGTGCGGGCGACGGCCTCGATGGCCTCGACGACGGTGGTGGCGGGGTTCAGCGCGGGCCCTTGTTCGGCCTCGGCGGAGGTGGCGGGCCGCATCGCGGTGCGGACGGTGAGGACCTGTTCGCGCGGGACGTCGCGGACGAAGTCGCGTACGTAGTCGTCGGCGGGCGAGCCGACGATCTCCTCGGGCGTGCCGAGCTGCACGATGCGGCCGTCGCGCATCAGGGCGATCCGGTCGCCCAGGCGCAGGGCCTCGGAGAGGTCGTGGGTGATGAAGACCATGGTGCGGCCCTCGTTGTGGTGGAGCCGGGCGACCTCTTCCTGCATCTCGCGGCGGATGAGGGGGTCGAGGGCGCTGAACGGCTCGTCGAACAGCAGGACTTCGGGGTCGGCGGCGAGGGCGCGGGCCAGGCCGACGCGCTGCTGCTGGCCGCCGGAGAGCTGGCCGGGGCGGCGTTCCTCCAGGCCTTCGAGGCCGACCTTCGCGACGAGTTCGGCGGCCTTGTCCCGGCGCTCGCCGCGGCCGACGCCCTGGATCTCCAGCCCGTACGCCACGTTGTCGAGGACGGTGCGGTGCGGGAGCAGGCCGAAGTGCTGGAAGACCATGGCGGCGCGGTGGCGGCGCAGGGAGCGCAGCCGGGAGGCGTCCATGGCGAGGACGTCCTCGCCGTCGATGGCCAGGCTGCCGGCGGTGGGCTCGATGAGCCGTGTGAGGCAGCGGACGAGGGTGGACTTGCCGGAGCCGGACAGGCCCATGACGACGAAGACCTCGCCCTTGCGGACGTCGAAGGTGACGTCGCGGACGGCGGCGGTGCAGCCGGTGCGCTCGCGCAGTTCGGCGGCGGACAGGCCGGCCGTGGCGGCCTCGCCGGGGACCTTGGCGGCGGCCTTATCGGGGCCGAACACCTTCCAGAGGCCGTCCACGGCGAAGACGGGCGCCTCGCTCGAAGCGGCGGGGGCGGTGGGGGCGGTGACAGTGGTGGTGTTCATCGGGTACCGCCTTCCCGGGTCAGCAGTTCGGCCGCCTTCTCGCCCACCATGAGCACTCCGATCATCGGGTTGACCGCGGGCATCGTCGGGAAGACGGAGGCGTCCGCGATGCGGATGCCGTCGAGTCCGCGGATCTTCAGGTCCGGGCCGACCACGGCCCCGGGGTCGTCGGCGGCGCCCATCCGGCAGGTGCCGGCCGGGTGGTAGACGGTGTGCGCGACGGAGCGGGCGTACGCGCTCAGTTCCTCGTCGCCGGTGATCTCCGGGCCGGGGCACACCTCGCGCTTGAGCCAGCCGGCCAGCGGCTGCGTCGCGGCGATCTCGCGGGCGATCCTGATGCCGTCGACCAGGGTGCGGCCGTCGTAGTCGTCCTCGTCGGTGAAGTAGCGGAAGTCCAGGGCCGGCTTGACCTCCGGGTCCGCGCTGGTCAGGTAGAGGCGGCCGCGGCTGCGGGGCTTGGGGATGTTCGGGGTCATCGACACGCCGTGCGCGGGGCGTTCGTAGCCGATGCGCTCGGGGTTGTCGGTGAAGGGGACCTGGTAGAAGTGGAACATCAGGTCGGGCCCCGGGGATTCGGGGTCGCGCCGCACGAACAGGCCCGCGTCGCTGTCCATCGCGGAGTTCTCCGGCAGCGGACCGTCGGTCTCCCAGACGATCACCGATTCGGGGTGGTCGAGCAGGTTCTCGCCGACTCCGGGCAGGTCGTGCACCGCGGGGATGCCGAGGGCTTCGAGGTCGCCCTGCGGGCCGATGCCGGAGTGCAGCAGCAGCCGGGGGGTGTCGACGGCGCCGGCGCACACCAGTACCTCGCGGCGGGCGGTGATCAGGGACTCCGTACCGTCCTTGGCGCGTACGCGGACGCCGCGCGCCCGGGTGCCGTCGAGTTCGAGGCGGTGGGCCCAGGTCTCCAGGAGGAGGTGGAGGTTGGCGCGCTCGTCCATGACGGGGTGGAGGTAGGCGACCGAGGCGGAGGAGCGCTTGTTGTCCTCGGGGTGGTAGGCGAGGTCGAAGAAGCCGGCGCCCTCGTGGAAGGGCTTGCGGTTGAACCCCTCGACGAGCGGCACGCCGAGGGCGCTCTGCGCGGAGTCGACGAAGTCGCGCGCGATGGCGTTGCGGTCCTTCTCGTCGACCGGGACGATGTGGTTGAGGAGCTTGTCGAAGTACGGGTCCATGGCGGCCGCGTGCCAGCCCTCGGCCCCCGCCCGTTCCCACTCGTCCCAGTCGGAGGGGAGCGGTTTGAAGGCGATGAGGGTGTTGTGCGAGGAGCAGCCGCCGAGGACGCGGGCGCGGCTGTGGCGGATGTGCGAGTTGCCGCGCGGCTGCTCGGTGGTGGGGTAGTCGTAGTCGAGTTCGCCGCCGAGCAGGCCCATCCAGCGGCGCAGGGTGAGCACGTCGGGGCGGTCGACGTCGCTGGGGCCGCCCTCGATGACGGCGACGGTGACGTCGGGGTCCTCGGTCAGGCGGGAGGCGATCACGGAGCCGGCGGTGCCGCCACCGACGACGACGTAGTCGTACGCGTACTCGGCGGGCGTGGGGCTGGGGGTGGTCATCTGGCTCTGCTCCTCCTTCAGCCCGCGAACCAGCGCACCGGGCGCGGGGCGAGGTTCTGGTACACGTGCTTGGTCTCGCGGTACTCGGCCAGGCCCGCGGGGCCCAGTTCGCGCCCGGTGCCGGACTTGCCGAAGCCGCCCCACTCGGCCTGGGGGAGGTACGGGTGGAAGTCGTTGATCCAGACGGTGCCGTGGCGCAGCCGGCCGGCCACGCGGCGGCCGCGGCCCGGGTCGGAGGTCCACACGGCCCCGGCGAGGCCGTACTCGGTGTCGTTGGCGAGCGCCACGGCCTCGGCCTCCGTACGGAAGGTCTCGACGGTCAGGACCGGCCCGAAGACCTCCTCGCGGACGACGCGCATCCCCCGGTGGCAGCCGTCCAGCACGGTCGGCCGGTAGAAGTAGCCGGGGCCTTCGGGCCGCGTGCCGCCGGAGCGCAGGACGGCTCCTTCGGCGAGGGCGGAGGCCACGTACTCCTCGGTGCGTTCGCGCTGGGCGGCGGAGACGAGCGGGCCGCATTCGACGTCCGGGTCGGTGCCGCGGCCGAGACGGATCCGGTCGGCGCGGCGGGCGAGTTCGGCGACGAAGCGCTCGGCGACGCTCTCCTCGACGATGAGCCGGGAGCCGGCGGAGCAGACCTGGCCGCTGTGCATGAAGGCGGCGTTGAGGGCCTGGTCTACGGCGGTGTCGAAACCCTCGTCGGTGGCGCAGGCGTCGGCGAAGACGACGTTGGGGTTCTTCCCGCCGAGTTCGAGGGCGACCTTCTTGACGGAGTCGGCGGCGGCGCGCATCACCTTCGTACCGCTGGTGAGGCCGCCGGTGAAGGAGACGAGGTCGACGTCGGGGTGGGCGGAGAGGCGCGCGCCGACGGGGTCGCCCGGTCCGGTGACCAGGTTCGCGACGCCGGCGGGCAGTCCGGCGTCCACGAGCAGGCCGATGAGGGCCACCGTGGACAGCGGGGTGATCTCGCTGGGCTTGAGCACGAAGGTGTTGCCCGCGGCGAGGGCGGGGGCGATCTTCCAGGACGCCTGGAGGAGGGGGTAGTTCCACGGGGTGATCAGGGCGCAGACCCCGAGGGGTTCGTGGACGACGACGCTGTGCACGTCGGGGGTGCCGGCGTCGACCACGCGGCCCGCGGCCTCACCGGCGACGAGGTCGGCGAAGTAGCGGAAGGCGTCGGCGACGCAGTCCACGTCCACCCGGCCCTCTTCGAGGGTCTTGCCCGCGTCGCGGCTCTCCAGCAGCCCGAGGCGTTCGCGGTCGCGCTGGAGCAGGTCGGCGGTGCGGCGCAGCAGCGCGGCCCGCTCCCGGACGGGGGTCTGGGGCCATTCCCCGCCGTCGAAGGCGGCGCGGGCGGCGCTGACGGCGGCGTCGGTGTCCGCGGTGCCGCCCTCGGCGACGACGGCGAGGACCGTGGCATCCGCCGGGTCGAGCACCTCTCGGGTGGCTCCTGAGAGCGCGGAACGCCAGGTCCCGGCGATGTGGATGGTGGTCTGCTCGGACACGACGCGCTGTACCTCCGGTTCCGGCACCGCGGCGGTCCCGCGGTGGTGGTGCTCGGGCGCACGTGCCCGATCCACTGGAACCCATGTCCCATCCGTCACGGGAAGTGACGGGTGTCACTCCGCGTGGCCTGAAGGAAAGAAGGTACATATCCGGACATACGGTCCGGCGCTGCCGGCACTTGTCACACGGGTTGCGGCGTGAAGTGGAACATCTCGTCCACCCCGGGCCGGACGACGCCGTAGCTGCTCTCCGGCACCGCGTTCCACGCGCCGGGCAGGTCGCCGAGGGGCTCGGAGACGATGAGGCGGGTCTCCTCCGAGATGTCCCGCAGGAACGCGACGTCGGGGTGGAGCCGGCGCAGCGCGTCCACCCGGCTGCTGTAGAACAGCGACCGGGAGGCATGGCCGCTGGAGTAGCGGAAGGCCCACAGGTTCACGCCGTCGGTGATGGCGAGCGTCATCTGGAGCGGGAACTCCACACCGTGCTCGTGCCCGATCCGTTCCACGGTGCCCGCCATCCTGGCCACGGCGGTCGGCGCGTCCTCTTCGAGGCCGTAGGTGAGGGCGAGGTAGAACATCACCTCGGAGTCCGTCGTCCCGCCGATCTCGGAGAACAGCGCGGGGTCGACGAGGAGACAGAGGTCCCGTCGCATGAGGTGGAACCCGTCGATGGCGCCGTTGTGCATGAACATCCAGCGTCCGTGGCGGAAGGGATGGCAGTTCGACTGCTGCACCGACGTCCCCGTCGACGCGCGGATGTGGGCGAAGAACAGCGGGGAACTGACGTGGTCGGCCATCTCCCGCAGGTTGCGGTTGTTCCAGGCGGGGCCGACGTCCCGCAGGAGCGCCGGGGTCGCGTTGCCCTCCGTGTACCAGCCGATGCCGAAGCCGTCGCCGTTCGTCGTCTCCACACCCATCTTGGAGTGGAGGCTCTGGTCGATCAGCGAATGGGCGGGTTTGTACAGGATGGTGTCGAGCAACATGGACGTCCCCGAGTAGGCGAGCCATCGACACATGGGCACTCCCGGTGTTCGCCGGTATTCCACGGCGTTTCCCCGCGTTTTCCGTCCCTTCATTCTCGCGGCCTCCGGAGGCGACCGCCACGCGGACGGCGGGGCGGCGTCGCGGCCCCGGACGCGGCGATCCTCTACAGTCCCCCTCACCGTCGTCACCGTCCACATACCGGGTGGACGCGCGGGCTCACCTCAGGGACGGACGCATTGAGCACCATCGGCATCGGACAGGCGGCGGTCCTCGGCGTCGTCGAAGGGGTCACCGAGTTCCTGCCGGTCTCCTCCACCGGCCACCTGAAGATCACCGAGGGGCTGATGGGCATCCCGGTGGACGACAAGGCGGTGGTCGGCTTCACGGCGGTCATCCAGGTCGGCGCCATCGCCGCGGTGCTGGTCTATTTCTCGAAGGACATCGTGCGGATCGTTCGGGCGTGGGGGCGCGGCCTGGCCGACCGCGAGGAGCGCTACCACCACGACTACAAGTTCGCCTGGTGGGTCGTCTACGCCACCGTCCCCATCGTCGTCGTGGGGCTGGCCGCCAAACCGCTCATCCAGGGCCCGCTGGCTTCCCTGTGGGTGGTGGCCGGCTCCCTCATCGCCGGCAGCGCCCTCATGTGGGCGGCCGACCGCAGGGGCCGCCACAAGCGCGGCGAGGACGACACCGGCCTCAAGGACGCCATGCTGGTGGGCTGTTCACAGATCCTGGCCCTGCTCTTCCCCGGCTTCTCCCGGTCCGGCGCCACCATCTCGACCGGTCTGCTCCTCGACCTCGAACGCGTCGCCGCCACCCGGCTCTCCTTCTTCCTGGGCATCCCCGCCCTCACCGGCGCCGGCCTGTACGAACTGCGGGACGCGGTCGGCGCCGGAGTGGACGCCCTGCCGCTGGCCGTCGGCACGCTGGTGTCCTTCGCCGTCGCCTACGCCTCGATCGCCTGGCTCCTCAAGTTCGTCGCCAAGCACTCCTTCAACGCCTTCGTCGCCTACCGGATCGCCGTCGGGGTCCTGCTCTTCGGTCTGCTCGGGAGCGGAGTCCTCGGCGCGTGACCCGCTCCCGGGCCAGGCGCCTGGCCGGGTGGGCGGCCCTGACCGCGGCGGCCCTCTTCACCCTGCTGGCGCTGTGGGTCGTACGGGATCCCGCCCGCCTGCCGCCCGCCGACGCGCAGCTGCACCGCTGGGCCGTGGCACACCGTCCCGGCGCGGCCCGCGCGGCGGCCCGTGCCCTGACGGCCACCGGGTCCGGCTTCGTCCCGTACGCCCTCGTCGTGCTGGCGGGGCTGTACGCGGGGCGCACGGCCCGGCGGCGTGCCTGGACGGCCGCGGCCCTGCTGCTGTGCCTCGGCGCGGGTCAGGCCCTGCGGTACGCGACCATGACGCTCATCGCCCGTCCGCGTCCCCCGATCGAGGACTGGGTCACGTACGCCTCGGGCTGGTCCTTCCCCTCCGGCCACACCACCACCGCCGCGATGACCGCCGGGCTCGTGGTCGCGGCGCTGTCCCTGCGCGGCTCCCCGGTCCCGCGGACGGCCTGCGTGCTGCTCGGGCTGTGGGCCGCCGCCGTCGGCCTCACCCGCGTCTTCCTGGGCATGCACTGGTTCACCGACGTGCTCGGGGGCTGGCTCTTCGCCACCGCCTGGCTCAGCCTCCTGGCCTTCGCCTACCTGGGGCGCACGCCCGGCCGGTCGGGGGCCATCGGCTGAGTGCGCCCTTGACTGCCCGGCCGAGCGGCTACGATCCCCGCAGACAGTGAGTGTCACGACCCCTCCGCGGCGATGTGGGCCCCGCCCCGCCGCGATCACCGACGGGACCGTACCGATGCCCCTCCCCCAGCTCGCCGCGGCGCCCGCGGCGCACCTGGCCGTGAACCTGCTCGACGCGCAGTCGCTGCTCGCGGCGTTCGGAACGATCGGCGTCGCGGTCGTCCTGTTCGCCGAGACCGGGCTGCTCATCGGGTTCTTCCTGCCCGGCGACTCGCTGCTGTTCACCGCCGGACTGCTGTGCGCCGGGTCCGCCTCCTCCCCCGGGCGCCTGTCGCTGCCCTGGGTCCTCGTCGCCTCCGCCGCCGGCGCCCTGGCCGGGGCACAGACCGGCTATCTGCTGGGCCGCAAGGCGGGGCCCGCGTTCCTCACCCGGACGAAGTCCCGCAAGATCGGCGAGGGCGCGGCGCGGGCGGCCGAGATCCTCCAGCGCTACGGCTACGCGAAGGCCATCGTCCTGGCCCGCTTCCTGCCCATCGTGCGGACCGTGCTCAATCCGCTCGCGGGGGTGCTGAACGTACCGGCCCGTACGTTCGCCCTCTGGCAGGTCCTTGGCGGCCTGCTGTGGACCGTCGGGCTGGTCCTGGCCGGCTACGCGCTGGGCGCCTCCGTGCCCAATGTCGACCGGTACCTGCTGCCGATCATCGCCGGCGTCGTCGCCGTGTCCCTCATCCCGGTCGGGGTGGAACTGCTGCGCTCCCGCCGGGCAGGCCGCGCCGGACGTGCCGACGGGAGCGCCTGAGCCGGCGATGTGCCGGAGCCTCAGCCGGTGCCCTCGTACGCGGTGACCTTCTGGGAGACGGCCTCCCGGAGCGGCCGCATACGCTCCACGAGCTGCTGGAAGTCGCCGGTCCGGCCGTCGGACCACTGGCCAAGGGCGACCGTCATGACGCGGCCGTAGCCTTCGAAGCCCTGCACCAGCCCGCTGTCCGCGGGCAGGACCGGCAGGCCGGATCCGGGAGGCGGGCCCTGTACGGCGACCTGGTAGTCGTCGTAGGTCCGCCCCTGTAGGTTCGCGCCGCCGGTGTCATTCGGGACCGCGGTGACCTGCTGTTTGTGCGGCTGTCTCACCAGGTGTCCGGCGGTTTCTGTCTCAGTTCGGTGGCACTTCTTCACACGGCTTCGCCCTGCTGGGCTTCGTCGGGCGGCCAGGTCTGGTCGAACCAGGCGAGGAAGTCTGTCACGGTTCCGATGCGGGCGATCCTCTCGTGGATGGCGCGCTGGTCGTGGCCCGGGAGGAAGTCGCCTCGGCCGATGGGTTGGCCGCATCCGCAGTTGCATTCTCGGTTGCCCAGGGGCGAGTCGAAGTAGGTGATGGGGTTCTGCTGGGCGCCGTTCGGGGCCGGCTTGCCGACGTAGCGGTCGTGGACGGGGTCCCCGGGGCTGAGGATGCGGCCTTCGAAGGCCCGCCGCCCACCAGGGACATCGACAATCCGCTCGATCTCCATGGCCTGGCGGATGATCCCGCCTCCGTTGACGACCGCGAACCGCTCGCGCTCGACCCGCGATCCAGGCATGACCCAGACTCCGCGGGCGACATCGTGGAGTTGCTGGTCGGACAGTCCCTCGCTCCAGCCGATCTGCGAGCGCTGGAGGGGGTCGCTGTTCGGATCAACGTTCTTCTTCTTGCCGAGAGTGATCTGAATCATCGCCAGCTCCTTTGGGGGCCGCCTCAGCGGTCGACGGCTACATACCTGCTCAGGGTAGACTATGAGTCCCCGTTATAACGAGGTCTCATCCCATCAGCGAGATGCGGGACGGGGACCGTCAGGTGGGAGACGGCGGGTCCAGGCGGTAGCCGTGGCCGCGGAGCGTGGTGATCTGGGGCAGCCTGACGGGGTGCATTGCCGCGGCTTCGGCCGCGTGGAGGCGGCGGCGGAGGGAGGCCATGGTGACGTCGAGGGTCTTGGTCGGGCCGAACCAGTTCTCGTCCCACACCCGCGCCATCAGGGTCTCGCGGGAAACGGCGCTCCCCTGGTGGAGGGCGAGTTCGGCGAGGAGCTCGAACTCCTTGGCCCGCAGGGGCACGTCTTCACCGGCGACCAGCGCGCGCCGGGCCGCTGTGTCGACGGTGAGATCGCCCAGCTGGGTGGGCTCGGCGTCCTGCTGCGTGTCGGACGGGGGTCTGCGGCGCAGGTGGGCGCGGAGACGGGCGAGGAGGACGGTCATGCTGAAGGGCTTGACGAGGTAGTCGTCGGCGCCCGCGTCCAGTCCGGCGATCACGTCGATCTCGTCGGTGCGGGCGGTGAGGATGACGATCAGGAGGTCCGGGAGGTCCTGGCGCAGGCTGCGGGCGAGTTCGATCCCGTCGAGGTCGGGCAGGCCCAGGTCCAGGAGGACGAAGTCGGGCGCGTTGTCGTGTGCGGCCGTCAGGCCGGCGGAGCCGGTGCGGCACCAGGTGGTGGTGTAGCCGTTGCCGCGCAGTCCGCGTTCCAGGTGGCGGCCGATGGTCTCGTCGTCCTCGATGACCAGGGCGGTGGGCGGGTGCCCTGCGGTGCTGGTGCTCATGGGCTGAGGGTATGGCTGGTCACGGCTCGCGCAGTTCCTCTACAGCGGGGCGGCGCGAACCGCGGGCGCCGTGCAGGGCGGCTGCGGTGAGGGCGGCGAGCGTGGCGAGGAGGGTCAGGCCCAGGTATGGCCAGGGGAGGGACAGGGCGGACGGCGGCGGGTCGAAGACGCCGGTGAGGACCTTGACCAGCATCTGGGCCTGGACCCAGCCGATGAGGGCGCCGCCGGCCAGGCCCCCGAGCGCGACGGTGGCCGTCTCGGCGAGGACCATGCCCCGCAGCTGTTGCCGGGTGGCGCCGAGGACGGTGGCCACCGCGAAAGTGCGGCGGCGTTCGGTCAGGCCCAGGGCGAGTACCGCTCCTCCGGCGCCCGCGGCCAGCGTCACGGCGAAGCCGAGTTCGATCCGGGTCAGTCCGGCGAGGTCCACGGAGGTGAGGCTGGAGCCGACGCCGGCGCGGGTCTGGGTGAGGTCGGTGACCGTTGCCGTGGTGCCGAGCCGCTCGCGGAGCCGGGCGGCGACGGCCTGCTGGTGCGTGCCGCCGGTGTCGACGAGGAACGCGCCGACAGCGTCGCTTCCGCTCTGGGCGGCGACGTACGCGGCGTTGGCGACGAAGAAGCTGTCCTTGGGCGCGGTCGGGAACTCCTTGACGACGCCCGCGTAGTGGAACTCCACGGTGCGCAGCTGCTTGGTCCGCTGGTCCTGAAGGCGCAGGTTGAGCCGGTCCCCCGGGGTGAGCTGGAAGTCCTTCACCGTCTCCTCGCTGACGAGCACGGAGTCGGGGCGGGCCGCGAGCTTGGCGAGCAGGGTGCGGGCGCTGCCGCCCGCGAAGTAGGCGTCCTGAAGAGCGGTGGCGGAGGTGATGGTGGCGGGGTTGACGCCGTAAAGGTCCTGGAGGTCGGATCCGACGTAGGCGAAGCGGTGCTGCAGCGGCTCCACGTGGCGGACGCCGGGAACGGCTGCCAGGGCACGCCCGGCGCCGGGGCCGGTCATGGAACCGGGCGGCAGGGTGACGGTGACGTCGGCGCCGTTGGTGAGCTGGGCGTCCACCTCCGCTTGGTGGCGGTAGGTGCTGTTGAAGGCCGCGGTAGAGAGCGCGAACGACACGGCGAGGGCGAGCAGGACCACGGAACGCGCCAGGACTCGGCGCTGCCGGGTCATCGAGGAGGCCGTCGCGGCGGCGAGCGTGCCGGTCAGCGGTCTCACCAGGATCGTGAGAGGGCGCGAGCCGTGGGCGAACGCGTAGGTCGTCAGCCTCCACAGGAGCAGGGCCGATCCCAGCCAGAGCAGAGCGGGGCCGAGGAAGGCCCAGTAGGAAACCGAGATGCTCGCCACCCCTTCAGGGGCGAGCACCAGGGCGTACTGGTTGCCTGCGGCTGCCCGGAAGACGAGGAACGAGACCGTGAGCAGGATGAAGTCGACTCCGGTGCGTTGCCACAGCGGGGCACCCGTCGACGGGGCGGTGCGGCGCGCGGCGGTGACGGTGGTGGTGCGCTGGTCGCGTACGGCGGGCAGCAGGACGGACACGGCTGCGACGGCTGCGCCGAGGGCGAGGGCGATGAGGGACCAGCGCAGTGGGACGAGGCCCCCGGCGCCGAACGAGGCCGGGCCGAACGCGATCCGGCCGGCAAGGGCGGCGACGGCGATGCCGAGCAGGCCGCCGCCCAGGGCGATGGCGCCCGCCTCGACCGCGGCGAGCGCGGTGATCCGGCGCCGGCCGAGGCCGCGGGTGCGCAGCAGGCCCTGTTCCCGTCGGCGGCGGTCCGCGCCGGTGCTGACCAGGGCGGAGGTGAGCAGGGCCGCGAGGACCACGCCGGGGGCTCCGAGGAAGAGGAAGAGGAGCTGGGCATATAGGGCGTCCTGGCGGGCGGCGTCCAGGGCGGCGCCGAGGTTGTCACCGATCTGGACGGCGCCGGTGAGGCGCGCTTCGAGGTGACGTGCGGCGCCGGTGACGGCGGTGAACGCGGCGGCCGGGTTGGCGGGGAGGCGTGCGTCGCGGCTGACGTGCACCTGGGTGGTGACGGCGGCGGGGTCCACGGCTTTGGTGTGCGCGGTGAGGGAGTCGAAGAGTGAGGTGGGCAGGAGCATCACGTTGTCGGGCGGGGCAGCCGGTTGCGAGGAGGTCGGGGCTCCGACCTTCTGGAACAGGGAGTCGGCCTGGGGCAGGTCGACGACCCCGGCGACCTTGACCCGGGCGTCGGCCTGGCCGGACAGGGAGATCGTGACGGTGTCACCGGGCGCTGCATGCAGGTTCGCGGCGGTCTGCTGGGCGAGGAGGACCCCGTCCCGGGCGCCGGTGAGCGGCCGTATCTCGCCGGGGAAGGCGGCGCGGTAGCCATCGGGGATGCCGAGGAGGATGGCGTCGCCGGTGGTCTGGACGGAGCCTGCGGCCGTGGTCTGGAAGCCGGTGCTGTGGGCGTAGGTAACGGGCAGCGCGGTACGGATGCCCGGGGTCTGGTGCAGCGTGTCGAGTACGGCGGCGGGCTGCGTTGGGGGCTGGAGCTGTACCTGCCAGTCGACGGCGACGGAGCGGGCGGCCCGGGTGGTCATCGTCGCGCGGGACGCGGTCAGGAACGTGCCGAGCGCGGCGATGAGTGCGACGGCCAGGGCAAGGGTGAGTGCGGCGGTGAGCATTCTGCCGCCGCGGTGCCGCAGCAGACCGGCCAGCCAGGTGGTGATCACGGTGTGCCTCCGCTGGCGGTGATGGTCATGCGTCCGTCGCTCTCCGCTCCGCCGGGCTGGGCGGGCCCGCCGACGGGGGTGTGCCGGGGCGCCGAGTGTGCGGGCCCGGTCTCGAAGACCGTGTCACCGAGGGCATCGGCGATGCGCCCGACGATGGTCCGGTCGCTGCGGCCCGCCGGTTCGTCGTCCAAGGCAACGTGGGGCCGCGCACTGAGGACCACGGCGGCGAGGACGAGGAAGACAACGGCCAGGGCGAGGCGGCCCCGGCCGTGCCGGAACAGGTCTGCCGACAGGTGGGTGTTCACGGTGCACCCACGTCCGGACCGAGGAGGAGCCGACCGTCGCGCATGGTCCACCGGGTCCGGAGGCGTTCTGCGACGGCCGGGTCGTGGGTGGCCACCACCAGAGCGGCCCCGATCTCGTCGACTGCCGCCAGCAGGACGTCCACGATGCGTCGGCCGGTGGCGCGGTCGAGGCGGCCGGTCGGTTCGTCGGCGAGGACGAGCCGCGGCCGGGCGGCCAGGACCCGGGCGACCGCCACGCGCTGTGCCTGCCCTCCCGATATGTCGTCGGGCAGCTTCGCCGCGAGATCGACGATGCCGACGCGATCCAGGGCAGCCAGTGCACGAGCGTGGGCGCCCTCCGCGCTTTCACCGGCCAATACCAGGGGCAGGCCGGTGTTCTCGGCGATGTCCAGGGTCGGGATGAGGCTGGAGCTTTGGAAAACGACCCCGATGCCCTTGGCCCTGGCTCTGGTCAGCGCCCCGGCCCCCCGGTCTGCCGCATCCGCGGCGTTCGCGCACCAGGACCACACCACCTCGCCACTGGTGGGCTGCTCCAGTCCGGCCATCAGATGGAGCAGCGTGGACTTGCCCGAGCCCGAGGGCCCCATGAGGGCGATCCGGTCCTGGGGATGCACCTGGCAGTCCGTGCCGTGCACGGCGACCACGGCGCCGGGCCCGCTCCCGTAGGTCCGTCCGGCGTCCCGGCAGCTGACGAGCGCAGGGCCGGTCCCGGTCATGGCCCGATCCTGCCGTCGCGCAAGGTCAGGACCCGGTCGGCGCCACGTACGGCGGCGGTGCTGTGGGTGACGAGCAGCACGCCGCGGCGGCCGTCACGGCCGCGGGCGCGCAGCAGGTCCAGGACGCGCTGTTCGGTACTGCCGTCGAGCTCTCCGGTCGGTTCGTCGGCCAATAGGATGTCTGGGTCGTTGGCCAGGGCGACCGCCAGGCCCGCCCTGGCCAGTTCTCCTCCGGCCAGTTCGCGGGGCAGGGAGCGGGCCCGGCCGAGCAGCCCCACCTGGTCCAAGAGGACTTCGACCGATGGGCCGCCGCCGCTGCGGTGGCCGGCGGCCGTGCGGGCGAGGCGGATGTTGTGGCCCACGTCGAGGTGGGCGATCAGGTTCTCCGTCTGGAGCAGGATTCCGATCCTGCGAGCCCGCACGCCGGCCCGCTCCGCCTCCGGCCGGTGGCTGATCCGCTCTCCCGCGACCCGCACGACTCCGCCCTCGGGCTCGTCCAGACCCGCGAGGCAGGCCAGCAGCGTGGACTTCCCCGACCCGGAGGGCCCTACGACGGCCACCAGCTCTCCCCGGGCGACAGTCACGCAGACCCCGCGCAGGGCGAGGGTCTCCTCCTCCCCCGCGCGGTAGAACCGGTACAGCTCTCGCGCCTCGAGGGCTGGCGGGGCGCTCCCGCTCGGGGTGTCCATCACTGCCACCGCAGCGAGTCGGTGACCGTACGCCACGGGTCGACGTTGTCGGCCTTGACGGGGCCCGACAAGGTGAGCACGACATCGCGGCCGTTGTGGTGGAACACGTACCGCTCGAATGCGTCGCGGAGGGTCTTGCCCGTCACCGGGTCCGGGGCCGAGGTGCCCTGGTAGGTGTACAGGACGGCCTTGCCTGCCTTGCGCGTCACCTCGGAGGCCTTCCCGGGCGAGAACCCGTGGACCGCCTTGGCCAGCGCCGGAACGTCACGCGCGGTGACCGAGGCGGTCGTGGGGGTGGTCGCGGCGGGGTGCTCGGAGACGACGATCCGGTTCAGCTTGTCGGTGAAAGCGGTGACCGGGCCCGTGGAGGTGCGCGCCCAGCCTTCGGGCACGCTGACCGTGAATCCGCCTGCGGCCGGCTTGTACTCCACGTACGCCTGGTTGTCGGGGATGTCCCCGGGCGGATTGGACTCGGCCGGGGCAGGGGGCGGCTTCGGTTCGGCGGCCGCCGAGGAGCCCGAGGTACCGCACCCGGTGAGGGCGCCGACGGCGAGTACGACAACTGAGGCGGAAGCAGCGGATGCGCGGCGTACGTTCATGACGCCCTCCGAGCGGTGGATGGATTTTCCACGCTAGGCAGTGCCGCGTAAAGGGCCGGGGCGGCGAAGGTGAGATGAG
>NZ_JBVJLO010000033.1:0-36586 GCF_055584685.1 Streptomyces sp. NPDC102258
CAAAATCCAGCCCCGCCGGCGTTTGAGGCGCGGGGTCTGGGGCGGAGCCCCAGGGGTACGGGCCCGCTGGACCGGCGCAGCCCCCACTCCCAGCCCCGCCGGCGTTTGAGGCGCGGGGTCTGGGGCGGAGCCCCGGGGGTTACGTCGGCTGGAGGGCGAGTTCGTAGCGGCGGCCGTGGCGGGTGCCGCCCGGGAGGGGGAAGCGGTCGGCCAGGGTCATGCCGAGGCGTTCCGCGACGGCCGCCGAGCGGAGGTTCGCATCGTCGACCATCGCCACCACCCGCGGCACCCCCACCCCCCGCAACCGCTCCAACGTAGCCAGCGCAGCGGCATACGCGTAGCCCCGCCCCCACGCGGAGCGCCCCAGCCGCCACCCGATCTCGATCTCCCCCACCGGCCCCCACGCCTTCGTCGCCGGCCACGGCTGCGCCCCGGTGAAGCCGATGACCTCGCCCCGGTCGTCCAGCAGCGTCCACAGGCAGTAGCCGAGCGCCGCGTCGTGCATGCGCTGCCGCGCGGTCATCTCCTCGTACGAGGACAGCTCGGCCGGCCCGCCGAGGAACTCCATCACGGCGGGGTCGGCGAAGACCCCGTGCCAGGCGTGCGCGTCCTCGTCGGTCGGGACGCGCAGCCGTACGTCGGGGAGTGGCCGGATGGGCGTGGTGGTCATCGTGGGCAGCCCTTCGGGTTCGCGATCTCTCTCGCTGAATAGACTGCGTCATGTTCCGTGCCCTTGGGCACCCCTTATCGAGCCTTCGGGAGACCCCGCAGTGACCGAGCCCCTCTCCGAACACTCCGCGGATGTGATCGTCGTCGGTGCCGGGCCCGCCGGCTCGACCACCGCCTACTACCTCGCCAAGGCCGGACTGGACGTCCTGCTCCTGGAGAAGACGGCGTTCCCGCGCGAGAAGGTCTGCGGGGACGGTCTGACCCCGCGGGCGACCAAGCAGCTGGTGTCGATGGGCATCGACATCTCCGAAGAGGCCGGCTGGCTCCGCAACAAGGGCCTGCGCATCATCGGCGGCGGCCAGCGCCTCCAGCTGGACTGGCCGGAACTGGCCTCGTACCCGGACTACGGACTCGTCCGCAAGCGCGACGACTTCGACGAGACCCTGGCCCGCCAGGCGCAGAAGGCCGGCGCCCGCCTGTACGAGCGCTGCAACGTCGGCGAGCCGGTCCGCGACCCCCGCACCGGCCACATCACCGGCGTGCAGGCGAAGCTGGGCGAGGAGAAGACCCCGGTCACCTTCCACGCCCCGCTGGTGGTCGCCGCCGACGGCAACTCCTCGCGCATCTCCCTGGCGATGGGCCTGCACCGGCGCGAGGACCGCCCGATGGGCGTGGCCGTGCGGACGTACTTCACCTCGCCCCGGCACGACGACGACTACCTGGAGTCCTGGCTGGAGCTGTGGGACCGGCGCGGCACCCAGGACCGGCTGCTGCCCGGCTACGGCTGGATCTTCGGCATGGGCGACGGTACGTCCAACGTCGGCCTCGGCATCCTCAACTCCTCCTCCGCGTTCAAGGAGCTGGACTGGCGCGAGGTCCTCAAGGCCTGGTGCGCGTCAATGCCGGAGGACTGGGGCTACACGCCCGAGAACATGACGCAGCCGATCCGCGGCGCGGCCCTGCCGATGGCGTTCAACCGCCAGCCGCACTACACCAAGGGCCTGCTGCTGGTCGGTGACGCGGGCGGCCTGGTCAACCCGTTCAACGGCGAGGGCATCGCCTACGCGATGGAGTCGGGGCAGATCGCCGCCGAGGTCATCGTGCAGGCCCACGCGCGGGCCACCCCGGCCCAGCGCGAACTGGCGCTGCACAGCTACCCGAAGGTGCTGAAGGAGACCTACGGCGGCTACTACACGCTCGGCCGCGCCTTCGTGAAGCTGATCGGCAATCCGAAGGTCATGAAGATCGCGGCCCAGCGCGGCCTGACGCACCCGGTGCTGATGCGCTTCACCCTGAAGATGCTGGCCAACCTCACCGACCCCACGGGCGGCGACGCGATGGACCGCATCATCAACGGCCTCTCGAAGGTGGCCCCGAAGGCCTGAGCGCCCCACGGAACCGCTCCCCGGTCGCCGGGGGGCGGTTCAGGCGTTTCCGGGGTCCTTCGGGGGGGCCGGGGTGCCGTGGACGGTGCGGACGCAGTGGGTCAGGAGGAGCAGGCCGGACAGGAGGAGGGCGGTCGAGACCGTCCAGCCGAGGGCGTGGGTGATGACGTGTCCGGGTTTGTGCCAGGGGCGGGCGGTGGTCAACAGCCAGCCGCCGACCGCGAGGAGGGCGAGTCCGGCGGCGGCCGGGACGGCCGCGGGGTCGGCCGTGGCGGCGGGCTCGTAGGGGCGTCTGGTGCTCACCGGTCACCACCTCCAGGTCTTCGTACGGCGCGCCCGCCCATCTTCGCAGGGCCCGTACGGGTCCGGTAGCCGCTTCGGGGCATGCCGGAGGGCCGGCGCTCCGCCCCCGAGCGGGGGAGCGCCGGCCCTCGTGGCGAGCGGGCTGTCAGAGGACGCGGACGGCGCCCGTCGGCATGTCGTAGCTGAGGTTGCGCTCGACGATGCCGGTGCTGGGGTTCTGCGCGCCGACGAACTTGCCGCCGCCGACGTAGATGGCGACGTGGTACGCGCTGCCCTTGGAGCCCCAGAAGAGGATGTCGCCGGGCTGGAGGTTGCTCAGCGAGACCGAGGTGCCGGCCAGGGACTGGTCCTGCGAGGTGCGGTCCAGGGAGATGCCGGCCTGGCGGTAGGCGGCCTGGACGAGGCCCGAGCAGTCGTACGCGGAGGAGCCGGTGGCGCCCATGACGTACGCCTTGCCGACCTGGGCGCGGGCGAAGTTCACGATGGCGGCGGCGGAGCCGGTCGCCTTGGTGGTGCCGGTGCTGGAGCCCGTGGACGGGGAGAAGCCGCTGTCGTCGTCGGAGGCGGACGCGGAGGCGCTGGCGAGGGAGGTGCGGGCGGAGCTGCGGTTGGCGCGCTCGGCCTCGGCCTTGCGGTCGGCCTCCTGCTTGGCCTTCTGCTCGGCGGCCTTGGTGGCGTCTTCCTTGGCCTGCTTCGCCTCGGCGGCGGCTCCCGTACGGGCGCTCTCCTCCAGGGCGTTCAGCTCGCCGGTGACGGCGGCTTCCACGGCGGCGATGCGGGTGGTCTCGGCGGCCGTGGTGACGGCGTTGGAGACCTCGGCGCCGAGGTTCAGGTCGAGCACGGGCATTTCGAGCGTCGTCTCGGCGACGGGCTCGGGGGACGACGGGGTCGCGCTCGCGGTGCCGGCCATGGCCAGCGTGCTGAGAACGCCACCGGCAACTCCGGCGCGCACCGCGAGCTTCGAGGCGCTACGGCGCGGCTTCCGGTGGCTGGGTATGTGAGCGGTGTGGGACATGAGAACAACCGCTATCAGGGGTGCCGGGTTTCCTTCAAGAAACGTGGTCTGCGCCACAGTTGCCGAAAAGGCCCGCGAACCGGGCGCGCGTCGCCTCTTATTGACGCCGTAACGGGCGTAACGGACACCCTTTCACAAGGCTGTGATCATGGGGTTTCAGTATTAAGTCCGAATTGATCCACCGCCTACCATCCAGCCACACAGATGGCCAAGCCCCCTTTCGGCGGCCGTCGCGCGGCGTGACGCAGGTCACAGTTACCTGGCGTCGTGAGGGCGCTGTGGCCGGTCCGTGATCCGGCTGTGAACTTCCCGTGTGCCGAGCGGGTGGCCGGCCGGGCGGCTGCCCGTCCGGTTGCCCGCTCGGTCCGCGCGCATTCGTGAACGGACGCACAGCCTCCACCCCCGCGCCGCCTGGCCGTCGACTCCCGGCCATCCCGTCCACCCCCGTACGCCGCTGCTCCCGTCCGAGGGAGGCGGATTCCTTTATCACCCCCGTCGCCCCGTCGCCAATTTGCCTGCGCCCACCACCATTTGATAGAGCAACGCGCCTTCCACCTGCGGTGACGGGCCCGGATGTCACCTTTGGTGATCATGTGGACGCCTTGCGTACGAAGATCACCACTCATCGGACTTCATGATCGTTCGTCAGGTGGTGGAGATCACAAACTCGGTGTTGCAACCCGTGTCGCAGATCACAGACCGACAGGCATAAGATGCGCACCAGCCCGGCTTGTGAACTGCCTCACATGCGATCCCCCGGCCCCCCGGGCGATCTTCGCGAGGCGGAGCACTCGGCGCCGGAGCGCAGCGGTCCAACGGTCAAGGACGACTGGAAGGAGCGAGGAGCGTGAATGCGTACGCACCCATCCTCGTGCTCGGCGCCATCGGCGCAGGGTTTGCGATCTTCTCCGTGGTCATGGCCACGCTGATCGGCCCAAAACGGTACAACCGGGCGAAGCTTGAGGCCTACGAGTGCGGCATCGAGCCCACCCCGATGCCCGCCGGCGGCGGACGCTTCCCCATCAAGTACTACCTGACGGCGATGCTCTTCATCGTCTTCGACATCGAGATCGTCTTCCTCTACCCCTGGGCCGTCACCTTCGACTCCCTGGGGATCTTCGGGCTCGTCGAGATGCTCCTCTTCGTGCTCACCGTCTTCGTCGCCTACGCCTACGTGTGGCGCCGCGGCGGCCTGGAATGGGACTGAGGGGCTGAGTTTTCCATGGGACTGGAAGAGAAGCTGCCGAGCGGCTTCCTGCTGACCACCGTCGAACAGGCCGCGGGATGGGTGCGCAAGTCATCCGTCTTCCCGGCGACCTTCGGCCTGGCGTGCTGCGCCATCGAGATGATGACCACCGGAGCCGGCCGCTACGACCTGGCCCGTTTCGGCATGGAGGTCTTCCGCGGCTCCCCGCGCCAGGCCGACCTGATGATCGTGGCGGGACGCGTCAGCCAGAAGATGGCGCCGGTCCTGCGGCAGGTGTACGACCAGATGCCCGCTCCCAAGTGGGTCATCTCCATGGGTGTGTGCGCCTCTTCGGGCGGAATGTTCAACAACTACGCGATCGTCCAGGGCGTCGACCACATCGTCCCGGTGGACATCTACCTCCCCGGCTGCCCGCCCCGCCCCGAGATGCTGATGGACGCGATCCTCAAGCTCCACCAGAAGATCCAGGGCTCGAAGCTCGGCGTGAACCGGGAAGAGGCGGCGCGCGAGGCGGAGGAGGCGGCCCTCAAGGCGCTCCCCACCATCGAGATGAAGGGGCTCCTTCGGTGAGCGACGACCCCGCCGTGGAGAACGGCAACAACCTCCCCGCACCCCGCACCTCGGCCGGGCCCGAGGTCATCGGCGTGCGCAAGGGCATGTTCGGGGCGAACAACGGCGGCGACACCAGCGGCTACAGCGGCCTCGTCCGCACCGTGGCCCTGCCCGGCGCCACCGCCCGCCCCTACGGCTCCTACTTCGACGAGGTGGCCGACGAACTCGAAGGCGCCCTGGAGGAGCAGGACCTGCTCCCCGCCCACGCCATCGAGAAGACGGTGGTCGACCGGGGCGAGGTCACCTTCCACATCGCCCGCGAGCACCTCGTACGGGTGGCCTCCACCCTGCGCGACGACCCGGCCCTGCGCTTCGAGCTCTGCACCGGCGTCAGCGGCGTCCACTTCCCCGGGGACAAGGGCCGCGAGCTGCACGCCGTCTACCACCTGCGCTCCCTCACCCACGGCCGGATCATCCGGCTGGAGGTCGCGGTGCCGGACGAGGACCCCCGCGTCCCCTCGCTCGTCGCGGTCTACCCGACCAACGACTGGCACGAGCGCGAGGCGTACGACTTCTTCGGCATCGTCTTCGACGGCCACCCGGCCCTCACCCGGATCATGATGCCGGACGACTGGCAGGGCTTCCCCCAGCGCAAGGACTACCCGCTCGGCGGCATCGCGATCGAGTACAAGGGCGCCCAGATCCCGGCTCCCGACCAGCGGAGGTCGTACAGCTGATGAACACCCCGAACGCATCGCACCCCGCCTCCTCCAGGGAGACCACCGAGGGCACCGTCTACACCGTCACCGGCGGTGACTGGGACGAGGTCGTCCAGTCGGCGGCCCGCGCGGACGACGAGCGCATCGTCGTCAACATGGGCCCCCAGCACCCCTCCACCCACGGAGTGCTCCGCCTGATCCTGGAGATCGACGGCGAGACCGTCACCGAGGCCCGCTGCGGCATCGGCTACCTGCACACCGGCATCGAGAAGAACCTCGAATTCCGGAACTGGACGCAGGGCACCACCTTCGTGACGCGCATGGACTACCTGACGCCGTTCTTCAACGAGACGGCGTACTGCCTCGGCGTCGAGAAGCTCCTCGGCATCACCGACCAGATCCCGGACCGGGCCACCGTCATCCGCGTCCTGCTGATGGAGCTCAACCGGCTCAGCTCCCACCTGGTGTGCATCGCCACCGGCGGCATGGAGCTCGGCGCCACCACGATCATGATCTACGGGTTCCGGGACCGCGAACTGATCCTCGACCTCTTCGAGCTGATCACCGGTCTGCGCATGAACCACGCCTTCGTCCGCCCCGGCGGCCTCGCCCAGGACCTGCCCCCCGGCGCGGTCGACCAGCTGCGCGAGTTCGTGAAGACCATGACGAAGAACCTGCCGGAGTACGACAAGCTCGCCACCGGCAACCCGATCTTCAAGGCGCGCATGCAGGACGTCGGCTACCTCGACCTCACCGGCTGCATGGCGCTGGGCGCCACCGGCCCGATCCTGCGCTCCGCCGGCCTGCCGCACGACCTGCGCAAGGCGGATCCGTACTGCGGCTACGAGACGTACGAGTTCGACGTCCCCACCACCGAGAGCTGCGACTCCTACGGACGCTTCCTGGTCCGCCTGGAGGAGATGCGCCAGTCCCTGCGGATCGTCGAGCAGTGCCTGGACCGGCTGGAGCCCGGTCCGGTCATGGTCGCCGACAAGAAGATCGCCTGGCCCGCCCAGCTCGCGATGGGGCCCGACGGGCTCGGCAACTCCCTCGACCACATCAAGAACATCATGGGCACCTCCATGGAGGCCCTCATCCACCACTTCAAGCTGGTGACCGAGGGCTTCCGGGTCCCGGCCGGGCAGGCGTACGCCGCCGTCGAGTCGCCCAAGGGCGAGCTCGGCGTGCACGTCGTCTCCGACGGCGGCACGCGTCCCTACCGGGTCCACTTCCGCGACCCGTCCTTCACCAACCTCCAGGCCATGGCCGCGATGTGCGAGGGCGGCCAGGTCGCCGACGTCATCGTCGCCGTCGCCTCGATCGACCCCGTGATGGGAGGCGTCGACCGATGACAGACGTGCAACTGGGCATGCCGCAGCTGCCCGCCCCCGACTTCCCCCCGGACGTCCGGGCCCGGCTGGAGGCCGACGCCGCCGAGGTCGTCGCCCGTTACCCCGACAGCCGCTCCGCGCTGCTGCCGCTGCTGCACCTGACGCAGTCCGAGGAGGGCCACGTCTCGCGCACCGGCATCCGCTTCTGCGCCGAGGTGCTGGGGCTGACCACCGCCGAGGTCACCGCGGTCGCGACCTTCTACACGATGTACCGCCGCAAGCCCTCCGGGGACTACCAGGTCGGCGTCTGCACCAACACCCTGTGCGCGGTCATGGGCGGCGACGCGATCTTCGACGAGCTCAAGCGGCACCTGGGCGTCGGGAACAACGAGACCACCCCCGACGGCAAGGTCACCCTCGAACACATCGAGTGCAACGCGGCCTGCGACTACGCCCCCGTGGTGATGGTCAACTGGGAGTTCTTCGACAACCAGACCCCCGAGTCCGCCAAGGCCCTCGTCGACGACCTGCTGGCCGGCCGCACCGTCGAGCCGACCCGGGGCGCGCCGCTGTGCACGTACAAGGAGACGGCCCGGATCCTGGCCGGCTTCCCCGACGAGCGCGCGGGAGCGGTCGGGGCCAGCGGCGGCGCCGGGGCCGCCTCGCTGATCGGGCTGCGCATCGCGCGCGGCGAAGCCCCGCACGCCCCGATCGTCCACCCGCGCGGCGAGGCCGCCACCGAGGGAGGGGAGTGATGTCCGTGTCCACTCCGAGGGAAAGTCTTGGGGGTACCTCCCGGCCTGAGGCCGGCGGAGGTACGAGTCCGGAGAAGCTCCTCGCCCCCGTCCTGTCGGCGTTCTGGGACGAGCCCGAGTCGTGGACGCTGGAGACCTACCGGCGCCACGAGGGGTACGAGGGCCTGCGCAAGGCGCTCGCGATGACCCCGGACGAGGTGATCGCGTACGTCAAGGACTCCGGTCTGCGCGGACGCGGCGGCGCCGGCTTCCCCACCGGGATGAAGTGGCAGTTCATCCCGCAGGGCGACGGCAAGCCGCACTACCTCGTCGTGAACGCGGACGAGTCGGAACCGGGGACCTGCAAGGACATCCCCCTCCTCTTCGCCAACCCGCACTCCCTCATCGAGGGCATGATCATCGCCTGCTACGCCATCCGGTCGGAGCACGCCTTCATCTACCTGCGCGGCGAGACCGTCCCCGTCCTGCGGCGCCTGCACGAGGCCGTGCGCGAGGCCTACGCGGCCGGATACCTCGGCAAGGACATCGACGGCAGCGGACGCACCCTCGACATCACGGTGCACGCGGGCGCGGGCGCGTACATCTGCGGCGAGGAGACGGCACTGCTCGACTCCCTCGAAGGCCGGCGCGGCCAGCCCCGGCTGCGCCCCCCCTTCCCCGCCGTCGAGGGGCTCTACGCGTGCCCCACTGTCGTCAACAACGTCGAATCCATCGCCTCGGTTCCCGCGATCCTCAACCGGGGCAAGGACTGGTTCAAGTCGATGGGGACGGAGAAGTCCCCCGGCTTCACCCTCTACTCGCTCTCCGGGCACGTCGTCGGCCCCGGCCAGTACGAGGCCCCCCTCGGCATCACCCTGCGCCAGCTCCTCGACATGAGCGGCGGCATCCGCCCCGGACACCGGCTGAAGTTCTGGACCCCCGGCGGCTCCTCCACCCCCATGTTCACCGACGAGCACCTCGACGTCCCGCTCGACTACGAGGGCGTCGGCGCGGCCGGCTCCATGCTCGGCACCAAGGCCCTGCAGTGCTTCGACGAGACCACCTGCGTGGTCCGCGCCGTCACCCGCTGGACCGAGTTCTACGCCCACGAGTCCTGCGGCAAGTGCACCCCCTGCCGGGAGGGCACCTACTGGCTCGTCCAGCTGCTGCGCGACATCGAGGCCGGCCAGGGCGTCATGAGCGACCTCGACAAGCTGAACGACATCGCCGACAACATCAACGGCAAGTCGTTCTGCGCGCTCGGCGACGGCGCCGCCAGCCCCATCTTCTCCTCGCTGAAGTACTTCCGCCCGGAGTACGAGCAGCACATCACCGGCAAGGGCTGTCCCTTCGACCCCGAGAAGTCGACCCTCTGGGCTGACGCGGAGGTGAACGCATGACCGTCACCACGAATGCTCCGACCGGTGGCGGAGAGGCGGTCCGCCCGCCCGAGGACCACGTGTCGCTGACCATCGACGGACTCGAACTGTCGGTGCCCAAGGGCACCCTCGTCATCCGGGCCGCCGAGCAGCTCGGCATCGAGATCCCCCGGTTCTGCGACCACCCCCTCCTCCCGTCGGCCGGGGCCTGCCGCCAGTGCATCGTCGAGGTGGAGGGCCAGCGCAAGCCGATGGCCTCCTGCACCATCACCTGCACCGACGGCATGGTCGTCAAGACCCAGCTCACCTCCCCGGTCGCCGACAAGGCCCAGCGCGGGGTGATGGAGCTGCTGCTCATCAACCACCCGCTGGACTGCCCCGTCTGCGACAAGGGCGGCGAGTGCCCGCTGCAGAACCAGGCGATGTCCCACGGCAACGCCGAATCCCGCTTCGAGGGGCACAAGCGCACCTACGAGAAGCCGGTCGCCATCTCCAGCCAGGTGCTCCTGGACCGCGAGCGCTGCGTGCTCTGCGCGCGCTGCACCCGCTTCTCCAACGAGATCGCCGGCGACCCCATGATCGAGCTGCTGGAACGCGGCGCGCTCCAGCAGGTCGGCACCGGCGAGGGCGACCCCTTCGAGTCGTACTTCTCCGGCAACACCATCCAGATCTGCCCCGTCGGCGCCCTCACCTCGGCCGCCTACCGCTTCCGCTCCCGCCCCTTCGACCTCGTCTCCTCCCCGAGCGTGTGCGAGCACTGCGCGGGCGGCTGCGCGACCCGGACCGACCACCGGCGCGGCAAGGTGCTGCGGCGCCTGGCCGCCGAGGACCCCGAGGTCAACGAGGAGTGGATCTGCGACAAGGGCCGCTTCGCGTTCCGTTACGCGCAGCGCCCCGACCGGCTGACCACGCCGCTGGTGCGCGGCGCCGACGGGATCCTCGCCCCGGCGAGCTGGCCTGAGGCGCTGGAGGCCGCCGCCGCCGGGCTCTCCGCCGCGCGCGGCCGGGCCGGGGTGCTGACCGGCGGCCGGCTGACCGTCGAGGACGCGTACGCGTACGCCAAGTTCGCCCGGGTCGTCCTCGACACCAACGACATCGACTTCCGGGCCCGCGTGCACAGCGCGGAGGAGGCCGACTTCCTGGCCGCCTCCGTGGCCGGCACCGGCAAGGACCTCGACGGCACCGGCGTCACGTACGCCTCCCTGGAAGCGGCGCCCGCGGTGCTGCTCGCCGGGATCGAGGCCGAGGAGGAGGCCCCCGGGGTCTTCCTGCGGCTGCGCAAGGCCCACCGCCGGCACAAGCAGCGGACCTTCGCCCTGGCCCCCTTCGCCACCCGCGGCCTCGCCAAGGCGGGCGGCACCCTGCTGGCCGCCGCGCCCGGCACCGAGCCCGAGTGGCTGGCGGCCCTCGCGACCCGGACCGGGCTGGAGGCCGGCGGGGCCGAGGCCGCCGAGGCGCTGCGCGCGCCCGGCGCGGTCATCGTGGTCGGGGAGCGCCTCGCGGGCGTGCCCGGCGCGCTGACCGCCGCCGTGCGCGCGGCCACCGCGACCGGCGCCCGGCTGGTGTGGATCCCGCGCCGGGCCGGGGAGCGGGCCGCCATCGAGGCGGGCGCGCTCGCCGCGCTGCTGCCCGGCGGCCGGCCCGCCACCGACCCGCGGGCCCGCGGCGAGGTCGCCGCGGCCTGGGGGCTGGACGAACTCCCGCACCGCTTCGGCCGGGACACCGGGCAGATCGTCGAGGCCGCCGCCACCCGCGAACTGTCCGCCCTGCTGGTCGGCGGCGTCGAGGTCGGTGACCTGCCGGACCCGCAGCGGGCCCGGACCGCGCTGGAGGAGGCCTTCGTGGTCTCCCTCGAACTGCGGCCCGGCGAGGTCACCGATCACGCCGACGTGGTCCTGCCGGTCGCCGCCGTCGCCGAGAAGTCCGGCACCTTCATCAACTGGGAGGGCCGGGTCCGGCCGTTCGAGGCCGCGCTGAAGCCCGACCAGATGACCCGCCGCCTCGCCCCCGCCGACGCCCGCGTGCTGCACATGCTGGCCGACGCGGCCGGGCGCCCGCTCGCGCTGCCCGACGTACACGCCGTACGGCGCGAGCTGGAGCGGCTCGGGCCCTGGGAGGGAGAGCTCGCGGCGGAGCAGTCCACCGCCACCGAGCCGCTGCCCCGCCCCGGTACGGGCGAGGCCGTCCTCGCGGGCCACCGGCTGCTGCTGGACCGGGGCCGCCTCCAGGACGGCGACGACGCCCTGGCCGGCACCCGGCACGAGGCCAGTGCCCGGCTCTCGGCCGCCACGGCCGCCGAGACGGGCGTCAAGGACGGCGACGTCCTCGCCGTCACCGGCCCGGCCGGCTCGGTGGAACTCCCGCTGCGGATCACCGTGATGCCCGACCGGGTCGTGTGGCTGCCGCTGAACTCCACCGGCTCCGGCGTCCTCGCCGACACCGGCGCCCGTCCGGGCGCCCTCGTACGCATCGGCCCGGCGACCCCGGCCGGCGCCGACGGCACCACTGCGGAGGTGGACGCGTGAACGCGGTACAGCTCGCCGCGGAGGACCTTTCCCTCTTCGGCCGCGACGTCTGGTGGCTCGTCCTCGTCAAGGCGGTGTTCTGCTTCGCCTTCCTGATGGTGACCGTGCTGTTCTCCATCGTGTGGGAGCGCAAGGTCGTCGCCTGGATGCAGCTGCGCATCGGCCCCAACCGGCACGGACCGTGGGGCATGCTCCAGTCGCTCGCCGACGGCGTCAAGCTGATGCTGAAGGAAGACGTCATCGTCAAGCGGGCCGACAAGGTGGTGTACGTCCTGGCCCCGATCATCGCGGCGATCCCGGCGTTCATGGCCATCGCGGTGATCCCCTTCGGCCCCTCCGGCAACGAGGTGTCGATCTTCGGGCAGCGCACCACGATGCAGCTGACCGACCTGCCCATCGCGATGCTCTACGTCCTCGCGGTGGCCTCCGTCGGCATCTACGGCATCGTCCTCGCGGGCTGGTCCTCCGGCTCGACGTACCCGCTGCTCGGCGGACTGCGCTCCTGCGCGCAGATGATCTCGTACGAGATCGCGATGGGCGCGGCCTTCGCCTCGGTGTTCCTCTACTCCGGGTCGATGTCGACCTCGAAGATCGTGGAGGCGCAGGCGGACCGCTGGTACATCATCCTGCTGCCGGTCTCCTTCATCATCTACATCGTCACGATGGTCGGCGAGACGAACCGCGCCCCCTTCGACATGCCGGAGTCCGAGGGCGACCTCGTCGGCGGCTTCAACACCGAGTACTCCTCCATCAAGTTCGCGCTGTTCATGCTGGCCGAGTACGTCAACATGGTCACCGTCTCGGCGGTCTCGGTCACCCTCTTCCTGGGCGGCTGGCGGGCCCCGGCGCCGATCTCGACGTACTGGGAGGGCGCGAACCACGGCTGGTGGCCGATGCTCTGGTTCGTCATCAAGGTGCAGCTGCTGCTGTTCTTCTTCATCTGGCTGCGCGGCACGCTGCCCCGCGTGCGCTACGACCAGCTGATGAAGCTCGGCTGGAAGGTGCTGATCCCGGTCTCCGTGGTCTGGCTGATGCTGGTCGCCACCGTCCGGGCGCTGCGCAACGAGGCGTACGACTTCAGCGAGATCGTCCTCTACGTGGGCGGGGCCGTCGTCGCGGTCCTGCTGCTCTCCTTCGTCGCGGACCTCTTCCGCGACAAGCACCGCAAGGCCGCCGCCGAGGAGGCCGGGGCCGCCGCGGCCGCGGAGCCCTTCGACCCGATGGCGGGCGGCTTCCCCGTACCGCCGAAGCCCGGCCAGCACCTGGCACCCGTACCGCGCCGCAGGCCCCGCGCGGAGCGGGAGCTGATCGTCAGCGGCGGGGCGAACCCCGACAGTGACCGAGAGGAGGGTTGAGACGTGTCTGAGGAAAAGTGGCAGAACCCGGTCGCCGGATTCGGCGTGACCTTCAAGGCCATGTTCAAGAAGCGCCTCACCGAGCAGTACCCGGAGCAGGAGAAGACCACCGCTCCGCGCTTCCACGGACGCCACCAGCTCAACCGCCACCCCGACGGTCTGGAGAAGTGCATCGGGTGCGAGCTGTGCGCCTGGGCCTGTCCCGCCGACGCGATCTACGTGGAGGGCGCGGACAACACCGAGGAGGAGCGCTACTCCCCGGGCGAGCGGTACGGGCGCGTCTACCAGATCAACTACGCCCGCTGCATCCTGTGCGGGCTGTGCATCGAGGCCTGCCCCACGCGGGCCCTGACGAT
This sequence comes from Streptomyces sp. NPDC102258, assembly GCF_055584685.1. Lineage (NCBI taxonomy): Bacteria > Bacillati > Actinomycetota > Actinomycetes > Kitasatosporales > Streptomycetaceae > Streptomyces > Streptomyces sp. NPDC102258. The sequence continues at coordinate 13,531 of NZ_JBVJLO010000033.1, forward strand.
GACGAACGAGTTCGAACTGGCCGACTCCAGCCGCGAGTCGCTCATCTACACCAAGGAACAGCTGCTGGCCGGCCTGACCGAGGGCATGGTCGAGTCCCCGCACTCGATCTTCCCGGGCACCGACGAGCAGGACTACTACCGCGGGCTGGTGACGGAGGCCGCGCCGGGCACGGTCCGGCAGGTGGCGGTCTCCAAGGGGGAGACGGCCGCGGCCGACGGCCACGCCGAGGAGGTGCAGGCATGAGCGCCCTCGCAGCCGCCGGCGCCACCGTGACCTCCACCGGGGAGGCCGTGCAGTTCTGGGTGCTGGGCAGCGTCGCCGTCATCGGCGCGCTGTGCACGATCCTGATGAAGAAGGCCGTCCACAGCGCGCTGTGCCTCGCCGGGACGATGATCATCCTGGCGGTCTTCTACCTCGCCAACGGGGCGTACTTCCTGGGCGTCGTCCAGGTCGTCGTCTACACCGGCGCGATCATGATGCTGTTCCTCTTCGTGGTCATGCTCGTCGGCGTCACCGCGGCCGACTCGCTGAAGGAGACCCTCAAGGGACAGCGCTGGCTCGCCGCCCTGTGCGGGCTGGGCTTCGGGATCCTGCTGATCGCGGGCATCGCCAACGCGAAGCTGACCCACTTCAACGGGCTCGGCCGGGTCAACTCCGCCGGGCACGTCGAGGGCCTGGCCGAGCTGATCTTCACCCGGTACATCTTCGCCTTCGAGATCACCGGCGCCCTGCTGATCACGGCGGCCGTCGGCGCGATGGTGCTCACCCACCGCGAGCGCACCGAGCGGGCCGCCACCCAGCGCGAACTCGCCGAGAAGCGGGTGCGCGAGGGCGTCCAGCTCCCGCCGCTGCCCGCCCCCGGCGTCTACGCCCGGCACAACGCGGTGGACGTGGCCGGCCTGCTCCCGGACGGCACCCCGTCCGAGCTGACCGTCAACAAGACGCTGCGCGCCCGCGGCCAGATCCGCGACGTGTCGGCGCAGGCCCTGGACGACCTCAAGGCGCTGGAGCAGAGCTCCGCGGAGCGTCTCGGCCGTGAGGAGGCCTCGAAGTGAACCCGGTCAACTACCTGTACCTGGCGGCCCTGCTGTTCACCATCGGCGCGGCCGGGGTGCTCATCCGGAAGAACGCGATCGTGCTGTTCATGTGCGTCGAGCTGATGCTCAACGCCTGCAACCTCGCGTTCGTGGCCTTCTCCCGGATGCACGGCAACCTCGACGGCCAGATCATCGCGTTCTTCACGATGGTCGTCGCCGCCGCGGAGGTCGTGGTGGGCCTCGCGATCATCGTGTCGCTGTTCCGTACCCGCCACTCGGCCTCGGTCGACGACGCCAGCCTGATGAAGCTGTAAGGGGCGTTCACGTGGAGAATCTGATTGCGCTGCTGATCGCGGCGCCCCTGCTCGGAGCGGTGGTGCTGCTCTGCGGCGGCCGCCGCCTCGACAAGGCGGGGCACTGGCTCGGCACCCTGTTCGCCGCGGTCTCCTTCGGGATCGGCGTGGCCCTGTTCGCCGACATGCTGAGCCGCGGCGCCGAGGACCGTACGCTGCACCAGCGGCTGTTCAGCTGGATCCCCGTCGAGGGCTTCCAGGCCGACATGGCCTTCCAGCTGGACCAGCTGTCGATGACCTTCGTCCTGCTGATCTCGGGCGTGGGCACGCTCATCCACGTCTACTCCATCGGCTACATGGAGCACGACGAGCGCCGCCGCCGCTTCTTCGGCTACCTCAACCTCTTCGTCGCGGCGATGCTGCTGCTCGTCCTCGCCGACAACTACCTGCTGCTGTACTTCGGCTGGGAGGGCGTGGGCCTGGCCTCGTACCTCCTGATCGGCTTCTGGCAGCACAAGCCCAGCGCGGCCACCGCCGCGAAGAAGGCCTTCCTCGTCAACCGCGTCGGCGACATCGGCCTGTCCATCGCGATCATGCTGATGTTCACCACCTTCGGGACCTTCGCCTTCGGGCCGGTCTTCGGCGCGGTGGGCGACGCGACGGAGGGCAGGCTGACGGTGATCGGCCTGATGCTGCTGCTGGCCGCCTGCGGCAAGTCGGCGCAGGTGCCGCTGCAGTCCTGGCTCGGTGACGCGATGGAGGGCCCGACCCCGGTCTCGGCCCTGATCCACGCGGCGACCATGGTCACCGCCGGCGTCTACCTCATCGTCCGCTCGGGCGCGATCTTCAACGGGGCGCCGGACGCCCAGCTGGTGGTCACGGTCGTCGGTGCGGTCACCCTGATCTTCGGTGCCGTCGTCGGTTGCGCGAAGGACGACATCAAGAAGGCCCTCGCCGGGTCCACGATGTCGCAGATCGGCTACATGGTGCTCGCCGCGGGCCTCGGCCCCATCGGCTACGTCTTCGCGATCATGCACCTGGTCACGCACGGGTTCTTCAAGGCGGGCCTCTTCCTCGGCGCCGGTTCCGTGATGCACGGGATGAACGACGAGGTGGACATGCGCAAGTACGGCGCCCTGCGCACCTACATGCCGATCACCTTCGCGACCTTCGGCCTCGGCTACCTCGCCATCATCGGCTTCCCCGGTCTGTCCGGCTTCTTCTCCAAGGACAAGATCATCGAAGCGGCCTTCGCGAAGGGCGGCACCGAGGGCTGGATCCTCGGCGGGGTCGCCCTGCTCGGCGCGGCCATCACCGCCTTCTACATGACCCGCGTCATGCTCCTCACCTTCTTCGGCGAGAAGCGCTGGCAGCCCGCCCCGGACGCCGACGCGGTGCCCGGCGCCGAACCCGCCGCGCAGCACGAGGGCGGCGACCGCATGCCGCACCCGCACGAGTCCCCGAGGTCGATGACCATCCCGATGATCGTGCTCGCCTTCGGGTCGGTCTTCGCGGGCGGGTTCTTCGGCATCGGCGACCGCTTCCTGAAGTGGCTGGAGCCCGTCACCGGGCACGAGCACGGCAACCCGCCGGTCGGCGCGCTGACCGTGACCCTGTCCACGATGGTGGTCCTCGTCATCGGCGTCGCCATCGCCTGGGCGATGTACGGCAGGAAGCCCGTCCCCGTCCTCGCCCCGCGCGGCTCCTTCCTCACCCGGGCCGCCCGCAAGGACCTCTACCAGGACGACTTCAACCACGTCGTGCTGGTGCGCGGCGGCGAGCACCTGACCCGCTCGCTCGTGTACGTGGACCACAGCCTGGTCGACGGAGTGGTCAACGGGACCGCCGCCTCGGTCGGCGGGCTCTCGGGCCGCCTGCGCAAAATGCAGAACGGCTACGCCCGCAGCTACGCGGTCTCGATGTTCGGGGGGACGGCGATCCTCATCGCCGCGACCCTGCTGATGAGGGCGGTGTGAGATGAGTTTCCCGCTTCTGACGGTGACGGCGGCCGTGCCCGCGGTCGGCGCGGTCCTCACGGCGGCCGTCCCGGCCAGCCGCAGGACCGCCGCCAAGTGGCTCGCGCTGCTGTTCTCGCTGGCCACGCTCGCCCTGGCCGTGCTGGTCGCCGTCCGCTTCGAGCCCGGTGGCGACCGCTACCAGCTCACCGAGTCGCACGCCTGGATCGCCGACTTCGGCGTCCGCTACGAACTGGGCGTCGACGGCATCGCGGTGGCGCTGATCGCGCTCACCGCCCTGCTGATCCCCTTCGTGATCGGCGCCGGCTGGAACGACGCCGACCCACTGGAGACGCACTCCTCGCGGTGGCGGCCGACGCAGGGCTTCTTCGCCCTGATCCTCATGGTCGAGGCGATGGTGATCATCTCCTTCGAGGCCACCGACGTCTTCCTCTTCTACATCTTCTTCGAAGCCATGCTGATCCCGATGTACTTCCTCATCGGCGGCTTCGGGGACCGGGCGCACTCCGGGACCGACGAGAACGCGGCCGCGCAGCGCTCGTACGCGGCCGTCAAGTTCCTCCTCTACAACCTGGTCGGCGGCCTGATCATGCTGGCCGCCGTCATCGGCCTGTACGTGGTCGCCGGGAACTTCTCCCTCCAGGAGATCGCCACCGCCCGCGCGGCCGGCACCCTGGACATGGCCACCAACACCGAGCGGCTGCTCTTCCTCGGCTTCTTCTTCGCCTTCGCGGTGAAGGCCCCGCTGTGGCCGCTGCACACCTGGCTGCCGAACGCGATGGGCGAGGCCACCGCCCCGGTCGCCGTCCTGATCACCGCGGTCGTCGACAAGGTCGGCACCTTCGCGATGCTCCGCTTCTGCCTCGGGCTCTTCCCCGAAGCCAGCAAGTGGGCCACCCCGGTGATCCTCGTCCTGGCCCTGATCAGCATCGTCTACGGCGCGCTGCTCGCGGTCGGGCAGCGGGACATCAAGCGGCTGGTGGCGTACGCGTCGATCTCGCACTTCGGCTTCATCATCCTGGGCATCTTCGCGATGACCTCCCAGGGCCAGTCCGGCGCGACGCTGTACATGGTCAACCACGGGATCTCCACGGCGGCGCTGATGCTCGTCGCCGGGTTCCTGATCTCGCGGCGCGGCTCGCGGCTCATCGCCGACTACGGCGGCGTGCAGAAGGTGGCGCCGGTCCTCGCCGGGACCTTCCTGATCGGCGGCCTCGCCACCCTGTCCCTGCCCGGACTCGCCCCGTTCGTCAGCGAGTTCCTGGTCCTGGTCGGCACCTTCGCCCGCTACCCCGTCATCGGCGCCATCGCCACCGTCGGGATCGTGCTGGCCGCGCTGTACACGCTGGTGCTCTACCAGCGCACCATGACCGGCCCCGTGAAGGCGGAGGTCTCCGGGATGCGGGACCTGCGCGTGCGCGAGGTCCTGGTGGTCGCCCCGCTGATCGCGCTGCTGATCGGGCTGGGCGTCTACCCCAAGGTGCTCACCGACATCGTCAACCCGGCGGTGCAGCACACCATGTCGGACGTGAAGCAGACCGACCCGAAGCCCGAGGTGGCCGTCGAGGCGGTCACCGCCAAGGAAGGGGAGGCGGCCAAGTGAGCACCACGACTGCTGCCCAGGGCCTGCTGACACTGGCGGCCAACGGACCGGCCGACCGGATCCCGGCCCCGCACATCGAGTACGCGCAGCTCGCGCCCACGCTGATCGTGGTGGGCGCGGCCGTCGTCGGAGTCCTCGTCGAGGCCTTCGTGCCGCGCAAGTCCCGTTACTACGTCCAGGTGTTCCTGTCGGTCCTCGCGCTGGCCTCGGCCTTCGCGGCGGTCGTCGGGCTCGCCGCGGGCGGCTACGGCAGCACCAAGGCGCACATCGCGGCCATGGGCGCCATCGCCGTGGACGGCCCGGCGCTGTTCCTCCAGGGCACCATCATCCTGGCCTCGATCGTGGCCGTGTTCACCTTCGCCGAGCGCCGCCTGGACCCGGCGGCGCACGGCAACCGGGTGGACTCCTTCGCCGCGCAGGCCGCGTCCGTACCGGGCAGCGAGAGCGAGCAGGCGGCCGTCAAGGCCGGGTTCGCCACCACCGAGGTGTTCCCGCTGGCACTGTTCGCGGTCGCGGGCATGCTGATCTTCCCGGCGGCCAACGACCTGCTGACGCTGTTCATCGCGCTGGAGGTCTTCTCCCTGCCGCTGTACCTGCTCTGCGCCCTCGCCCGCCGCCAGCGGCTGATGTCGCAGGAGGCCGCGGTCAAGTACTTCCTGCTCGGTGCCTTCTCCTCCGCCTTCCTGCTCTTCGGGATCGCGCTGCTGTACGGGTACGCGGGCTCGGTCTCGTACGCGGTGATCGCCGACGTCGTGGACGGCACGGTCGCCAAGCTCGACCCGGCGCTCGCCTCCACCATGGGCAACGACGTGCTGCTGCTGATCGGCGGCGCGCTGATCCTGATGGGCCTGCTGTTCAAGGTCGGCGCGGTCCCCTTCCACATGTGGACCCCGGACGTCTACCAGGGCGCCCCGACGCCGGTGACCGGGTTCATGGCGGCGGCGACGAAGGTGGCCGCGTTCGGCGCGCTGCTGCGTCTGCTGTACGTGGTGCTGCCCGGCCTGCGGTGGGACTGGCGGCCGGTGATGTGGGGGGTCGCGATCGTCACGATGCTGGCGGGCGCGGTGATCGCGGTGACGCAGACCGATGTGAAGCGGCTCCTGGCGTACTCCTCGATCGCGCACGCGGGCTTCATCCTGGCCGGTGTGATCGCCACCTCGGCGGCGGGCGTCCAGTCCGTCCTCTTCTACCTGCTGGCCTACTCCTTCGTGACGATCGGCGCCTTCGCGGTGGTCACGCTGGTGCGCGACGCGGGCGGCGAGGCCACCCACCTGTCGAAGTGGGCGGGGCTGGGCCGGCGCTCGCCGCTGACGGCGGCGGTGTTCGCGGTGTTCCTGCTGGCCTTCGCCGGCATCCCGCTGACCTCGGGCTTCGCGGGCAAGTTCGCGGTGTTCAAGGCGGCGGCGGAGGGCGGCGCGGGGGCGCTGGTCGTGGTCGGTGTGCTCTCGTCGGCGATCGCCGCGTTCTTCTACATCCGGGTGATCGTGCTGATGTTCTTCAGCGAGCCGAAGGCCGACGGCCCGACGGTGGCCGTCCCCTCCCCCCTCACGATGACGACCATCGCGGTCGGCGTCGCGGTCACCCTGGTCCTGGGCCTGGCCCCCCAGTACTTCCTGGACCTGGCGGGCCAGGCGAGCACCTTCGTCCGCTGACCGACCCGCCACCCACACCCGGGGCCCGGCTCTCTCGGGGGAGCCGGGCCCCGGCGCGCGTACGGCCGCCTACTCGGACCGGGCCCGCTTCGTGCGTAGTTCGCCGGGACTAGTGGCCGTGGGCGTGGGTGGACGGGGTGGTGGTGCCTGGGACCTGGGGGGGTTTGTTGGGGCAGGGGAGGGCGGGGTTCCAGTTGTGGAAGCGGCCCGCCGGGTTCTTCTCGTACGCCCACATGTGCAGGTCGTAGTGCTTGGGCATGCCCGTCCAGTGGCCCGGCATGGGCCCGTCGAAGGGCAGGCCGAACATGGTGGGGCGGTCGTCGGTGGTCTTCAGGTCCTGGTCGCGGTCGGTGGACATCCACTCCACCGTCTGGAGCTTGCGGCGGCCGTTGTGGTCCTTCGCGTAGCTGTAGAGCAGCGCGGTCGGCCTCGCCGGGTCCGTCGAGCCCCAGTTGGCCTCCTTCACGTAGTGGTAGCCCATGGAGCCCACCCCGAACGGGTTGCTCATGCACTCCTGGCCGTGCGGGACGTAGCCGTCCCTGAGGGCCTCGCGCTCGTCCACGTACTTGGCCGTCACCCGCATCGCCGTCGCCATGTCCCGCATGGCCCGGCGGTCGCGCGGATCGGGCGCCGGCCCGTCGACCCCGTGGGCCGGGGCGACGGCGGCCAGGCCGAGCGACACGGCGGCCGCGCAGACGAGGAGGGGCTTGAGACTGCGTACGGGCATTTCTGAACTCCTGTGGGGGAGGGGCCGTTTCGTCCACCTTCCGGGCGCCCCGGGGGCCGTGCACGCGGCGGGCGTCCGAACGGGGGCGGACCGTTCAGGGGGTCGCGGCCGGGCGGGGCCGGGTGGTGCCGGGGCGGCAGGTGACCGAGGGGTTGAACGGCTCGAAGCGGCCCGCGGGGTTGTCCTTCCACAGCCACAGGTGCAGCGAGTAGTGCACCTTCTGCCCCGGGTAGCGGGGCGGCAGCGGCCCGCGGAAGGGCTCCCCGAACAGGGAGGGCCGGTCGTCGTCGGTGTCCTCGCGGCCGTCCCGGTCCACGACCATCCACTCCAGGCCCGCCAGCCGCCAGCGCCCCTTGCCGTCGCCCTCGTAGAGCAGCGCGGTGGGCTTGGCCGGGTCGACGGAGCCGTCGTACGCGTGGTTGAAGTGCGGGTAGCCGAGCGCGCCAGCACCGCCCGAGGGGTTCACGACGCAGTACTTGTCCGGGACGTAGCCGTCGGCGACGCCCGCCTGGTGCCGGTGGTACCTGGACGTCGCCCGGTAGGCCAGCGCCAGCTGCGCGCTGGGGGCGAGCCGGGCCCGCGTCCCGGCGTCCGGGGCGGGGTCGGCGGCGGCGGAGGGCGCGGCGGCCAGCACCGCGGCCGCCGCGAGGGCGAGCGGGATGAGCTTCGTGTGGCGAGTGACCATGCGAGCAGCGTCACCGCGCCCGCGCCGCCCCGCCACGGCTGGGGGGCGTACGGGTGGCCGGGCCGCCCGGGCGGCCTACACGGGCGGGGCGGCGGCGGGGTCCGCCACCCCGGCCCGAGGGGTCAGCCGGCGGCGGCCACGATCCGGCCGGTGACCTCGCCGAGGCCCACCCGGGTGCCGTCGGCGCCCGGCGCCCAGGCGGTGAGGGTGACGGTGTCGCCGTCCTCCAGGAAGGTGCGCTTGCCGTCGGCCAGCTCGATGGCGTCACGGCCGTTCCAGGTGAGCTCCAGCAGCGAGCCGCGCTGACCGGTCTCCGGGCCGCTGACGGTGCCGGAGCCGTACACGTCACCGGTACGGAGCGAGGCGCCGTTGACCGTCATGTGCGCCAGCTGCTGCGCGGCGGTCCAGTACATGGAGGCGAACGGCGGCCGCGCCACCTCCGTCCCGTTGATGGAGACGGTGATGCGCAGGTCGAAGCCGCCCGGGCGGTCCACGTCGGCGTCGTCCAGGTAGGGCAGGAGGGGGAAGTCCCGGGCCGGCGGGGCGACGCGGGCCGCGTCCAGGGCCTCCAGGGGGGTCACCCAGGCGGAGACGGAGGTGGCGAAGGACTTGCCGAGGAAGGGGCCGAGCGGCACGTACTCCCAGGCCTGGATGTCGCGGGCGGACCAGTCGTTGAGGAGGAACAGCCCGAAGACGTGGTCCTCGAAGTCGCCGAGCGCCACCGGGCGGCCGAGCTCCGAGGGGGCGCCGACGACGAAGCCGACCTCGGCCTCGATGTCGAGCTTCACGGACGGCCCGAAGACGGGCGCCGGGTCGGTGGGCGCCTTGCGCTGCCCGCTGGGCCGTACGACGTCCGTGCCCGAGACCACGACGGTGCCGGAGCGGCCGTGGTAACCGATGGGCAGGTGCTTCCAGTTGGGGGTCAGCGCGTCACCGTCCGGGCGGAAGATCTTCCCGACGTTGGTGGCGTGGTGCTCGCTCGCGTAGAAGTCGACGTAGTCCGCGACCTCGTACGGCAGGTGCAGCTGGACGGCGTCCAGCGGCAGCAGGTGCGGTTCGACGGTCCCGCGGTGACCGGGGTCGGTGACCCACGCGGTCAGCGCGCGGCGCACGTCGCGCCAGGCGGTGCGGCCGGCGGCGAGCAGCGGGTTCAGCGAGCCCTGGGCGAGCAGCCCGGCGTACGGGGAGCCCAGCGCGAGGGCGACGGCGCCCGCGTCGAGCACCTGGTCGCCGATCCGGACGCCGACGCGGCGCCGCTCGGGCTCCTGCGCCGTGGAGAAGACGCCGTACGGGAGGTTGTGCGGCCCGAACGGGTCGCCCTCGGGGACATCGAGGGGGCTCTGCTGGGGCATGGGATGCTGCCTCGCTTTCGACGCGGTCCGGGGGTGTCCCGGGGGCTGGTTGACACGTTACGTGGCAGGTGGGGTCTGTGGGAGGCCGGATTCGGGCGCTATTTGTAGGACTTGTCCAAAGGGGTCCGTATCCTTGGCGCCGTGACTTCCGCCCTCCCCTTCGCCTTGATCGCCACCGACCTGGACGGGACTCTGCTCTGCGCCGGTGACACCGTCTCCGCCCGCTCGCACGCGGCGCTCGCGACGGCGCGCGCGGCCGGCGCCCAGCACATCGTCGTCACCGGCCGCCCCGTTCCCCAGGTCCGGCACGTCCTGGACGACCTCGGCTACACGGGGCTCGCGGTGTGCGCGCAGGGCGCGCAGGTGTACGACGCGGCGCGCGGGCGCCTGCTGCGCTCCGTCTCCATGGACCGGGAGCTGGCGGAGGTCGCCCTCGGCAAGATCGAGGCGGAGGTCGGCGAGGTCTACGCCGCCGTCAACCAGGAGGGCCTCCACGCGGAGATGCTGATAGGGCCCGGCTACCGGATGTGGCACCCCCACCTGCCGACCGTCCGGGTCCCGGGGCGCGAGGACCTGTGGTCGGCGCCGATCAACAAGGTGCTGCTCCAGCACCCGCGGCTGGACGACGACGAGCTGACCCGGGTGGCGCGGACGGTGGTCGGGGACCTGGTGAACGTCACGATGGCCGGGGAGCACACGGTGGAGCTCCAGCCGCCCGGCATCGACAAGGCGAGCGGCCTCGCGCGGGCGGCCGAACTCCTGGGACTCGGGGCCTCCACGACCATCGCCTTCGGCGACATGCCGAACGACATCCCGATGTTCGCGTGGTCGGCGCACGGGGTGGCCATGGCCAATTCCCACCGGGAACTGGTGGCCGTCGCCGACGAGATGACCCTCTCGAACGAGGCGGACGGCATCGCGGTCGTCCTGGAGCGGCTCTACTCCTGACGGGGCGCAGGCGCGGGCCCGGGGCGGAGCCCGGTGGCCCAGGGCGGGGTGAGCTCCCAGGTGTGCGCGCCGGGGTGGGACAGGTACGCCCAGCAGCACTCACCGCGCCGGGTGCGGGCCGGGCAGTCGGGGAGGATGAGGACGGTTTCCAGCCACCCCGCACCCGGCTCGGACCACTGGGCCCACATCGCGCGGCCGGCGCCGGAGTCGTGGACCAGGTCCATGTGCGGCCCGGAGTGCTCTTCGAGGACGCACCGCAGGTCGGGGCCCGTGGCGAGGACGGCCCTGAGGGTCCGGGCGTCCCGGGCCAGCAGATCGGCGAGGTCATCGAGGTGGGCGGCGGACAGCGTGCCGCGGGCCGGGCAGGCGCCCTTCACAGGAGCCCCTGCGAACTCCGCGCGTTGCGCCGGGCCGTCTCGGCGCGCAGCCGCTCCATGGGGTCGGCGAGCCGCACCGCGCGCGGCTCCGCCTCCCACTCCGGCCCGCCCCGCACGGGCCGCAACACCCAGTACGGCCCGACGAGCCCCCGGAACTCCCCGACCGCGTTCTCACGACCGGTGTCCACGACGAGGGTTCCGGGGGGAGGGGGAAGGGGATTTCCGCACATGGGTGTTCCTCTCCGTAGCGAAGCGACTACCGTTCGCGTTCAGAGTGGGCCGTCCGGGGGAACGGTTCAACGTGTCAAAGCCGAACGGAAGATTGGTCACGAGCCTGTGAACCGCAAGGAGTTGAACCCGGAGGCCAGCCCCGAGGCTGCCTTCGGCGCACGTCTGCGCCGCTCGCGGGAAGAGCGCGGCTGGACGCAGGAACAGCTCGGGGTCCGGATGGGGTACTCCAGTACGCACATCTCGGCCGTGGAAACTGCCCGCAAGATTTCGACTCTGCCTTTTTCGCGCAGTGCGGACGCGGTCTTCGGTCTCACCGGAACCGAGGACGCGTTCGAGCGCCAGTGGCAGGAGATCCGGCACGGCGTACTGCTGGAGGGCTTCCCGGAGTTCCTCGGCTACGAGAGCCGGGCGGCGGAGATCCGGCTGTACGAGGTCGGTGTCATACCGGGACTGCTCCAGACCCCGCAGTACGCGACGGTGCTCGCGCAGAGCGCCGTCAAGCGCGGAGCCATCACCGCCGACCAGGCGGCCGAGCGCATCTCGATCGTCGCGCACCGACAGGAGGTGCTGCTGCGCACTCCCGCGCCGGTGATCCTCGCGGTGCTCGACGAGAGCTGCCTCCGTCGGCCGCTCGGCGGCCCCGAGATCATGCGGGAGCAGTTCACCCGGCTCCTCGAATTCGCGGAGCTGCCGAACACGGTGCTCCAGGTCGCTCCGTTCGACATGGGGGAGCGCAGGCCTTTTGATCTGCCGCTGTACATCCTGACCCTGCCGGACCGCTCGATCATGTCCTACGCCGAATCGGCCCAACGGGGCCATCTGGAGCGGGATAACAACACGGTGGTGCCCCTGCTGACGGACTACCATCAATTGCAGGCCGAGGCGTGCACGCAGGCTGCATCCGTGGCCATGATCGAACAGCTACGAAAGGGCACCTCGTGACGACCGAATCCCCCCGCTGGTTCACGTCCTCCTATAGCAACAACGGTGGCGCCTGCGTCGAGGTCGCCACCAACCTCGTCACCGCGCGTGGTGTGGTCCCCGTTCGGGACTCCAAGCAGTCCGACGGTCCGGTGGTGGACTTCGCCGCCGCCGCGTTCTCCGCGTTCGTCAACGGCCTCAAGGCCGTCTGACCCTAGCGAAGGGGCACCTCGTGACGACCGAATCCCCCTGCTGGTTCACCTCCTCCTACAGCGACAACGGCGGCGCCTGCGTCGAGGTCGCCACCAACCTCGCCGCCGCGCACGATGTGGTCCCGGTCCGGGACTCCAAGCGTCCCGCCGGCCCGGAACTCGGCTTCGCCGCCGCCGCGTTCGTCGCGTTCGTGGACGGCCTCAAGGCCGTCTGAGCGGTCCGCCGGGCCCCCGGGCCCGGCGGGCTTTGGCCCGGCCGCGGACAGCGGGCCCGCCTCAGAGGAGGTGCGGTGGTGGTACGACCAGGACCACGGCGAGGAGTCGGGGCCACATCCGGGGGAACGCCTGGGTCTCGAACCATCCTCCGGAACCGAGCGTGTGCCGCCGGGCCGTGCCGGGCGTGGGGTCGCCGAGTTCGACCGGGTCGATGCCGAGGTCCGCGAGTTCTACGATCTGGTCGGCGACGGCCTGCACTTCGTCTCGGACGGCTTCGGGGTAGCCGAACTCGTCCTCGGTGTGGAAGGCGTACTTTCACACCCAACGGTCGTCGGTCACCAGGCGGTCCCGCCGACCGCACGGACGCCCGCCTCCATGGCGGCGGCACTGCGGATGCGGCTGATCTCGGCGGCGATCTTCCGGGCTTCGGCGAGGTCGCCGGCTTCGCCGGCACGGGCCTCCAGTGCTCGGAGCCTGGCAGCGGTTTCCGTGCGCCGGGCGATGGCCACCTCGACGGCCCAGGCCTCGGTGAAGGTGCGAAGGGGCGTGGCGGACACCTCCGCACGTGCGCGGGCGGTGCTCGCCGCACGGTCACGGTCGAAGTCGGCGAGGAGGTGAGGGGCGATCTGGGCGAGGGCCGCGCGGATCGCCTCGGGCTGGACGGGCGGCTGCGGCACGGCCGATGGCTGGGGCGCGGTACTCATACGGCTTCAGCCCTTTCCCGCTGCTCCGGTTCGCCCGCCGGGCGGCCGCCGACGGGAGTGGTGGCGTGCCGGCGGGACCAGCCGTCACGGCGGCCCACCTCGCTGCTCGCACGAGCCGAGCGTAAACGGTCACCGACGGATGACGCCATGAGTGCCCCGTGACCGACGGGCGAGCCAAGGGCCCGCGGCCCCCGGCCCGCCTCAGCCCGCCGTGCGGGGGAGGCGGCGTTCCCAGGTGCGGTGGAAGACCGTCTCGGCGCCCTCCCGGCAGACGACCTCGTTCACCGTCAGGAAGCCGCCCTCGTCGCAGCGCAGCTCCGAGCGCGTCTCGATCCGGGTGTCCCAGCCCAGGTCGGGGCGGTGGAGGCGGATCCGCCACTGCGAGCGGCAGGCCGCGGACAGCGGGTCCGCGGCCTGGATCTCGTAGACCTCGGTGGCGTCCTCGCCGTACTCCAGCCCGTCCGGGTAGATCCGCGTGCCGCCGGGGCGGGGGTCCACCTCCAGGCGCCACGTCCCGCGCGCGACGTCCCGTACGACGAGGCGCTGCGGACGCGGCTCGTCCAGGGTCTCCGGGTACACCACGCCCAGCGGCTCCGCCTGTTCCGGCGCCTCGAAGACGATGCCGTGGTCCGTCGCGGGCGAGGCCGCGCGGATCGGGAGTTCCAGGGTGCTGCCCGCCGGGTCGAGGGTCCAGCCGGCTTGCGAGCCGGCCCGGGGCCAGATCCAGGGCCAGTACGCCGAGGACAGCGCGAGGCGGATCCGGTGCCCCGGCGCGAAGGAGTGCCCGATGGCGTTCAGCTCGAAGGTGACGTCCTCCTGCGCGCCCGGCGTCCATGGCAGCGCCCGCTCGCGCCCCCGGCGCGCGGAGAGGTTCAGCGCGCCCCGGGTCACCAGCGTCGAGGCCCCGTCGGGGGCCACGTCGCACAGCCGCGCCACGACTTGCCCGTAGGGGACGTCCATCCGCAGCCGAAGCGTCACCGAGGGGCGGCCGAGGATCTCCACCGGCTCGCCGTCCACCGGCACCGGGAACTCGAAGCACGCCGACTTCGCGTCCTCCTCGCGCTGGTCCGGCGGCAGGTCGGCGTCGTGGCCGAGGGGGCAGAAGCGGCCCGCGTCGATCCCGGTGTGCTGCGGCGAGGCCACGCGCACCGGGTCGCCCTGGAGCCCGTACGACACCGGCACCACCGTGGGCGAGGGCCACGCCCGGTCGCCGACCCAGCGGCCCTCCAGCCGCTCGTACCCGGTCGCCGGGGGGTGCGACTCGCTGATCCAGGAGCGCAGCAGCGGCTCCTCCATGACCCCGTTGTCCTCGCCCTTGAGCCAGTGGTCCCACCAGCGCAGGGTTTCCTGGAGGAAGCCGATCGCCGGGCCCGGTGGCAGCCCCTGGTCGGGGTAGTGGTGCGACCAGGGCCCGATCAGGCCCCGTACGCGCGAGGACGGCAGCGCGGAGACCAGCCGCAGCACGGTGTCCCGGTAGGGGTCGTGCCAGCCGCCGACGGCGAGGACGGCCGCCCGGACGGCCCCGGGGTCCTCGCGGACGCTGCCGTGGCGCCAGTAGTCGTCCCGGGTCTGGTGGGCGAGCCAGGTGTGGACCGGCGGCTCCACGCCCTCCAGCCGCTCCAGCCACCGCTCCCGCCAGCCCTCCCCGGCGTAGTGCGGGTCGGGCGGGAGGCAGGCGGAGGCGAGCAGGGCGGCCGACCGGGCGTGCGTGCCGACGCCGAGGACCGAGCCGCCCAGGTAGTGCGCGTCGTTGTCGTAGCGGTCGTCGGTGGAGCAGACGGTGACGACGGCCTTCAGCGCCTCGGGGGCCAGCGCGGCGATCCGGAGGCTGTTGGTGCCGCCCCAGGAGATGCCGAACATGCCGACCGCGCCGGTGCACCACGGGCGCGCCGCGAGCCATTCCACGACGGCGACCCCGTCGGCCAGCTCCCGGGCGTCGTACGCGTCGCCGGGGCGGCCCCCGCTGTTGCCGTGGCCGCGCGCGTCGACCCGTACGGAGGCGTAGCCGTGCCCGGCGTACCAGGGGTGGCGCCGGCGGTCGCGCGGGGCGGTCCCGTCGGTCAGCCGGCCGGGGAGGTACTCCAGCAGGGCCGGCACCGGCTCGTCGGTCACCGGGCGCCAGACGCGGGCGTACAGCTCGACGCCGTCGGGCATCGGGATCCGGACGTCCTCGTGGGTGCTCGCGTACGGGAAGTCGGTACGGATGATCATCGGAGGCGGTTCACCGGTCCCCTCGGTGGACGGGATGGGACAGCTCGCCGTACCGCTCGACCGGCCGGGCCCCGATACCGTTGCCGAGCACCGGGGAACGCCTCGGGGTGCCCGGTCTCGTCCATGGCGGGCGAAGTTCTGGACAAAACGTATTCTCCGGATGTTTCGGCTTCCACTGAACATACCGGTGCGCATCGGGCGATGCGCGCGTGGCGACCGGGCAGGCGCTCTGCGTGATCGAAAACGGACCGGATACGCTGGCTTGAGTGATGGCAGCGACACATCGACAATCCAGGTGATCGTCAGCGTGATCGTCAGCAGACAGGAGTACCCCTCGTGACCGTCGTCGGGCCGTTCGGACTGAGCGTGCGGGACCAGGCTCTTGAGACCGATGTCCAGGCCGGACTGGCCGCCGTCGAGGCGGGTCTGCTGGAAGCCACCAAGAGCGAAGTCCCCTTCATCACCGAGGCAGCGCAGCATCTGGTGCGCGCCGGAGGCAAGCGGTTCCGGCCCCTGCTGGTGATGCTCGCCTCCCGCTTCGGCGACCCCTACGCCCCCGGGATCGTCCCCTCCGCCGTGGTCGTGGAGCTCACCCACCTGGCCACCCTCTACCACGACGACGTCATGGACGAGGCGGACGTACGCCGCGGGGTGGAGAGCGCCAACGCCCGCTGGGGCAACTCCGTGGCCGTCCTGACGGGTGACTTCCTGTTCGCCCGCGCCTCGCACATCCTGGCCGACCTCGGACCCGAGGCCGTACGCGTCCAGGCCGAGGCCTTCGAGCGGCTGGTGACCGGCCAGATCCTGGAGACGGCCGGCCCGCGCGACGGCCGCGACCCGGTCGCCCACTACCTCGACGTCATCGCCGGCAAGACCGGCTCGCTGATCGCCGTCTCGGGCCGCTTCGGCGCCATGATGTCCGGCGCCGACGAGTCGGTCGTCGACATCCTGACCCAGTACGGCGAGCGCCTCGGCACCGCCTTCCAGCTCGCCGACGACGTCCTCGACATCGCCTCCGACTCGCACGAGTCCGGCAAGACCCCCGGCACCGACCTGCGCGAGGGCATCCCCACGCTGCCCGTGCTGCGGCTGCGGGAGATGGCCGAGCGGGACGGCGCCGCGGACGACCTGGAACTCGTACGCCTGCTCGACGGGGACCTCACCGACGACGCCCGGCACGCCGAGGTGCTCTCCCGGCTGCGGGTGCACCCCGCGCTGGAACGGGCCCGGCGCGACACCGTCCAGTACGCGCAGGACGCCCGCGCCACGCTGGCCCCGCTGCCCGAGTGCTTCGCGAAGTCGGCCCTGGAAGAACTGTGCGACGCGGTGGTCCACCGCGCCGGCTGAGCGCCCCCGGCACGGCGCGTCCGGGCCCCTGGGCCCCCGGCGACCCCTACGGGTCGGGGGCGAGGGGCCCCTCGCGTGTCATCCCACGGTCGTACACACGGTTGAGTCCGGGGGCTGACGCCCCGGGGCCGCGGATCTGGTCATATGGAGTCATCAACCCCACCGGATCGGGTGAGCGCGGTGACACGGGGGTCGCCGCCGTAGACACAGAGGGCAGGGCACTGACATGGCAGCGAACACGAAGACCTCGCGCAAGGCGGCCCGGTACGCCGTACCGGTAGCCGTCGCGGGCATCGCCGCGGCGACCGTGGCGATGGTCCCGGCCTTCGCCAACGCGGGCAATCCGGACCTGCCCAAGCTGACGGCGCAGCAGCTGATCGAGAAGGTCGCGGCCTCCGACGTCCAGCAGCTGACCGGCACGGCGAAGCTCACCACCGACCTCGGCCTGCCGAAGCTGGCCTCCGGCCTGCTGGGCGGCGGCGGGGTCGCGGGCGGTTCGGCCGACCCGCAGGACAAGGTGGCGCAGCTGGCGAACGGCACGCACACCTTCCGCGTCGCGGCCGACGGCCCCGACCACCAGAAGCTGACCTTCCTGGACGGCAAGGACGAGTACACCCTCGTCCACAACGGCGCCGACGTCTGGGGCTACGACTCCAAGTCCAACGAGGCCTTCCACGAGAAGGCCGACGGCCGCGGCGCCGAGCACGACAAGAGCGCCGACCGGCTCGCGGCCTCGCCGCAGCAGCTCGCCCAGGACCTCATCAAGGAGGCCGGCCCGACCACCGACATCGGCGTGGGCGACACCGCGCAGATCGCCGGCCGGGACGCCTACCAGCTGGTCCTGAAGCCCAAGCAGAGCGGCTCCACGGTCGGCTCGGTGCAGATCGCGGTCGACGCGAAGAACGGCGTGCCGCTGCGCGTGCGGCTGCTCTCCGCCCAGGGCGGCAAGCCGATCGCCGAAGCGGGCTTCACCCAGGTCGACTTCGCCAAGCCCGGCGCCGGCGCCTTCGCCTTCACCCCGCCCAAGGGCGCCAAGGTGACCGAGGGCGCGGACGGCCCCGGCGCGAAGGGCGGGGAGCACGGCAAGCCCAAGGCCCTGGAGGCCATCCCCGGCCTGGACGCGCTGACCGGCGGCGCGGCGGGCGCCGTGGGCGACGTGAAGGTCCTCGGCGAGGGCTGGACCTCGGTCGCGCGCGTCGACACCGGCGCCGGCAACCTCGGCGACCTCAAGAACGACAAGAACGACAAGAACGCGCCGAAGGAGGCCAAGCAGTTCATGGACTCCCTCGGCGACAAGGTCACCGGCAAGTTCGGCGCGGGCCGGATCTTCTCCACCCGCCTGGTCAACGCCCTGATCACCGACGACGGCAAGGTGTACGTCGGCGCGGTCACCAAGGACCAGCTGGTCAAGACGGCCGACTCGGCGAAGTAGCAACGTCACCGCAGGGGTGGCCGGGGACCTGTGTCCCCGGCCACCCCTGTCCCGTTCCCTCCCCGCGTACAGCACACCCGCTGTACCGTGAAGCCCATGTCGAGACACGTCACCATCCGCCTGGACGAAGAGTTCCACGAACGCCTCAAGGCGCGCGCGGCGGCGCTGGGGACCACCGTCACCGCACTGATCACCGAGGTGACGGAACGCGAACTCGACGAGGACCGGAAGTCCTTCCTGTCCGGCATCGACGAGTTCGCCGACCACTGGGGCTACTTCCAGGAGCGGTTCGGCAATTGAAGATCACCATGGAGTGGGCCTGGACCGCCCTCGCCCACCATCTGCCGTCGGATCCCGCCGTGTGGGACCCCTCCGGGGTCGCCGCGGCCGTCGCCCGGCACCAGAACGACCTGGTGCTGGTGCCCGAGCAGCCCGCCCCCGACACCGCCTGGCGGGCCGCCGCGTTCCTGCACACCCTCGCCGTGTGCCCCGCGCTGGAATCCCCGATGAACGAGTTCTACGCGGCCGCGGCCACCCGCTCGTACCTGCGGGTGGCCGGGGCGAGCCAACTGCCGTCGCCGGAGGAGCTGGGCGATCTGGTGGAGGCCGCCAAGCTGGGCCGCGCCGACATCGCGGCGGTCGCGGAGGAGCTGCGCGCCCGCATCCAGGAGCCGCTGCCGGCCTCGCTGCGGGCCCATCCGGACGGCGCCGGCGAGTAGGCGGGGCGGTCCGTCGCCTAGAAGGTGATCTTCCAGCTGTTGATGTAGCCGACGTCCTGCGCGCCGACGTCCTTGACCTGGAGCTTCCAGGTCCCGTTGGCGGCCTCGCTCGACGCGTTGACCGTGTAGGTGGCGATCACGTTGTCGGCCGAGTCCGAGCTGGAGCTCTTCAGCGGGTACGCCGTACCGTCCGGGGCGATCAGGCTGATCACCAGGTCACCGCGGTAGGTGTGGACGATGTTCACGTCCACCCTGGTGGTGGCGGGCGCGTTGCCCGGGACGCCGGAGACCGTGATCGGCGAGGTCACCGCGGCGCCGGGGGAGTCCGGGATGTTCACGTCCGCCGTGTTCTCGAAGGACCGGCCCGGCGGGACCGGGGTGGCCGCCCCGAGGTTCCAGACCGCGTACGCGATCGCGTCGGCGTTGCGGTCCAGGGCGGTGTCGTCGATGTTCGCCGTGGTGTCGCAGGAGGCGTGGTAGCAGCGGTCGAAGGCCTGGCCGGAGGTGCCGCCCCACTTCTGGGCCTGCGCGGCCGTCTTGGTGTAGTCGGCGCCGGAGAACAGGCCGCCGACCGGGATGCCCGCGCTCTTGAAGGGGGCGTGGTCCGAGCGGCCGTCGCCCTCCGTCTCGATCTCGGTGGGGATGCCGAGGCCCGCGTAGTAGTTCTTGAAGGTCTGCTCGATCGTCGGGTCGTCGTCGTAGACGAAGTAGCCCGGGTTCGGCGAGCCGATCATGTCGAAGTTGAGGTAGCCGGAGATCTTCGCCTTCTCGGCCGACGGCAGGCTGTTCACGTAGTACTTCGAGCCAATCAGGCCCAGCTCCTCCGCCCCCCACCAGCCGAAGCGCAGGTGCTTGGTGGGCTGGAGGCCCGCGCGGGAGACGGCCAGCGCCGTCTCCAGGACGGCCGCCGAACCGGAGCCGTTGTCGTTGATGCCCGCGCCCGCGGTCACCGAGTCCAGGTGCGAGCCGGACATCAGCACCGCGTTCGGGTCGCCGCCCGGCCAGTCGGCGATCAGGTTGTAGCCGGTGGCGCCGCTGGAGGTGAAGGTCTGCAGGGTGGTGGTGAACCCGGCGGCGTCCAGCTTGGCCTTCACGTAGTCGACCGAGGCCTTGTAGCCGGTCCGGCCGTGGGCGCGGTTGCCGCCGTTGGCCGAGGCTATGGAGGAGAACTGCGCCAGATGGGCCTTGACGTTGGCCAGCGGGATGTCGGGCGGCGTCGGCGCGGCGGCGGCGGCCGTCGGCGCGGCGAGCGCGGCGGGAGAGGTGGCGGCCAGCAGGCCCGCGACCGCGAGGGCGGTCACGGCGGCCAGACGCCGGGAGACGGACAGGCTCATGGGGGGCTCCGGAATTCCGTTGGGGATGAGACGGAACGCGCGGTAATCGAGCAGGTGAACGCTCGTGCGCCAGTGCGAGCCTGATGTTCAGCGAGAAGGTGACAGCCCGTCAAGGCCGCGATCCGGTCAGGGGGGTTCGGTAAACGGACGGTCCCCGGTACGAGGGACTCGTACCGGGGACCGGGTGGCGGGAGGGGAAGCCGTTACGCGGGTTCGCGGGCGGTCGTCCCGTCCGCCGGGGCGCTCGCGGCCGGCGGACCGGCGGGCGCCGCCGCGGCGGCGGCGGCCTCGGCGAGCCGGATCCGCGAGCGCCGCGATCCCCGCAGCGCGTCCCAGGTCAGCAGCACCAGCGCGACCCAGACCAGGGAGAACCCGGCCC
Organism: Streptomyces sp. NPDC102258; assembly: GCF_055584685.1. Taxonomy (NCBI): domain Bacteria; kingdom Bacillati; phylum Actinomycetota; class Actinomycetes; order Kitasatosporales; family Streptomycetaceae; genus Streptomyces; species Streptomyces sp. NPDC102258. The sequence continues at coordinate 33,888 of NZ_JBVJLO010000033.1, forward strand.
AGCGCTCCGGCGGCATCGCCTCGTGGAAGTACAGCACCCCGAGCCCGAACTGGAAGACCGGCGCCAGGTACTGGAGCAGCCCCAGCGTCGACAGCGGCACCCGGATGGCGGCCGCCCCGAAACAGACCAGCGGGACCGCGGTGACCAGCCCGGTCGACGCCAGCAGGGCGGAGTGCCCGAGCCCCTGTGCGGCGAAGGTCGAGCGGCCCTCGGCGCCGAGCCACAGCAGGTAAGCGAGCGCGGGCAGGAACAGCACCGCCGTCTCGGCGGTCAGCGATTCCAGCCCGCCCATGCCGAGCTTCTTCTTGATCAGCCCGTACGTGGCGAAGGAGAAGGCCAGCGTCAGCGAGATCCACGGCGGCCGCCCGTGCCCGACGGCCAGCACCACCACCGCCACCAGGGTGATGCCGACGGCCACCCACTGCACCCGGCGCAGCCGCTCGCCGAGCACGAGGACACCGAGCGCGATCGTGACCAGCGGGTTGATGAAGTAGCCGAGGCTGGCCTCGACGACCTGCCCGTTGTTGACCGCCCAGATGTACAGGCCCCAGTTGACGCTGATGACGCTCGCCGCGAGGGCGGTCAGGGCGAGCTTGCGCGGCTGGCGCAGCAACTCGCCGATCCAGCGCCAGCGGCGCAGCGCGAGCAGCGCGATCCCGACCACGGCCAGCGACCACACCATGCGGTGGGCCAGGATCTCGATCGCGCCGGACGGCTTGAGGAGGGGCCAGAAGAGCGGGACCAGCCCCCACATCCCGTACGCGCCGAATCCGTAGAGCAAACCCGTGCGCTGCTCGTTCTCCGCCTTCACGGGCCCTCCAGTGCGACTTCCGGCCAATCTCACAACCTCATGAAGGTAACGCCGCGGGAAGCCGCTGTCATGTCCGTTCCAGCGAGATACTCATGACACTCAGGCGAGGGTGTCCGCGATGGCCCGGGAGATCGGGGTCGTCGGCCGCCCGATCAGGCGCGCCAGGTCCCCGCCGGTCGCGGCGAGGCGGCCGCGCGAGATCGCCGCGTCCACGTCGACCAGGATCGCGGCGAAGCCCTCCGGCACCCCGGCGCCGGTCAGCGCCTCCAGGTGCGCCTGCGCGGGGAGGGCGGCGTACGCGACCTCGCGGCCGGACTGCCGGGCGACCTCGTCGGCGTACTCGGCCAGGCTCCAGGCGGTGTCGCCGGACAGCTCGTAGACCCGGTTCAGGTGGCCCTCGCCGGTCAGCACCGCGGCGGCCGCCGCCGCGTAGTCGGCCCGCGCCGCCGAGGCGATCCGGCCCTCGCCCGCGCTGCCGAGGACGGCGCCGTGCTCCAGGACGACCGGCAGCTGGGCGGTGTAGTTCTCGTGGTACCAGCCGTTGCGCAGGAAGGTGTAGGGCAGACCGGAGTCCAGGACGGCCTGCTCGGTGACCTTGTGCTCGGCCGCCAGCTCGAAGTCGGCCTCGGGGCCGCCGAGGATTCCGGTGTAGGCCAGCTGGGCCACCCCGGCCGCTTCCGCCGCCTTGATCACGGCGGTGTGCTGCGGGACGCGCCGGCCGACCTCGCTCCCGGAGATCAGCAGGACGCGGTCGCCGGCTCGGAAGGCGCCGGCCAGGCTCGCCGGGTCGTCGTAGTCCGCGACCCGCACCTCGATGCCGCGTGCCGCGAGGTCGGCGGCCTTCTCCTCGTTCCGTACGACGACGGCGACCGCGTCGGCGGGGACCTTGGCCAGCAGCTCCTCGACGACGAGACGGCCGAGGGATCCGGTGGCTCCGGTGACGACGATGCTCATGATGGGCTCACGCTTCCGTGGGGTGGGGTGGGGGTGGTGTGTGGTGATGTGTGGTGCGGTGATGACACCAGCCTACGGAGAGCGCTAACTATTCGTAAGTACCCACTTCAAAGTAAGGTACTGGTATGGAAGTAAGTGCAAGCCCGGTCCCCACTGTCAGCGTCAAGGCCCCGATGTGTCCCTCGCGCGGGATCCTGGAACACGTCACCAGCCGCTGGGGCGTCCTGGTCCTCGCCGCCCTGTTCGAGCGCTCGTACCGGTTCAGCGAACTGCGCCGCGAGGTGGGCGGCGTCAGCGAGAAGATGCTCGCGCAGACCCTCCAGACCCTGGAGCGCGACGGCTTCGTCCTGCGCCACGCCCGCCCGGTGATCCCGCCGCACGTCGACTACTCCCTGACGGACCTCGGCCGGGAGGCCGCCGAACAGGTCTGGGCGCTGGCGCGCTGGACGGAACGGCGGACGGACGCGGTGCAGGTGGCCCGGCTCGCGTACGACGAAGCCCGGACCCCGTAACGGGATCCGGGCTCCGGGCTCTCCGGCCTCCGGCTTCGCCCGGCCGGGTGCCGTCGGTCAGCCGGTGACGGTCCAGGTGTCGCCGCCGGCGAGCAGGGTGGCCAGGTCGCCCTTGCCCTTCTGGTCGACGGCCGTCTCCAGCTGGTCGGACATCAGGGTGTCGTACACGGGCCGGACGGTGTCGCGGAAGACGCCGATCGGGGTGTGGCGCAGCGTGTTCGGGTCCGCGAGGCGGGAGAGGGCGAACGCGGTGGTGGGGGAGGCGGTGTGCGCGTCGTGGACGAGGACCCGCCCCTCGTTCTCCGGGGTCACGGTCACCACGCCGAGGTCACCGGTGGCGGGGTCGCGGACCACGCCCAGGCTGTCCTCGGGGCCGAAGCGGATGGGCTTGCCGTGTGCGAGGCGGATGACGGCTTCCTGGG
>NZ_JBVJLO010000034.1:0-34543 GCF_055584685.1 Streptomyces sp. NPDC102258
AGGAGATCGGCCGTAAGGCTTTCACGAAGCTGAACGGTGATCACCAGGAGGCGGTGCAGCAGCTGACGAAGCTGGCGCAGTCATATGAGGCGTCGACGACGCAGATGAACAAGGCGGAGATCCCGACCTTCCCGCCGCCGCCGGGAGTATTTGAGCCGGAGAAGAGCTCCGACGGGATCTACCTGGATCGGTCGAGTGGAGGTTCCGGCGACGGGTCCGTAGCCGGTTCCGGTACTGCCTCTTACGCCCCGGGTTCGAAAACAGGGGTCGCTCCTTCTGGTCAGTACAGCCGGGCGGCGGCTCAGCCGACTTCGCCTGACGGCTCTTTGGCTTCGACGCCGGTGCCTACATCGGTTCTGCCGGATCGCGACGTCACCGTGGACCTCAACCACATCGCGGTGCTGCCGGACAAGACACAGGCCCCGACGGCAGGCATGCCCCCTGTCGGGCCGGTCGGCGCAGGTGGGGGTCTCCCCAATCCCGTCGGACCCGTGCCGCCGTTCCCGTACCGGCCGACCGCAGGTCTGCAGGTGCCGGGTGGAGGCCCTCTGCCGGGTATGCGGCCACCGAGTGGCATCGGGGGAGGCAAGGCTGTGGGAGCGCCTCCGCGTGACACCGGCATCGTGGGCGGTCGGCCGGTTTCGCCTGGTACGCCCGGCGCCGGCATCCCGCGGGGAACGGTCATCGGTGCGGAAGGCTCACATCCTGTTGGTCGGGGCATGGGCGGCTCGATGGGCGGTGGACTCGGTGGTTCTCACGGCCCCTCGGCCGGTTCCCCGTTCGGCCGTCGGCTGGCCACAGAGCCGGGGGGAGTCGTCGGCGGCCGGTCGGTTTCGGGCGGACAGCCGTTCACCCAGGGTGGTTCGGGACTCGTACGCGGCAGTGGCGCGATGGGGCATGCCGGCGCGGGCACTCATACCCCGGCGAAGCGGCGCGGGGAACAGGGCGGCGCGCGCCCCGATTACCTGGCCGAGGACGAAGAGACTTGGCAGGGTGACCGTCGTGTCGTTCCGCCGGTGATCGACTGAGTGGATCGGATGTTGCACGGGATGCGTATGCGCAAGGCGACCTCGGCCCTGGTTGGTTTGCTGCTGGCCGGGGTCGCCGCGACCCCGGCGCATGCGCAGACGATCCGCGAGAAGCAGTGGCACCTCGACGCCATGAAAGCCGAAGACATCTGGAAGACCAGCAAGGGTAAAGGCGTCACGGTCGCTGTCATCGACACCGGAGTGGAACGCATCGCGGAACTTGAAGGCCAAGTCATCCCGGGCAAGGACTTCACACAGGGTTATAAAGGCTATACCGGCGACGAACGCGCCGACTTCGACAAGCACGGAACAGGTATCTCCGCCTTGATTGCCGGGTCGGGTAAACATCCGAGTGGTGATGGTTCGTTCGGATTGGCGCCCGAGACGAAGATCCTCCCCATTCGAGTGCCGTACGAGACAAATCGGAGTACGCCCTCCTGGGCCGCCGCGATTCGATACGCCGCTGACTCCGACGCCAAAATCATCAACATCTCCCTGGGTGTCGATGGCACCCCGCAAGATGATCAAGCCAGGTCGGAGGCCGTGCGATATGCCCTCTCCAAAGGCAAGCTGATCTTTTCGGCAGTGGGCAACGACGGCGACACGGTCAATAGGGTCGAGTACCCGAGCGCAACGCCTGGCGTGGTGGGAGTGGGAGCCGTGGATCGCGACGGGGGTGCCACCAAAGAATCGCAGCATGGCAATCAAGTCGATCTGACAGCGCCCGGCATTGACATCGTCACGGCCTGCGCGGGCAAGACGGAGCTCTGCGAAACGCACGGCACCAGTGACGCTACCGCTCTCGCCTCCGCCTCCGCCGCGTTGCTGTGGTCTGTGCACCCGGACTGGACCAACAACCAGGTGTTGCGGGTGCTGTTGAATACCGCCGGGAAGCCCGTTGACGGGGGTGGGCGGAACGATTACGTCGGCTATGGCGTTGTGCGGCCGCGGGTGGCGGTGCCCGCGCCTGGGGACCCGGGGCCTGCGGATGTGTATCCGCTGCCCGATCTGGCGGCCGCTGGGGCTGCCGGGGCTGAGGGGAAAACGGCCGGAACTGGTTCCCCGCAGCCCGTACCGCAGGCGCCGACAGCCGTTAAGAAGAGTGACGGTGGCGGTAACCTGCCCTGGATCGCGCTCGGGATCGGGGCCTGCGTCCTCATCGGGGGAGCCGTCACCGCAGTCGCCGTACGTCGCAATCGCCGCTGACCAGCCGCCCGCCGCCCGCCACCGCCTGGAGGACCCGATGTCGTTCGACGAGGAATGGGCGGCCGCGCGTACCACCGCCGCGGCCAACGTCTCCATGCGGCTCAACCAGGCTCCCGCCAGCGGCGGCGGCCAGGACCTGGAGCTCAACCAGGACCACATCGGCACCGTCGGCACCGAGGCGTACAAGCTGCACTCGCGTCTCCAGGCCGACGGCAAGCACGCCGCCACCGCCACCACCGAGGCGGCCGGCGCGCTCACCAAGGAGGGGTTCGCCAGTGGAGCGGCCCTCACCAAGCTCGGTGAGCGGTGGGAGAGCCAGGTGAAGACCCTGGTGGCCGCCTGTGCGCAGATCTCCAACGGGCTGGACTACTCCCTCGCCTCGCATCAGAAGGAAGAGCAGAAGCTCTACGCCGAGTTCACGACGTCCAAACTCGACGAGTACCTGAAGTAGGAGGCCGGCGCCCGTGTTGTCGTACGAGAACGTGCTCAACGCCCCGCTCGACAAGTTCCAGACGGCCGCCACCGACTGGCAGGCCATGGCCGGCAAGCTGGACGAGCTGGCCGAGGCCGCCCGTAACGGCATGAAGGCCAAGGCCGACAAGGCCGAGTGGAGCGGGGTCACCGCCGGGGTGGCGCGGACGTTCGTGACGAAGACGGCGAAGGAGTTCGAGGACGCCGCCAAGGAGGCCAAGGGGGTCCACCAGGCGCTCAGTCAGGCGCACGCCGTCTTCAAGGCGTCGCGCGACCAGCTGAGGAAGGTCGCCGAGGAGGCGCCGGCCGCCGGGTTCCGGGTGGATGCCAAGGGCAAAGTGCAGGCGGCTCCGCTCGTCACCGAGCAGGAGCGGTACGCGGCCCGGCACGACCCCGACTATCAGGAGTCCCTCCGCGTCAACATGCCGCTGTGGCAGGCGAAGATCGACGCGGCCGTCGACGCCTGCGACGACGCCGACCAGTCGCTCGCGCGGCTGCTCGCGGCCAACGTCGCCGCGGGCCACGACTTCAGTGCCCCGAAGTACGCCGGGCTCGCCGCCGAGCAGGCGGGGCACGCGGTCGACCTCGCGAAGAAGGGCCGGGACCTTTCGCATGCCGAGCTGGTCGAGCTGAACGAGCTGCTGGCCGACAACGCCAAGGTGGCGGAGTTCTCGACCGGCTTCTACCAGGGGCTCGGGCCCAAGGGCGCGCTCCAGTTCTTCGGGTACATGTCGACCGACGCCCAGGAATGGGGCAAGGTCGACGAGCAGCGGCTCATGGACGTCCAGGAACTCCAGCGGAACCTGGGCTTCAACCTGGCCACGGCGACCAGGTCCACCTCCGAGCCCCATCTGCCCGACAGCTACGCCCTGGAGCTGCGCAAGCTCGGCACCCAGCACATCCCGCTGGCCAAGTACGACCAGAACCCGCCGTACGGTTACCAGCTGCTCGGCGGCATCATGCGCTACGGCAACTACGACCCGAAGTTCCTCGTACCGATCGCCGAGCACGCCACCCAGATCCACGCGAAGGATCCCGACTTCTTCAACGGCACCCGGCGGCTCGACGGCCTCGGCAAGAACCTCCTGAACCCCTCGGGCGTCAACGGCGCCGGCTACGACCCGGTGGTCAGCTTCCTGGAGGCGATGGGGCACAGCCCGGAGGCGGCCGCCGAGTTCTTCGACCCGAAGCGGAGCGACCGACCCGCCTACAACGAGGACGGCACGGTCAAGGCGGGGCACCCGGACCTCGGTAAGGACGCCAAGGGCAAGCCGATCACGAACTACCTCGACTTCTTCGGCAATGCGCAGTACGACTACACCATCGATATGGAAGGCACGAACGTCGACGACCTGAAGAAGGTCGAGAAGTACATGCCGGACGCCTTGGGCCACGCCCTGGAGGCGGCCGCCCTCGGCCACGCCTGGGACGATCCCCACCCCGAGCTGCACCGGACCGACGCCGGGGCGCGGGTCATGGCGGCAGCAGCGACGAAGTACGGCGGCGACGCCGAGCTGCTCATGCATCAAGGGGTTCTCGCGGACAGCCTGAGCAGCATGACGGCCGGGTACATCGATGACGTCAACCAGGCGCTCGACGGGAACGGGAGCCAGAGCGTCTTCGCTCCACGGGACGGTGACAAGCAGGCACACGTCCAGTTCGACCGGGCTGTGGCCCGTGACCTGCTCGCCGCCCTCGGACAGCACCCCGACGCCTATGCCACTGTGACCACAGCGGAACGCGTCTACGCCGCGAGCGTTCTGGAGAGTCAGGCGGAGCACGACGGCGGGATCGATGAAGGCCGTGCCCGTGCGACGATCCGGACCACGGCCGAGGCGCAGGGCATCCTCGACGAATCACGGGCGGGTCAGGTCCAGGGCGTCGGTGAAAAGAAGCACGAGGAGTACGAGAAGGCGCACGAGCAGCGTTCCGCCTGGGTCGAGTTCGGTACCACGGCAGCCATCGCGGGCGGGGTGGCCTTCCTGCCCGCCACGGTCGCCGCGGCCGGTGCGGCGGCGATCGTCGTGCCCCTGGCCATGGACGTCGGCAGTGGAGCCGTCGAGCAGCTCGCCTCGCAGGTCATCGGAGAGTGGTCGGACGAGGCCAAGGAAAAGCACAAGGACGAGATCGACGGAGAGACGCACGAGAGCAACAAGGCCATGTTCCAGGCGGGCGAGCACAGTGCCGAGGCGCCGATGAAGAAATTCATGGTCCGCCATGGAGTGGATCCGAACAGCGACTTCGCCAACGACTTCACCGAGTCGATGCGCCTCGGGTATGAAACCGGCAACTCCATCGCCCGCCATCAGGGCCACGAGGCCCAGACCAAGGGCGTCAAGTGAGTCGCGGCCGGATAAGGCGCCTCGGAGCGGGCCCGACCGTCGGCCTGGCGGTGTTCGCCATGGCCGCCGTCGGTTGTTCCGCCGGGGAGCCCGAGCCGTCGACGGGAGTCGCGGAGCCGCCGAAGCTCGCCACCGGCCAGGTCTGCCCGGGCCTCTTCACGGCCGAAGCAGGCAAGGCGTTGGAGCGCGTACTCGAATCCACGACGTTCCTCCTGCGCGAGGAAGGCGAGAACCCGGACGTCCGGGCCGTTTCGCAGACGATGGAGGACGCGTACCGGGCGGGCGGCAACATCCGTGACATGCCCCAGCCGGCCTGCACGATCTCCGGGGCGAAGCCCGCAGAGCACTACCCCACGGCGCGGGTGCGGTTCACCGCCTCCAGCAAACACGCCGCGGACCCGGCCGACCTCCCCGGCGCGAGCGCCGGCGGCCCGCAGGTGGCGGCACAGGGGAAGAACGTCGAGCTGTGGTTCGACTGCGTCAGCTCCACCGTCGGTTCGACCTCGGACATCCCGCTCCGGATCCGGGTGGACTTCCAGGAGCAGTGGGACGAGAGCGAAGGCGCCGCCGTACTCGGCCGGGATTACCTGTCCATCACCCACTCGGCCGCCTTGGCCGTCGCCAAGGAGCTCCGCTGCCAGAATGACGCGGGTCTGCCCGCGAGGGCCGGAGACCTTCCGGCCTCGGAGGGCCGTTCCGGAGCACCGACCCCCTGAACCCCCGCGCGGAAGGCCGTCCCGCGGATGGGGATCCGTGGGGCGGCCTTCGGGGGAAGCCGTGACCGGAATCGAACCGGCGTAACTCGCTTTGCAGGCGAGTCCCTCAACCACTCGGGCACACGGCTGGGTTGGGGTGTGGGGACGACCGTACGGGGGTGCGGGGCGGGGCGGGAAGGGGGAGCTGGGGGCTGTCATGTGGTGTTCACAGTCCTAGGTCTCGGGGACCAGGTGGGTTCGGTCAAATGACAGGGGCGATCGGCGGGTACGGGGCTTACTCTGGGGCGATGAGTGCCCTCGACGAACCCCGTGTGTCCGTGTCCGCCGCTGCCCCGCCCCAGCCGGGCGGCGTTCTCGGGCCGGCGTACCGGGCGCTCAGCGTCGGGATGATCTCGGTGATCTTCCTTATCGCGTTCGAGGCCACCGCCGTCGGGACGGCCATGCCCGTCGCCGCGCGGGAGCTGGACGGGGTCGGGCTGTACGCCTTCGCGTTCTCCGCGTACTTCACGACCAGCCTCTTCGGGATGGTGCTGTCCGGGCAGTGGGCCGACCGGCAGGGGCCGTTGCGCCCGCTGACCGTCGGCATCGGGGCCTTCGCCGCCGGGCTGGTGTGCTCCGGGACCGCCGGGGTCATGGGGGTCTTCGTACTCGGCCGGGCCGTGCAGGGCTTCGGTGGCGGGCTGGTCATCGTCGCCCTGTACGTGGTCGTCAGCCGGGCTTACGAGGAGCGGCTGCGGCCCGCCATCATGGCCGCCTTCGCCGCGAGCTGGGTGGTGCCGTCCATCGTGGGGCCGCTCGCCGCCGGGTCGGTCACCGAGCACCTCGGCTGGCGCTGGGTGTTCCTCGGGATCCCGGCGCTGGTCGTCGTACCGCTGGTGGTGGCGCTGCCCGCCATCCGGCGCACCGCCTCCGGGCCGGTGGACCCCGGGGCGCCCGTCGCCTTCGACCGGCGCCGGATCCGGTTCGCGTTCGGCATCTCGGTGGGGGCGGGGCTGCTCCAGTACGCCGCCCAGGACCTGCGGTGGCTGTCGCTGCTGCCGGGCGTCGCCGGGGTGGCGCTGCTGGTGCCGGCGGTGCGCGCGCTGATGCCGCGCGGGACGTACCTGGCCCGGCGCGGACTGCCGTCCGTGGTGCTGTTGCGCGGGATCGCGGGGGGCGCCTTCATCGGGGCCGAGAGCTTCGTGCCGCTGATGCTGGTCACCCAGCGGGGCCTGAGCCCGACGCTGGCGGGCTTCTCGCTCGCGCTGGGCGGGGTGACGTGGGCGGTCGGCTCCTGGGTGCAGTCCAAGGGGCGGGTGGCGCCCTACCGCAAGCCGCTCATGGTGACCGGGATGGTGCTGGTGGCCTTCGCCATCGCGGCGGCCCCGGCCGTGCTCGTCGAGTCCGTGCCCGTCTGGTCGGTGGCGCTGGCCTGGGGGGTGGGCTGCCTCGGCATGGGGCTGGTGGTCGGCCCGACCAGCGTGCTGCTGCTGGAGCTGTCGGCGCCCGAGGAGGCCGGGGCGAACTCCGCCGCGCTGCAGATCTCCGACGCCCTCGCGAACGTGGTGCTGCTCGCGGCCGTCGGCGCCGCCTTCGCCGCGCTCGGCGGGGGCGCGGTGGGCGGTGCGCACGCCCTCACCGGGAGCGCCGCCGCATCGGCCTCGGCATCCCATCCCGGGGCCTTCCTCGCGGTGTTCCTGCCGCTGTCCCTGATCGCGCTGGCGGGGGCGTGGGTCGTGACCCGGCTGGCTCCCGCCCCGGCGAAGCACTGAGGAGAACTGAAGAGAGGTGTACGGGGGGAGCGGATAGGTTCGGGGGATGGATGAGATGGTCATTCCCCTTTCCCTTCTTTCCGGCGCCGAGCGCGCGGAGCTCGCCGACCTGGCCGATGCCGCCGGGCGCACCCCCGAGGAGCTCGCGCTGGACGCCGTACGGGAACACCTGCGGGCGGAGCGCGAGCGCGTCGGGCAGGCCGCCGCGCGGCTCGCCCGGGCCCACGCCCCGCTGCTGGAGAGGCTCGGGCAGTGAGCGCGGTCCCGGCCCCGGTTCCGGTCCCGGCGCTGACCGTGCGCCACCTCACCCTCGTCGAGGTCCTCGATCTGGCCCGGCACGCCTGCCTGGTCCGGGACCAGCCGGTGGAGCTGCGCGCCCCCGGGCTGCTGGAGTCGGCCGTGCACCGGCCGAGGGCGCGGATGATGGGGACGCCCGCGTACGAGGACCCGTACGAGCAGGCGGCCGCGCTGCTGCACGGCATCGTGGCGAACCACCCGCTGGTCGACGGGAACAAGCGGACGGCCTGGCTGGCCGCCGCCACCTTCCTCGCGGTGAACGGCGTGGACCTCGTGGCGGTGGACCAGGAGGCGGCGTACGGGCTGGTCATGGACGTCGCGGCCGGGCGGGAGGCGGACGTCACGGTGATCGCGGAGCGGCTGCGCGCGCTCTGAGCCGGGCGGGGGCCGGGCGGGGCAGGAGGGGTGCGGTGTGACGCTCGACGCACCCGCCGAGGTCACGGGCCTGTCCCCCGGGGAGGGGTGGGCCGGGGCCGGTAGGGTGGCCCGGTTGTCCTACGTACGACCGCGACCGTGACTGAGACGAACCGGAGACCGTGACTACTACCGCCTCCCACCACCTCTCACCCGCCTTCCCCGGCCGTGCGCCGTGGGGCACCGCCAGCAAGCTGCGTGCCTGGCAGGAGGGTGCCCTCAACCGGTACATCGAGACGCAGCCGCGGGACTTCCTCGCGGTCGCGACCCCCGGGGCCGGCAAGACCACCTTCGCGCTGACCCTCGCCTCCTGGCTGCTGCACCACCACGTGGTCCAGCAGGTGACCGTCGTCGCGCCGACCGAGCACCTGAAGAAGCAGTGGGCGGAGGCGGCGGCCCGGATAGGCATCCGGCTCGACCCGGAGTACTCGGCCGGGCCGCTGAGCAAGGACTACCACGGGGTCGCCGTCACGTACGCGGGCGTCGGCGTGCGCCCGATGCTCCACCGCAACCGCTGCGAGCAGCGCAAGACGCTGGTGATCCTCGACGAGATCCACCACGCGGGCGACTCGAAGTCATGGGGCGAGGCCTGCCTGGAGGCGTTCGACCCGGCGACGCGCCGCCTCGCGCTGACCGGTACGCCCTTCCGGTCCGACACGAACCCGATCCCCTTCGTCACGTACGAGGAGGGCAACGACGGGATCCGCCGCTCCTCGGCGGACTACACGTACGGCTACGGGAACGCGCTCGGCGACGGCGTCGTCCGGCCGGTCATCTTCCTCTCCTACAGCGGCAACATGCGCTGGCGCACGAAGGCGGGCGACGAGATCGCGGCCCGTCTCGGCGAGCCGATGACCAAGGACGCCATCTCGCAGGCCTGGCGCACCGCGCTGGACCCGCGCGGCGACTGGATGCCGAACGTGCTGCGCGCCGCCGACCAGCGGCTGACGGAGGTCAGGAAGGGCATCCCGGACGCGGGCGGCCTCGTCATCGCCGCCGACCAGGACTCGGCGCGCGCGTACGCCAAGCTGCTCCGCGAGATCACCGGGACCAAGGCCACGGTCGTCCTGTCGGACGACACGGGCGCTTCGAAGAACATCGACGCCTTCAGCGCGAACAACGACCGCTGGATGGTCGCCGTCCGCATGGTGTCCGAGGGTGTCGACGTACCGCGCCTGGCGGTCGGCGTGTACGCGACGACGATCTCGACGCCGCTGTTCTTCGCGCAGGCCGTCGGGCGTTTCGTACGATCGCGCAGGCGCGGCGAGACGGCGTCCGTGTTCCTTCCGACGATCCCCTACCTGCTCGGCTTCGCGAACGAGATGGAGGTCGAGCGCGACCACGTCCTCGACAAGCCGAAGAAGCAGGGCGAGGAGGATCCGTACGCCGAGTCCGAGAAGGAGATGGACGAGGCGAACCGGCAGGAGGACGAGGACACCGGCGAAGAGGAGCAGATGTCCTTCGAGGCGCTGGAGTCCGACGCCGTCTTCGACCGGGTGCTGTACGACGGCGCCGAGTTCGGCATGCAGGCGCACCCGGGCAGCGAGGAGGAGCAGGACTACCTCGGCATCCCGGGGCTGCTGGAGCCGGACCAGGTGCAGATGCTGCTGCAGAAGCGGCAGTCGCGGCAGATCGCGCACAGCCGGCGCAAGCCGGACGCGGAGGCGGACCTGCTGGAGCTGCCGGCCGACCGGCGCCCGGTGGTGTCGCACAAGGAGCTGCTGGAGCTGCGCAAGTCGCTGAACACGATGGTCGGCGCGTACGTCCACCAGAGCGGCAAGCCGCACGGGGTCATTCACACCGAGCTGCGCCGGGTGTGCGGGGGGCCGCCGAGCGCGGAGGCGACGGCGGGGCAGCTGCGGGAGCGGATCAAGAAGGTGCAGGAGTGGGCTACGCGGATGCGGTAGCCGGGGGAGGGTGAGGGGCGAAGACGGGGACGGGGCCCGTGCGCTGTCGCGCACGGGCCCCGCTCTCGTGTGACGGCCTACGGTCAGGCGCCGACGCGCCGACGGCGGCCGGTGCCCGCGACCAGGGCCGCGCCCATGGCGAGGGCGACACCGCCGGCGCCGAGGGCCCAGCTGGTGGCCGCGTCGGTACCGGTCTCGGCGAGCTGGCCACCGGCGTTGGTGGTGGTGCCCGCGGTGCCGGTGCCCGTACCGGTGCCGCTGCCGGTGTTGTGGTCGACGATCGGCGTGGTGGTGCCGCCGCCGTTCGGCTTGGAGTCGTTGCCGCCACCGGTGTGGCCGCCGGTCTGGCCACCACCGTTGTCGTGGCCGCCGTTGTTGCCGGGGCCCGCGATCTTGGACTCGACGAAGTTGTCCGAGGAGTAGCTCTCGTCACCCTCGGCGTTGCTCCAGCCCGTGGGGGTGAGCGCGATGTCGGTCGCCGGGGCGTTCTTGTCGAACTTCAGACGGAGCTTGATGTCGAACTTGTCGTCCTTGGCGATCGCGCCGTGACCGAAGTTCAGGCTGAACACGCCGTCGGAGCCGGCCGACTCGGCCGGGTACCAGTCCCAGTTGCCGTCCTCGTCGGGCAGGTAGACCTCAAGGGCGATGTAGCCGTCCTTGAACTTGGTCGTACGGGTCAGCAGGTCGACACCGAGCTGGTAGTCCTTGTGGTCCTTGCCGCCGGTGTTGTCCACCTCGATGGTGAACTCCTGCCAGCCCCCGCCGGGCTTGAAGGAGGACGGCAGGTCCTTGATCGCCAGCTTCGGGCCGTCGGCGACCCACTTCGCGGCGTCCTGGGCGTCGGTCTCGCCCACGGTCTTCGCGGCCCCGGCCGGGGTCTCCGCGCCGGGCTTGGCGGCGGGGGCCTCGGTGGCGGGCTTCGCGGCGTCGGTCGCCGGAGCCGGGGTCTCGGTGGCCGGCTTGGCGGCGTCCGTGGCCGGCGCCGGGGTCTCCACGGCGGGCTTGGCGGCGTCGGTGACCGGCGCCGGGGTCTCCACGGCCGGGACGGTGGTCTCCGCCGGGGCCGGGGTCTCGGCCGCACCGGCGGTGTCGTCCTTCGGAGCCGCGTCCGGCGTGCTGATCGCCGGGTTCTGGACCTCGTCCGCCATCGCGGGAGTCGCCATGAGGACCGTCGGGCCCACCACGGCGGCGGCGGCGACGATGGCCATGCGCTTCAGGTTCACTTGTACTTCTTTCCCCTACGTGGGCACGGCGTCGGACGCCCCACCCACCCCCAGACTTCTTTTTGAACGTGATCAGAGTAAGGGGCCTGTAAAGCGATTTTCGTCTGGAGAACATTACGAATTGACACACCCGTACTCAGAAAATGACGCAAACCGGCAGCAGGCGACCGGATTCTGGACGAGGCCTTCCGCTGAGCGGACCCGCTCGCTACTGTCCCCGCATCGAACGCCCCGTGGCAGCGCCGCCGCGGGAGCGCAGCCGGTGCCATGGCCGCTACCGGCGGCCTCTCCGTGCGTCGCCGAGGGACCGGCAGCGCTCCACCCCGCGAGAGTCACCGCCGCCCACCGAAAGAGAGGCAGAGGCGTCGTGACCGCGGAGACCTCCCAGACTCTCGACCGAGGACTCAGAGTCCTCAAGCTGCTCGCCGACACCGACCACGGTCTGACCGTCACCGAGCTGTCCAACCGCCTCGGTGTCAACCGCACCGTCGTCTACCGCCTGCTCGCGACCCTCGAACAGCACGCCCTCGTACGCCGCGACCTCGGCGGCCGGGCCCGCGTCGGGCTCGGCGTACTGCGGCTGGGACGTCAGGTCCACCCGCTGGTACGGGAGGCCGCCCTGCCCGCCCTGCGCTCGCTCGCCGAGGACATAGGCGCCACCGCGCACCTGACCCTCGTCGACGGCACCGAGGCGCTCGCCGTCGCCGTCGTCGAGCCGACCTGGACCGACTACCACGTCGCCTACCGGGCCGGGTTCCGCCACCCGCTGGACCGGGGCGCGGCCGGGCGGGCCATCCTGGCCGCCCGTCAGGGCACGCTCATCGAGCCGGGCTACACCCTGACCCACGGAGAGCTCGAAGCGGGCGCGAGCGGCGCGGCCGCCCCGCTGGTCGGTGTCACCGGGCTGGAGGGCAGCGTCGGCGTCGTGATGCTGGCCGACGCCGTGCCCGAGCGGGTCGGCCCGCGCGTGGTCGACGCGGCCCGCGAGGTCGCCGACGCACTGCGCTAGCCGCCGGGGAGCCGGGGGCTCCGCCCCCCGGACCCGCGCGGACCGCCCCGGGCCTGGCCCCGGGCCCGCGCCGAGCCGCGTCCCCCGGCACCGGCGCGGCGGGAACGGGTACGCGGCCCGATAGATTGGCCGGGTGCTCTCTCGCCTCACACGTCTGCCGCGTCCCACCGCCCTGGCCGTCTGCGCGCTGCCCGTGGCCGCGCTGTTCGCCGTGGCCGCCCTCGCGCCGCTGCCCTTCGTGATCGCCCAGCCGGGCCTCACGGCCGACGTGCTCGGCACCCGCGACGGCAAGCCCGTCATCGTCGTCGACGGCGCGCCCACCCGTGACACCAAGGGCCAGCTGCGGATGACCACCATCCAGGCCACCGGCCCCTCGTCCTCGGCGACCCTGCCCGAACTCCTCGGCGACTGGTTCGACACCAGCCGGGCGGTCATGCCGAGGGCGGCCGTCTACCCGTCGGGCGGAAGCGACAAGGAGATCGAGCGGCACAACCTGGAGGAGATGACACAGTCGCAGTCCTCCGCCGCCGAGGCCGCGCTCGGCTATCTCCACAAGGACCCCAAGTCGGTCAAGGTCGAGCTGAACCTCGCCGACGTCGGCGGTCCCAGCGCCGGCCTCCTGTTCTCCCTCGGCATCGTCGACAAGCTCGACGGCGACGGCAGCGGCGGCGACCTCACGGGCGGGCGCACCATCGCCGGTACGGGAACCATCGCGGCCGACGGAACGGTCGGCGCGGTCGGCGGCGTGGGCCTCAAGACCCAGGCCGCCCGCCGCGACGGGGCGACGGTCTTCCTCGTCCCGAAGGCGGAATGCTCCGACGCCAAGGCCGAGCTCCCCGAGGGGCTGCGGCTGATTCCCGTCACCTCGTTGAACGGGGCCGTGGAGTCGTTGCGGGTGTTGGGGCGGGGTGGGGTGGTTCCGGGTTGCTGACGCGTGGGGTGGGGTCCAGGGCGCGCCAGCACGGGAAGAGGAGCGGGGCCAGGGTGGCCGCCAGGTAGGTGGCGCCGAAGGCGAGGAGGGCCGGGGTCACGCCGAGGGCGTCGACCAGGAGGCCGGCGGTGAGGCCGCCGAGCGGCATGGCCAGTTCGCAGCCCGCCGTCGTCACGCTGGAGACCCGGCTGCGCAGGTGCTCCGGCACCAGTTCGTAGATCACCGTGCTCAGGATCGGGTTGAGCACCCCCGCGCCCAGGCCGGACACGGCCATCACCGCCGCGAGTGGCAGCGGGGTGTCGGTGAGGGCGGCCGTCACGTAGCGGGGAGCCCCACACAGGAGGAACGCCACCGCGAACACGGGCCGACGGGGCAGGCGTTCGCCCCAGGCTCCGTAGAGCAGGGCGCCCAGCAGGGCGGAGCCGCCGAACAGGGAGATCATCAGGCCGACATCGGCGGCGCTGCCGAGCTCCTCGCGGCCGTGCACGGGCAGCAGGACGGCGCCCCAGCCCTGGTCGAGGCCGTTGGTGACCATCACCATCAGGGTGACGCCGGTCAGCAGTCGGGAGCGGGTCAGGAAGGCCCAGCCCTCGCCCAGTTCGGTGCGGTACGAGGCGAACGACGGCTTCGCGGCGCCGGGTTGGGGTTCGGCGGCCGGGACGCCGCGCAGGAAGGCGCCGACCAGCAGGGCGGAGGCGGCGAAGGTGGCCGCGTCCAGGAGCAGTACCGTCTCGGCGCCGAGGAACGCGATCAGGAGTCCGGCGGTGGCGGCGCCGATCATCCGGGCTCCGCGCGAGACGGCGTCGTAGAGGCTGGCCGCCCGGGCGATCGTGGTGCCGGCGTGCGCGGCGAGGTCGGGGAGCAGGACGGCGCGGGCGGTCAGCCCGGGGGTGTGCGCGAGGCCGCCGACGGCCATCAGCGCGCACAGCATCCAGAAGTCCAGCAGGCCCGCGCCGTGCAGCAGCGGGATCGCGCCGACGGCGAGGCCGCAGACCAGGTCGGAGGCGACGGAGACCCGGCGGCGGCCGATCCGGTCGATGACCGGGCCGCCGACCAGCGCGGCGACGATCACGGGCAGGGCGGCGCAGAAGGCGACGACGCCGGCCCGCCCGGCGCTGCCCGTGGTCTGTAGCACGAACCACGGGACGCCGATCAGGGTGAGCGAACTCCCCGCTATGGAAATGGTGTTGGCCGCCAGGACCGCCGCGAAGGGGCGCCGCCCGCTCATGCCGCGTGCCGGTGGACGCGGGCGTGGGGGCGGGCCGGCCCCCGCAGGCGCAGTCCGGCGGCGATCAGAGCCTCGCCGAGCCGCTGGCGCAGGGCGGGGGTGAGGGCGGGGGCGGTGGGGGCGGCGTTCTCGTGGGCCAGCCGCCAGACGGCGGCCTCCGCGGCGAGCTCGGCGGTGCGGGCGGCGTGCAGGACATCGTGCGGAAAGGCGGGTGAGAGGGTGTTCGGGGAGGTGTGCGGGAAGGTGTGCATGGCAGGACTCCTTCGGTGCGGGGGCCGGGTGGCGGGGGGAGCGTGGTGCGTACGTCGTGCGGGCGCGCGGGCAGGGCGGAGCGACGCGCGGGCTGTACGGACTGCGGCGCGTGCGGGGGTCGGTCAGGGCGTGCGGGGGAGTGCGGGGGCGTGCGGGGCCGTGCGGGCCGGGCGGCTACGGCATGCGGCGTGGGAAAGCGTGCGTGTGGACGCGTACCGACTCGGCGCCCTCGGACTCCGGCAGGTCGCGGTAGCTGTTGAGCAACTCGTGCAACTTGTCGATCAGTTCGTGACTCTGCGCGGCCGTCAGCCGCAGCGTGAAGTCGCTGACGTCCGATCCGCGCCGCCACTCCTGCGGCCAGCTGTGGGCGCTGCCCAGCCAACTGTCCATCTCCTGGGCGTGGATGGTCGCGATCTCGTGCAGCAAGACCTCCGCCGCGCCGCGGGTGGCCGGGTCCTCGTCGTACATCAGGGAGTCGTCGAGCGCCGTGCCGTCGTGCGCGGCGCGCCACCAGCGTTCGCGGCCCTTGCCGTGCTCGGGCGCGTCCTCGACGAAGCCGTGGGCGGCGAGCTGGCGCAGGTGGTAGCTGGTGGCGCCGCTGGATTCCCCGAGTTCCTCCGCCAGCCGCGACGCGGTGGCGGGGCCGTTGTGGCGCAGGGAGGCGAGGAGCCGGATCCGCAGGGGGTGGGCGAGCCCGCGCAGGGAGCGGGCGTCGAGGGTCCGGACGTTCGGCTCGTGCGGATCAGGGGCTGCGGCGGCGCTCTTCTCGGGCATGGCACCACCGTAGAGTTGCAAAGACTTCCATGCAAGGGTTTTTTTGCAACTACTTCTTTGTAACTGCCCCTTTGCCGCCCCTTCTTCGTGTCAGTGGTCCTCCGCCGCCTGCTCCACCAGCGGGATGATCCGCAGCGGCACCGGGTTCTCCATCACGATCGCCGTCGACGCGCGCACGATGCCCTCGAAGCCGACGACCCGGTCGATCACCCGCTGGAGGTCCGCGTTCGACCGGGCCACCAGCCGGCAGAGCATGTCCCCGTGCCCGGTGGTGGTGTGCAGCTCCAGCACCTCCGGGACGCCGTCCAGGTGGGCCCGTACGTCCGCACCCTGGCCCTGCTTGATCTCCAGCGTGGCGAACGCCGTCACCGGATAGCCGAGGGCGGCCGGGTCGACCTGCGGGCCGAAGCCGCGGATCACCCCGTTCGACTGGAGCCGGTCGAGGCGCGCCTGCACCGTCCCGCGCGCCACCCCGAGCCGCCGCGAGGCCTCCAGCACCCCGATCCGCGGCTCGCGCGCGAGCAGCACGATGAGTCGGCCGTCAAGCTCGTCGATCCCCATGGGGAGCCTTCCTGGATCGGCTGGTCATCCTGCACAGATCTCTCAGTCATCCTCGGTCCCCGCTGGTCATTCTGTACAGCGGAAATGGAAACTATTGCGCAGCTTGTGGAAGGGCGGGACTCTGCGGTCATGACTGAGACCCTCGACACCACCCCGCACACCGCGCGTGAGGCGGACCCCTTCCCGGTGAAGGGCATGGACGCGGTCGTCTTCGCCGTCGGCAACGCCAAGCAGGCCGCGCACTACTACTCGACCGCCTTCGGCATGAAGCTCGTCGCCTACTGCGGACCGGAGACCGGCAGCCGCGAGAGCGCCAGCTACGTCCTGACCAACGGTTCGGCCCGCTTCGTGCTCACCACGGTCATCAAGCCGACGACGGACCACGGCCGCTTCCTCGCCGAGCACGTCGCCGAGCACGGCGACGGCGTCGTGGACCTCGCCATCGAGGTGCCGGACGCACGGGCCGCGTACGCGTACGCCGTCGAGCACGGCGCGCGCGGTCTGGACGAGCCGTACGAGGTCAAGGACGAGCACGGCACGGTCGTCCTCGCCGCCATCGCCACCTACGGCCAGACCCGCCACACCCTGGTCGAGCGCAAGGACTACACCGGCCCCTACCTGCCCGGTTACGTCACCGCCTCGCCGATCGTCGAGCCGCCGGCCAAGCGCGTCTTCCAGGCGATCGACCACTGCGTCGGCAACGTCGAGCTCGGCCGCATGAACGAGTGGGTGGCGTTCTACAACAAGGTCATGGGCTTCACGAACATGAAGGAGTTCGTGGGCGACGACATCGCGACCGAGTACTCGGCGCTGATGTCCAAGGTGGTCGCGGACGGCACCCTGAAGGTGAAGTTCCCGATCAACGAGCCGGCGATCGCGAAGAAGAAGTCGCAGATCGACGAGTACCTGGAGTTCTACGGCGGCGCGGGCGTCCAGCACATCGCGCTCGCCACCAACGACATCGTCGCCTCCGTGCGCGCGATGCGCGCCGCGGGCGTGCAGTTCCTCGACACCCCCGACTCGTACTACGACACGCTCGGCGAGTGGGCCGGCGAGACCCGGGTGCCCGTCGAGATCCTGCGCGAGCTGAAGATCCTGGTCGACCGGGACGAGGACGGCTACCTGCTCCAGATCTTCACCAAGCCGGTCCAGGACCGCCCGACCGTCTTCTTCGAGATGATCGAGCGCCACGGCTCCATGGGCTTCGGCAAGGGCAACTTCAAGGCCCTGTTCGAGGCCATCGAGCGCGAGCAGGAGAAGCGCGGCAACCTCTGACGCACCTGCGCCTCCCCGCCCCCGCACGGTGTCCGGGGGCGGGGAGGCGCGTTCGTGTCAGCGGGCCGGCGTCGCCTTCGGCTTCGGCGGGTTGGGCTTCGGGAGCTCCGGCGCCACCCACGGAGTGCGCGGCTGCATGTTCTCCGGCCCGCCCGCCGACGGCTGCCCGATCGACGCCAGCGCCTCCTTCGCCAGCGGCCCCCGCACCGGCGAGAACCCCGGGTTGGTCCGCAGTGCCTCGTCCAGGTGCCGCCGGGCCGCCGCCTCGTCGCCCAGGCTGCGCTCGGTCATCGCCCGGTGGTAGGCGAAGTCCGCGTTGCGCAGCCCCAGTTCGGTGGCCTTCTTCGCGTACTCCAGGGCGGACGTGTCCTCCCCGGCGCGGTGCAGGGCCCAGCCCAGGGCATCGGCCACCTCCACGCTCTTGTGCCGCTCCCATTCCGCCGACAGGCGGCGTACGGCGGCCTGCGGGTCACCGTGGTCGGCCTCGTACAGGCCCAGCACCACCGCCTCGTCGACCCCGTCCGAGGTGTCCCGCGCCGCCATCGCCGCCAGCGACCGGTACTGGACGCGGGCCTCCTCCGGCCGCCCCAGGGAGTCCAGCAGCTCGCCCAGCTCCAGCGCCAGGCGCGGCACCGGTGTGCGGCCGAGCGCCATCCGGTAGTCCCGTACGGCCTCCCCGCCCCGGCCCAGCGCGGCCAGCGCCCGGGCCCGTCCGCCCAGTGCGTCCGCCTGCGCCGGGTCCGTGCGCAGCGCGGCCTCCTGCTGGCGCAGGGCCTCCGGCGCGTCGCCGCGCTCGAAGGCCAGCTCGCCGAGCCGGTGGAGTACGTACGCCTTCTCGGGCGGCGTCTTCGCCACGCCCGCCGCGGCCTCCAGCGAGAGCACCGCGTCCTCGCGCCAGCCCCGGTCCCGGTAGACCTGCGCGGCCCGCAGCTGGGCGGGCAGCCCCTCGCGCAGTTCCGTCAGCCGCTCCATCGCCTTCTGCGCGGCCTTGTAGTCGCCGAGGCCCGAGTACGCGTCCACCAGGACCGGGTACGCCGTCCAGCGCCGCGGCGCCTGCGCCCGGACCAGCTCGCCCCACTTCTTGCCCGTCCCGAAGTCCCGGCGGGCGTTCGCCAGGGCGCCCATGCCGGTCATCGCGTCGAAGTTGCCCTTCTCCGCCGGGCGGGCCCGCAGGGACTGCTTCAGGGCCTTCTCCGCCTTCGGGAACCAGGCCGAATCGGCCGTCCGCCGGGCCTGTTCCAGGTAGGCGGCCCCGAGCACCGCCCACGAGGCGTCGTCGTCGGCGTGCGCGGCGACCCACTTCTCGCGGTCCGCGACCAGCGCCGTCAGGTCCACCGCGGCCGCCGGGGCGCCCATGCCGACCGCCGCCGCGGCGCGGTCGCTCGGCCCCGGGGGGCGCGCGTCGTCGTCCGTGCGGGCCGGGCGGATCAGCAGGGCCCCGGCGATCAGGACCACCGCCACCGCGGCCGCCACGACCGTCTTGCGGCCGGTGAAGGTCACGGGCGGCGCGGGCTGCCGAGATTGCTCGTCGAATCCGTCCATGCGCTCACTGTGCGTCAATATGAAGAGTTCACCGAGGTGTCCGAAGCCGGTCGCGGCCGTGTTCACACCGATGGCCCCGGCTGCCACGCTGACCCCATGGACGACGATCTCTCCGTACGGTTTCCCGCGCGCGACCCTGAGCGCGACTCCGAGTGCGACCCCGGGCGTGCCGCCGAGTCCACCGACGGGCCGCCTTCCGGGCCGTCCGCCGAGCCGGCCGCCGGGCCGCCTGCCGAAGGGCTCGTGGCGCGCCTGCGCGAGGGGCTCCCGGCCGAGGCCCTCCTGACCGACCCCCAGGTCACCGCCTCCTACGCCACCGACATGGCGAGCTTCTGCGCCGCCGGCACCCCCGCCGCCGTCGTCCTGCCGCGCACCGTGGAGCAGGTGCGGCACGTGATGCGCACCGCGACCGCGCTACGGGTCCCCGTCGTCCCCCAGGGCGCCCGCACCGGCCTGTCCGGCGCCGCCAACGCCTCCGACGGCTGCATCGTGCTCTCCCTCGTCAAGATGGACCGGATCCTGGAGGTCTCCGCCGTCGACCGGATCGCCGTCGTCGAACCGGGCGTGGTCAACGCCGTCCTGTCGCGGGCCGTCGCCGCCCAGGGCCTGTACTACCCTCCCGACCCCTCCAGCTGGGAGCAGTGCACCATCGGCGGGAACATCGGCACCGCCTCGGGCGGCCTGTGCTGCGTCAAGTACGGGGTCACCGCCGAGTACGTGCTCGGGCTCGACGTGGTCCTCGCCGACGGGCGGCTGCTGCGCACCGGGCGGCGCACCGCCAAGGGGGTCGCCGGCTATGACCTGACCCGGCTCTTCGTGGGCTCCGAGGGCACCCTGGGCGTGGTGGTCGGGGCCGTCCTCGCGCTGCGCCCGGCGCCGCCGCGGCAGCTGGCGCTGGCCGCCGAGTTCCCCTCCGCCGCGGCCGCCTGCGCGGCCGTCTGCGCCGTCATGGAGGCGGGCCTCGCCCCCTCGTTGCTGGAGCTGATGGACCGTACGACGGTCCGCGCCGTCAACGCCCTCGGCCGGATGGGCCTGCCCGAGAGTACGGAGGCACTGCTGCTCGCCGCCTTCGACACCCCGGACGCCGCCGACGGGCTCGCGGCCGTCGGCGCGCTGTGCACGGCCGCCGGGGCCACCGCCGTGGTACCCGCCGAGGACGCGGCGGAGTCGGAACTGCTGCTCCAGGCCCGCCGGATGTCCCTGACCGCGCTGGAGGCGCTGCGGCCCGCGACGATGATCGACGACGTGTGCGTACCCCGGTCCCGGCTCGCCGAGATGCTCGACGGGACCGCGGCCATCGCCCGTACGTACGACCTGCTCATCGGCGTCTGCGCGCACGCCGGCGACGGCAACACCCACCCGGTCGTCTGCTTCGACCCGGCCGACGACGACGAGGCGCGGCGGGCCCGCGAGTCCTTCGACGCGATCATGGCGCTGGGGCTGGAGCTCGGCGGGACGATCACGGGCGAGCACGGGGTGGGGGTGCTGAAGAAGGAGTGGCTCGCCCGCGAACTCGGGCCGGTCGGGCTGGAGATGCAGCGCACCGTCAAGCGGGCCTTCGACCCGTTGGGGCTGCTCAACCCGGGCAAGGTCTTCTGAGGCGGCCGCTGGGGCCGTCCGGGCCGCCGGGGTTGCCGGGGCCGTCCGGGCCGCCGCGGGGCGCATCAGGCGTCACCGTCCGCCGGCTCGTCCGAGAGCCAGGGGCCGCGCGGCCACAGGTCGTCGGCCGGGGTCGGGGTGAGCAGCTCGGCCAGGGCCGCGTCCAGGCCGAGCCGCTCCGCCTCGGTTCCGGGCGGGACCGCGCGCAGGGTCCGTTCCAGCCAGGCCGACACCGGTCCGGCCGGAGCCTCCAGGAGGGCGTCCCCGTCGGGGGAGCTGAGGGCCATGCACAGGACGGTCCGGCTGTCGATCTTCGTGGGCCAGATCCGGACGTCCCCGTGCCCGCAGGGGCGGAACACCCCCTCGACGAGCAGCTCGCGGGCGAAGGTCCAGTTCACCGGGGTGTCGGAGCCGGTGTGGAAGGTGACGTGGACGGCGTACGGGTCGTCGCCGAGGAACAGCAGCCGGGCCGGGACGGGGACGCTGCGCTCGGGGGACAGGACCAGCTTCAGTTCCAGTTCGCGTTCGATGACGGGGTGGTGCATCAGGGCCTCACTTCGGTGGTTCGCGCGCGGGTGCGGGACCGGAGCGGAGCCCGCACCGGGTGAGAGCGCGGGGGCGGCCGGGTATGACGCGACTTCCGGCATCGCGGGTGAGGTTGGCCGGAATTCATCGGCTGACCGAAAAGGGCGGCCGGGGGTGGAGTGGGGTGCGGGGTGGGCCCCGGGCGGGCCTCGGGAGGCGGGAGGTTCGTCCGAAGGCTTGGCATCTCCCGTTACCGGACCGGTCCTGAGGGGGTTCTTGGCTATGGTCCTTCCCCTTGGGTCCTCCCCTGCACACGCCTCAAGCCACGATCGGAGTTGGGGACATTGACGGCCTCCCCTGGTGACGGCGAGCACGCCGCCCGCGAGGGTTACTACCCCGATCCGTCCATTCCCGGGTTCGTCCGGTACTGGAACGGCACGGCCTGGGTCCCGGGTACGAGCCGCCCCGCCGAGCGGGCCGTCACTCCGGCGGAGGAGACGGGGCCGGTGTTCCTGGACGCCACCTCGGCGACGGAGACCGTACCGGAGCCGGACCCGGAGCCGGAGCCGGAGCCGGTACGGGTACGGGTACGGGTACGAGGGACCGGCCCGGCGCCGGAGCCCGTGGCGGGGGCCGGGCCCGGTGCGGAGGCGGGTGCGGGTGCGGCGGGCTGGCAGGCGGATCCCGCGCTCCAGGCGGGCTACGGCGGGCCCCGCGACGTCCGGGTCTCCTGGGGCGGCCCGGCGGAACCCGAGCCCCGGGCGGCCGGGATCTCCCTGGCCCGGCCCGCCGCAGCGGCGACGGCCGCCGCGGGGCCGGCCCGGAGGCTGCCGGCGCAGCCCGCGGCGGAGAACGCGGGCCCCGTCCTGGCGGCCCGCCCGCCGGCCTGGCCCGACGCCCCCGGGACGGGCACCTCGGGCCTCACCTCCAGCTGGCCCGAAGCCACCCCCGGCGGCCCCACCGACCCACCCCCGGCGGCCCTTCCGACCCCTCCGGCGCCCGCCGCCGCGCCCGCCGCCCGGGACGCCGTCGACCGGTCCCCGGCCGGGACGCACGGCCCGGCGGCGCCCGCCGCGTACGACGCCCGGCCCGAAGCCCGCTCCTTCCCGGCCGAGGCGCCCGCCGCGTTCGACGCCCGCGACGCCGGCCGCCCGTCCCCGGCCGGGGCGCACGGCCCGGCCCCCGAGGCACCTCCGGCGTTCGGCGCGCGGAACGCCGTCCGCCCGTCCCCGGCGGCGGCCCCGGCTGCACCCTCCGCCTACGAAGCCCGGGACGCGGCCCCTCCGGCCCCGGCCGGGTTCGAGCCGCGGGGCGCGGCGTCGGACGCGGCGCCCGGTGCGGCGCGGGACGCCGCCGGGGCCGTGGGCCGGCCGGACGATGGCGCCGTCGTCGCCCCGGCGCAGACGCCCCGGGCGGTGTTCGAGCGGATGGCCGACCGGGCCGTGCGCCCCGCCGGGCTCGTCCGCCGGGTGCTGGCCCGCGCGCTGGACTCGCTCGTGCTCGCAGCCGTGGCGGCCGCCGCCGCGCTGCCCCTCGTACCGGAGGCGACGGCGCACGTGGAGGCCAAGGTGGACGCGGCCCGGGCCGGCGGCCGCAGCACCACCGTGTGGCTGCTCGACGCCACCACCCTCGGCTACCTCGGCGTCGTCGTGGCGGCCGTCCTCCTCTTCGGGGTGTTCTACGAGGCGCTGCCCACCGCCCGCTGGGGCCGCACCCCGGGCAAGAAGCTGCTCGGCGTCCGCGTCCTGTCCGCCGCCACCCTGTCCCCGCCCCGCTTCGGGGCGGCCCTGCGGCGCTGGCTGGTGTACGCCCTGCTCGGCGTGCCGGGCAGCCTCTGGTGCCTACTGGACCGCCCGCGCCGACGCGCCTGGCACGACCGGGCCGCCGGGACGTACGTGGCCCGCTGACCCCCCGTCGGCCCGGCCCGCCCGCCGGGCAGGGGGGCGCCTCCCCCGAACGGACGCCGTCCCGTTGCGCGGTCGGCGGGGCCGGGTTCGACTCGGGCCATGAGTACCGACCAGCCGCCGCCGGGCCAGCCGCCCGAGGACGACCCGTTCCTCAAGAAGCCCCAGGAACCGACGCCTCCGTCGGGCGGTTCACCGTACGGCTCGCCGCCCCCCGGCGGCGGTGGCTACCCGCCGCCCCCGCCCCCCGGAGGAGGCGGCGGCGGCTACGGCATGCCCGACCCGCTCGCCGGCATGCCCCCGCTCGCGGACTTCGGCCGGCGGCTCGGGGCCCGGATCATCGACCTGCTGATCGTCGGGATCCCGCTGTTCCTGATCCAGCTCCCCTTCGGCAACAAGCGGTACGTCGTCGACACCGGCAAGGGTGAGGACGTCTCCGAGGTCATCACGAAGTCGTACAACGGCTCCGGACTGATCTGGACGCTGATCTCGATCATCGCGTACGTCGGCTACGACTGGTGGCTCACCAAGCACAGCGGCCAGACGGTGGGCAAGAAGGCCCTGGGCCTGCGCGTCGCGATGCTCAACGACGGCCGGGTGCCCCCGTCCAACGCCTCGCTGAGCCGCGCCGCCATGCTCTGGATCCCGACGCTGGTGTGCTGCTTCTGCCTGTGGCCGCTCGCACTGATCGTGTCGATGCTCGTCGACAAACCGTACCGGCAGGGCCTGCACGACAAGGTGGCCAAGACCGTGGTGGTCAAGGCCCCCTAGCGGTACGCGCTCCCGCGCGGGCGGCCGTCCCCTCCGGGGGGGTGGCCGCCCGCTTCGGCGTCCGGGCCCGGCGGCGTCAGCGGTGAACGGAGTGCTCGGCCGGGGCCGTTCGCGGCTCCGGCACCCGCGCACGCGCGTCGGCGCCGGTGGCTTCGGTGGCTCCGGAACCGGTCGCCCCGGTCTCGGCGGCCCGCGTCTCGGCAGCCCTCGTGGCGGCGGCCCCGCCGCGCCGGGCGGCGTGGCGGCCGCGGCGGCGGGGGAGCGGCACGGTGAGGGCGACCAGCAGTCCCAGGGCCAGCGCGGCCGCGGAGATGACGGCGACCCCGGCCCCCGTGCTCGTCTGCGAGAGCAGCAGCATGGCGATCGTCGAGACGACGACGGTGGCGGAACCGTAGGCGAGCTGTGCGGCAGTCGGACGCGGCATGGCGTGTTCCGTCCTCAAGGCGGGGAGGGGGAGTCGGCTCAACAGGTCGCGCGTCAAGTGACTCTAGGACGGGATGCCCGAGCCGCACCAGTAGTAAGCGTGACCTTACCCACGGTGCCGCAGCACGGGGGGCGCACGGCTGTCCGCGATGCGCCGCCATCACCGGCCCGCTGACGGTCCGTTCGCCCGGGATGGCCCCCTATGGCGGGAGAACGTCCGTATACCGGAACCGCCTGCCCGCATAGTGCAGTTGTAAGGAACAAGTCAAGGTCTGTCTTTTCTTTCGACTCTCCGGTCAAATGTCGTCACTTGAGACGCGCGCCGCGCGGAACCCCCTGCTCCTCCTATGGAGAAGTTCCGACCCACGTAGCGGCCGCGGGAGGGGAACGACATCAAGTGACCGGCAACTCCGTAAGACGACGCACCCTGCGCACCCTGGCCGTCGGCGTGTCCATGGCCGCCTGCGCGACCAGCGCCACCTTCTTCACCGTCACCGCCGCCCAGGCGGAGGACAAGGGCCCCGGTGTCTCCGCCAACGACCGGCAGGACCCGACCGCTCCCGCCAAGCTCGTGGAGCACGACCTGAAGGGCCCCTTCAGCGAGCAGGCCGCCAAGGAGCGCAAGGCCGCCCTTGAGCAGGTGCTCACCGGCAAGAAGGACGTCGAGCAGCGCGGCGCCTCGAAGGTCGTCAAGCTCGACGACAAGAAGTACGTCGAGCTGGGCCGCGAGAAGACCGACAAGATCTTCACGATCCTCGTCGAGTTCGGCGACCAGGTCGACAACTCGACCATGTACGACCCGGACGGCCCCGCCGGCCCGAAGCCGCCCGTGCCGAAGTACGGCGGCACGCCCGGCCCGCTGCACAACCAGATCGCCGAGCCGAACCGCGCGGACAACAACAGCACGGCCTGGCAGAAGGACTTCAGCCGGCAGCACTTCCAGGACCTGTACTTCGGTACCGGTCAGGGCAAGGACTCGCTGAAGACCTACTACGAGAAGACCTCCTCGGGCCGGTACTCGGTCGACGGCGAGGTCGCCGACTGGGTCAAGATCCCGTACAACGAAGGCCGTTACGGCTCCAACTACTGCGGCCAGACCAACTGCTCCAACGTGTGGGACACCGTCCGCGACGGCGTCACCGCGTGGACGGAGGCCCAGAAGAAGGCCGGCAAGACCGACGAGCAGATCAAGGCCCAGCTGGCGCAGTACGACCAGTGGGACCGCAACGACTACGACGGCGACGGCAACTTCAACGAGCCCGACGGCTACATCGACCACTTCCAGATCGTCCACGCGGGCGAGGACGAGTCGGCCGGCGGCGGCGTGCAGGGCACCAGCGCGCTGTGGGCGCACCGCTGGTACGCGTACGGCACCGACGTCGGCAAGACCGGCCCGGCGAACAACAAGGCCGGCGGCACCCAGATCGGCAACTCCGGCATCTGGGTCGGCGACTACACGATGCAGCCGGAGAACGGCGGCCTCGGCGTCTTCGCGCACGAGTACGGTCACGACCTCGGTCTGCCGGACCTCTACGACACCTCCGGCGGCGGCGACAACTCCGTCGGCTTCTGGTCGCTGATGTCGGCCGGCTCCTGGCTCGGTGACGGCAAGGAGTCCATAGGCAACATGCCGGGCGACATGACCGCCTGGGACAAGCTGCAACTGGGCTGGCTGAACTACGACAAGGCCAAGGCCGCGACGAAGTCCACCCACAAGCTGGGCGTGTCGGCGTACAACACCGCCGACAAGCAGGCGCTGCTGGTCGAGCTGCCGAAGAAGAAGGTCTCCACCGAGATCGTCGCTCCCGCCGAGGGCTCCTCGCAGTGGTGGAGCAACATGGGTGACGACCTCAAGAACACCCTCACCCGCTCCGTCGACCTGACGGGCAAGAAGTCCGCCGCCCTGTCCCTCAAGGGCTGGTGGGACATCGAGCAGGACTACGACTTCCTCTACACCGAGGTGTCCACGGACGGCGGCGCCACCTGGACCGCGCTGGGCGGCACCGCCGACGGCGCGGCCATCCCGGCCGACGCCTCCGGCAGCCCGTCGCTGACCGGTGTCTCCGGCGCCTGGAAGTCGCTGAACTTCCCGCTCGACGCCTACGCGGGCAAGAAGATCGACCTCCGCTTCCGTTACCAGACGGACGGCGGCGCGGGCGGCAAGGGCTTCACCGCCGACGCCGTCAACCTGACCGCGGACGGTGCCACCGTCTTCGCGGACGGCGCGGAGAACGGTGACAACGGCTGGACCGGCAAGGGCTTCTCCCGCGTCGGCTCCGGTTTCACCAAGGAGTACGACCAGTACTACCTGGCCGAGAACCGCCGCTACGTCTCGTACGACTCGACCCTCAAGGTCGGCCCGTACAACTTCGGCTTCAGCAACACCAAGCCGAACTGGGTCGAGCACTACCCGTACCAGGACGGCCTGCTGATCTGGCTCTGGGACACCTCCCAGAAGGACAACAACACCAGCCAGCACCCGGGCTCCGGTCTGATCCTGCCGATCGACGCCAACGCCAAGCCGATGAAGTGGTCGGACGGCACCCTGCTGCGGAACAAGATCCAGCCGTACGACGCGCCGTTCAGCGCCTACTCGACGGACGCGTTCACCCTGCACAAGAACGGCGAGGCGCTCTTCCTGAAGCCGAAGCCGGCCCAGCTGGCCTTCGACGACCACAAGGGCAAGTACTACTACGACGAGAACCCGACCGGTTCGGTGAAGGTCACTGACACCAACACCAAGATCAAGATCGCGAAGGAGACCTACGACGGGCTCCAGATGACGATCGAGGTCGGCCCCGCCGTCAAGTAGTCGGTAAAACCGCAGGTCACAGCATGATCGGCCGTCGCCCTCTAGCGGGCGGCGGCCGATCGCGTTTAGATGCGCATGCGAGTTTTCTTATTGACGGGGGAGCTGAAGATCATGCCAGGTGGAGGTTTCGTCAGACTGCCGGGCGGCAGCGTGGTGGTCGCGCTGACGCTGCCGCGGCCCTTCGGCGAGGGCGGAAACGTCCGCGTGCTGGTGCACGCCGCGAACCGGGCCCGCGCCCTGACCAGGCTGCGGAACCACGGGATGCGGGCGGTCTACCTCCGCGGCAACGCCCACCCCCCGACCCCCGACGAGGTCACCGCCGTCCTGCACCACCCCGACGGCCTCCTGTGGCGCTGCGCCCCCGACCGCGCCCAGGAACTCTGGCACCCGATCCGCGCCCTCCTGCGGGGCGCCTGAGCCCCCGGCCGCCCCCGCCCAGCCCCGGCCTAGCCGCGGTGGCGGTCGCCCGTCAGGGTGACGCCGGCCGCTTCCAGGTCCGTGAGGGCGCGGGCGGTGGTGTGGGGGGAGACGGCGGCCGTGAGGTCGAGGAGGACGCGGGTGGTGAAGCCCGCGCGGGCCGCGTCGAGGGCGGTGGCCCGGACGCAGTGGTCGGTGGCGATGCCGACCACGTCGACCTCGGTCACCTCGCGCTCGCGCAGCCAGTCGGTGAGCCGCGCGCCGTTCTCGTCGGCGCCCTCGAAACCGCTGTACGCGGCCTCGTACGCGCCCTTGTCGAAGACGGCGGCGACGGCCCCGGACGCCACGGCGGGCGCGAAGTTCGGGTGGAACCCGACGCCCTCGGTCCCGGCGACGCAGTGCACCGGCCACGAGGTCTCGTAGTCGGGCTCGGCCGGGGGGCGGGCGAAGTGCGGACCGGGGTCGATGTGGTGGTCGCGGGTGGCGACCACGTGCCGGTAGCCGGCGGTGCTCTGCCCGATCAGCTCGGTGATCGAGGCGGCGACGTCGGCCCCGCCCGGGACGGCGAGGCTGCCGCCCTCGCAGAAGTCGTTCTGTACGTCGACGACGATCAGTGCGCGGTGCATGACGCGTGCCCTTCGGCTCGATGGTGTGCGTGTGCGGCGGGCCCTGCCGGGGCTCTTCCCCCACCCCGCCCCTTCCCGAAACGGGGCGCCGGACCCACCCCGGACCGACCCGCCGGCCGCCGCCGTTGCTACACGTACTCCGTCGGGAGGACCGCCTCGCCCCGCGAGAGCTGGGCGGCCGAGAGGGGGAGGCCGGCGCGGGCCGCCGCGTGGCGGGCGCGGGCCGCTTCCAGGGGCTCGCGGGCCACCACCTCGCCCGCCTTGACGAGCTGGGTCAGCAGCTGGTGGTCGGCCAGGGCGGCCGGCACCGGCCCGGTGCCGATGACCTCCGCCTCGGCGATCCCGTCCGCGTCCACCCGGCGGGCCGCCCACTTGCGCCCGCCGAGGGAGGTCTTGCCGCCGGAGGACTTCTTCGCCACCGGCACCAGCGCCGCCTTCGGGTCCGCCGAGACGGCCCGCGCGACCAGCTTGTAGACCATCGAGCACGTGGGGTGGCCGCTGCCCGTCACCAGCTGGGTGCCGACCCCGTACGCGTCCACCGGCGCCGCCGCCAGCGAGGCGATGGCGTACTCGTCCAGGTCCGAGGTGACCACGATCCGCGTGTTCACCGCCC
The DNA here is from genome assembly GCF_055584685.1 of Streptomyces sp. NPDC102258. NCBI lineage: Bacteria > Bacillati > Actinomycetota > Actinomycetes > Kitasatosporales > Streptomycetaceae > Streptomyces > Streptomyces sp. NPDC102258. The sequence continues at coordinate 28,618 of NZ_JBVJLO010000034.1, forward strand.
CCAGCTCGTCCAGCTGCTGCCGCACCCGGTGCGCCACCAGCAGCAGGTCCCCGGAGTCGATGCGGACCGCGCCCAGGTCGGTGCCGGCCACCTCCACGGCGGTGCGCACCGCCTCGGCGACGTCGTACGTGTCCACCAGCAGGGTGGTGCCCCGGCCCAGCGAGGCCACCTGCGCGGTGAAGGCGTCCCGCTCGCTGTCGTGCACGAGCGTGAAGGCGTGCGCGCTGGTCCCGACCGTCGGGATCCCGTACCGGAACCCGGCCGCGAGGTCCGAGGTGGAGGTGAAGCCGCCCACGTACGCGGCCCGCGCCGAGGCGACGGCGGCCAGCTCGTGCGTGCGCCGGGCGCCCATCTCGATCAGCGGGCGCCCGCCGGCCGCGGAGGCCATCCGGGAGGCGGCGGCCGCGATCGCCGAGTCGTGGTTGAGGATCGACAGGATCACGGTCTCCAGCAGCACGCACTCGGCGAAGCTGCCCTCGACCCGCAGTACGGGCGAGCCGGGGAAGTAGACCTCCCCCTCCGGGTATCCCCAGATGTCACCCGAGAAACGGTAGGACGCCAGCCAGTCGAGCGTGCGCATGTCGACGACGGCGCGCTCCCGCAGGAATTCCAGCACCGCGCCGTCGAAGCGGTAGTTCTCCACCGCGTCGAGCACCCGGCCGGTCCCCGCGACGACCCCGTAGCGCCGCCCCTCGGGCAGCCGCCGGGTGAAGACCTCGAAGACCGAGCGGCGGTCGGCGGTGCCGTTGGCCAGCGCGGCCTGCAGCATCGTGAGCTCGTAATGGTCCGTGAAGAGCGCTGTCGACGGCACGTCCACCGGCAGGCCCAGGTCCGCAGGGTTCATGTCACGGATGCTAGCGCACATCTCGTCAAAGTGACGAGATGTAGGGGCCCGTTTGTGCGACGGGCCCCCCGCAGTGGCAGCATGGGACAAGTGAGTGTTGCTCCCATTGAGATCGAACGCACCGAATCGGCCGAAGAGACCTTCGTGGTCCCCGAACCCGACGTCCCGTGGGTGACCCTGGTGCACAACGACCCGGTCAACCTCATGAGCTACGTGACGTACGTGTTCCAGGCGTACTTCGGCTACCCCAAGGACAAGGCGACGAAGCTGATGATGGACGTCCACCACAAGGGGCGGGCGGTCGTCTCCAGCGGTACCCGCGAGGAGATGGAGCGCGACGTGCAGGCCATGCACGGCTACGGGCTCTGGGCGACCCTCTCGCAGGACCGCTTCTGATGGGCGGCGTGTTCGAGCCCCTGAAGGGCGGCGACGGCGCCGCGGTCGCCCTCGACGAGATCGAGATCTCCATCCTGCGCTCCCTCGCCGTGCAGCTGCTGGAGCTGATCGGCCCGGGCGAGCCGGAGCCCGCGGCGGACGCCGACCCGCTGGCCGTGCTGTTCGCCTCCGACGGCCCCACCGAGCCGCCCTCCGACCCGGCGCTGGCCCGGCTCTTCCCCGACGCCTACGGAGGCCCCGGCGCGGCCCCCGGCGAGGACCCGGAAGAGCTGCGCAAGCGCGCGTCGGAGTTCCGCCGCTTCACCGAGAACGACCTGCGCACCCGCAAGCGGGAGGACGCGCTGGCCGTCGTACGCAGCCTGGACGGGCTCACCCCGGCCGGCGACGGGGCGGCGGTGCTGGAGGTGACCGGCCCGCTGCGGCTGTGCTGGCTCGGCGCCCTGAACGACCTGCGGCTCACCATCGCGGCCCGGCTGGACATCACCGAGGACGACGAGAGCGCCGCGCTGTTCCGGCTCCCGGACGACGACCCGCGCAAACCGATGGTGATGGCCTACCTCTGGCTCGGCGGCCTTCAGGAAACGCTCATCGAGACCCTTTAGCGGATCTTTCGGAAACCTCGCGGAGACTCGTCGTTCGCTCATCGGACGCTCAAATCCGGATAACGATCAGATCACCACCATGTGGTGGTCTGATCGGCCTCGGGGCCTATGTCCCGATTTTTTTATGTTCTGCGTCACATCCATGCCCTTCGATCACCCGTAAGCACGTGATAAATCTTCACGACCGCCGACGGGACGCCACCCCTGTTCCCCGGCCCGCTTGAACCGGCTGATCGCCGGCGTGCAACTCCATCCGTATCCGGGGGGATCGAGGACCCGATCCGCAGCCAGTGAAGGCGCGGGTCGGCGTGGAGAAAGGCGCACCAAAGACATGACCTCCGTACAGGTCGAGCAGCACGACAGGACGCCCGACGAGGGCGCGCAGGGCGAGGGCGAGGGGTACCACCGCGCGCTCGGGGCCCGCCAGATCCAGATGATCGCGATCGGCGGCGCCATCGGCACCGGCCTGTTCCTCGGCGCGGGCAAGGCGATCTCCAAGGCCGGACCGAGCCTGATCCTGGCCTACGCCATCGCCGGCCTGGTCATCTTCTTCATCATGCGGGCGCTGGGCGAACTGCTCATGTACCGCCCGGTCTCCGGTTCCTTCTCGGACTACGCCCGCGAGTTCCTGGGCCCGTTCTGGGGGTACGCGACCGGCTGGACGTACTGGCTCTTCTGGGTGGTCACCGGCATCACCGAGGTCACCGCCGCGGCCAAGTACATGGCGTACTGGACCCATGACGGCTTCCCGCAATGGGCGTACGCGCTGATCTTCACCGTCATCCTCTACGCCGCCAACCTGATCTCCGTGAAGCTCTTCGGCGAGCTGGAGTTCTGGTTCTCGATGGTCAAGGTCACGGCCATCGTCGGCATGATCCTGATCTGCGCCGGCATCCTCACCATCGGCTTCTCCGACGCCGCCGGCACCGCCTCCGTCTCCAACCTCTGGAACGACCGCGGCTTCTTCCCCAACGGCATCGGCGAGACGCTGATGACCCTGCAGATCGTGATGTTCGCCTTCCTCGCGGTCGAGCTGGTCGGCGTCACCGCCGGCGAGTCCAAGGACCCGCGCAAGACCCTGCCCAAGGCCATCAACACCGTGCCGTGGCGCATCGCCGTCTTCTACGTCGGCGCGCTCATCATGATCATGTCGGTCATCCCGTGGTCCAACTTCAAGGCGGGCGAGAGCCCCTTCGTGCTGGCCTTCGAGAAGATGGGCCTCGGCGTCGGCGCCGCGATCGTCAACTTCGTCGTGCTGACCGCCGCGCTGTCCTCCTGCAACTCGGGCATGTACTCCACCGGCCGGATGCTGCGCGACCTCGCGCTCAACGGCCAGGGCCCGAAGTTCTTCACCAAGCTCACCAAGAGCGGCACTCCGCTGGCCGGCACCACCTTCTCCGCCGCGCTGATGCTGGTGGGCGTCTGGATCAACTACGTCGCCCCGGGCAAGGCCTTCGACTACGTCGTCTCCTTCGCCACCATCTCCGGCATGTGGGCCTGGATCATGATCCTGGTCTGCCAGATCCGCTACCGCGCCAAGGCCGACCGCGGCGAGCTGCCGCAGTCCGCCTTCCGCGCCCCCGGCGCTCCCTGGACCAGCTGGTTCGCCCTGCTGTTCATCGGCATGGTCATCGTGATGATGGGCATCGACAAGGACTCGCGCGTCTCCCTGTACTGCGCCCCGCTGTGGGGCCTGATCCTCGGCGCCTCGTACCTGGTCCTGAAGAAGCGCAACCCGGACGGCGCGGCCTTCAACAAGGCCGGGCAGGCCGAGCAGACCGGCCAGCCCTCGCAGCCGGCGGCCTAGCCGCCGCCCCCGGACCGCGTGAGTCCCGGCCGCCTGCCACGGCCGGGAACCGCGCCCTCCCGGGGCTCCTGTCCACCATGCGGGCCCTCCCGTACCGCTCCTCGGTACGGGAGGGCCCGTCTGTTTATCCTGTCGCTCATGCTGACCCTCACCCAGGACCTGTACGACCGGATCGTCGAGCACGCCCGAAAGGACCACCCCGACGAGGCGTGCGGCGTCGTGGCCGGCCCGGCGGGCACCGGCCGTCCGGAGCGGTTCATCCCGATGCTGAACGCGGCCCGCTCGCCCACGTTCTACGAGTTCGACTCGAAGGACCTGCTGAAGCTCTACCGCGAGATGGACGACCGCGACGAGGAGCCGGTGATCGTCTACCACTCGCACACCGCCACCGAGGCGTACCCCTCGCGCACGGACCTCACGTACGCGAACGAGCCCGGCGCGCACTACGTCCTGGTCTCCACGGCCGATCAGGACGGCCTCGGCCCGTTCCAGTTCCGCTCGTACCGCATCGTCGACGGGGTGGTCACGGAGGAAGAAGTGCAGGTCGTCGCCGGTTACTGACCAGTATGCGAGCGGTTGTGGTCCACGATGCGGGATCACACTCCAAACGAGGGACCGGGAATCGTTAACATGACCGCATGGTTTCCCACGACGTGAGCATCGAGACGCCCGGCAGGCTGCTGCTCGTGGCGCGGCTGCACGTCGATCTGTGCCGCCTCGCCAGCGCCATCTGTCCCGCCGCCTGAGCACCCCGGCCCCGCGCGGGGGCGGCGAGAGCCGTGCGCCCGCACGCGAACCCGTCCGTCACGCGAACTTTCCTTCACGCCCTCCCGACACTGGAGCACGCTGTCATGGCCATCGAGGTCCGCATCCCCACTATCCTCCGCACCTACACCGACGGCGAGAAGGCCGTCAGCGGTGAAGGCGCCACGCTCGGCGACCTGTTGAAGGACCTGGAGACCCGCCACAAGGGCATCGAGGAGCGCATCGTGGACGGCGGCCAGCTGCGCCGCTTCGTGAACGTCTACCTCAACGACGAGGACGTCCGCTTCCTCGACGGCATCTCCACCGCCCTCAAGGACGGCGACAGCGTCACCATCCTCCCGGCCGTGGCCGGCGGCTCGAAGTAATGCGCTACGACTCCCCGCTCGCGGCCGTCGGCAACACCCCGCTGGTCCGTCTGCCGAGGCTCTCGCCCTCGGCGGACGTCCGCATCTGGGCCAAGCTGGAAGACCGCAACCCGACCGGCTCGATCAAGGACCGCCCCGCGCTCCACATGGTCGAGCAGGCGGAGAAGGACGGCCGCCTCTTCCCCGGCTGCACCATCCTGGAACCCACCTCCGGCAACACGGGCATCTCGCTCGCGATGGCCGCGAAGCTCAAGGGCTACCGGATCGTGTGCGTCATGCCGGAGAACACCTCGCAGGAGCGCCGGGACCTTCTCACGATGTGGGGAGCCGAGATCGTCCCGTCGCCGGCGGCGGGCGGCTCGAACACCGCGGTGCGGGTGGCGAAGGAACTGGCGGCGGAGCACCCGGACTGGGTGATGCTCTACCAGTACGGCAACCCGGACAACGCGGGCGCCCACTACGCCACGACCGGCCCGGAGATCCTGACGGACCTCCCCTCGATCACCCACTTCGTGGCGGGCCTCGGCACGACGGGCACCCTGATGGGCGTCGGCCGCTACCTGCGCGAGCACGTGCCGGGCGTGAAGATCGTGGCGGCGGAACCGCGCTACGACGACCTCGTGTACGGGCTGCGCAACCTCGACGAGGGCTTCGTCCCGGAGCTGTACGACGCGTCGGTCCTCACGACCCGGTATTCGGTGGGCTCCGCGGACGCGGTGACCCGCACGCGGGACCTGCTGCGCGAGGAGGGCATCTTCGCGGGCGTCTCGACGGGGGCGGCGCTGCACGCGGCGATCGGGGTGGGCCGCAAGGCGGTGGCCTCCGGCGAGAGCGCGGACATCGTCTTCGTCGTGGCCGACGGCGGCTGGAAGTACCTCTCGACGGGCGTCTACACGGCCGCCACCACGGAGGAAGCCATCGAAACCCTCCAGGGCCAACTCTGGGCCTGACCCTCCCCCTCGGCGGCGCTACGGGACCCCGGGCCCGCGCCTCAATCGCAGGCGGGGCTGAAAGCCCTGGGGCTCCGCCCCCGACCCCGCGCCTCAAACGCCGGCGGGGCTGGGTAATGGCCGGCGCAGCCGTTCATCCGCAGCGCCGCTGCCGGGGGCCAGCCCCCGGACCCCCGCGCCTCAAACGCCGGCGAGGC
>NZ_JBVJLO010000035.1:0-30572 GCF_055584685.1 Streptomyces sp. NPDC102258
ACCTCAACCTCACCGGCGTCACTCGATCAGTGACCACGCTGAAAACGCTCACTGATCGGCTCGGAGGTCTCATGTCCCAGCAGATGGAACTGGTCGCGGTCACACTCGATTGCCCTGATCCGTTGGCTCTGGCGGCGTTCTATCAACAGGCCACCGGCTTTGAACTGCACCCGAAGTCGGACGCCGAGTTCGCCGGACTGAATCGTGAGGACGGACTCTTCATCGGCTTTCAGCGGGTCGAGGACTACCGGGCTCCGAGGTGGCCTGACCAGGTCGTTCCCCAGCAGCTTCACATCTGCTTCAAGGTCGCGGAGAGCCTGGACGAGGCTGAGGCTTGGCTGCTGGAGCTGGGGGCGGGCAAGCCGGATCACCAGCCGCATGAGGACAAGGCCCGAGTCCTCACCGACCCTGCTGGGCATCCCTTCTGCATCGTCACGCGCTGATCGGCATTCTCGCTTCTCGGCGACTGTTACGGCACTCGCCGGTAGCCGGGCTGGCGGCTGTGCCGGCGACTGCTTCGGCCACGCCGGCGCGAGTCTCGGCGACCTGCCACGGCAACTGTCTGAACCGAAGCCCTGGGACACCATGGCAAGGAGATCTGGTGTGCGGGAACCAGTTCAAGCGGTCGTGCAGTGCGGCACGCGACGAACACCGCCACCAGCTCGGCGGCGGCTGCCCGGTCCACTCGGTGACGGGCTCCTGAAGGCGGTGCACCGGTCGCAGCCGGTGAAACAGCCCTCCCTCTTCGCCCGTGGCCTTTGTCGACAGATCTCGAACACTCTTTTAAGGCGCCCAGCGTGGCGCTAGAGGTTCTAGCAGTCGGCAGGCTGTTGCTGTCGGCGACATCTGTGGCGGACAGCAAGAGGTAACAGGGGCCTCAGTGGTGAGCTGCATACGAAGATATGCGTGCTCCCCACGCGTCCGGTAGCTCCGGATGCCAGCTCCTCGGTAGAGACGACCGTGAGAACTGGTCGATCGCAGAGTGCATGAAGGCGGGGCGGAATCGGCGTAGCCCCACTCCGATCCGGTCAGGTGCCGGGTCGCGGTCCGCCGAGGACGCAAGTAGGCGGTGGCGTCCGGGCGGAGTGGCGGCCGGCGTGTGTTCATCGGTACCGCGTTTGGTCAGCGCGGTCCTCGGATGCTGTCGATGATGCGAGTCCAGTTGTCGCTGCCGTGTCCGTCCTTGATCGCGCGCAGATAGTGGGCCTGCACGGCCAGCGGGAGCGCGAGGTCGAGGCCGAGGGACGTGCTGGTCTCGACGATGTGGTCGGACGTCGCACCCATCATGGTGACCGTGCTGAGGTCGCCGGGGTGCTCTCCGGCATCGAGCGCGGCGCCGGGGGTCTCTTCACCAGCCCTCAGGATGTCGCCGATCGAGTCGGCGGAGGAGAGCAACTCCGGCAGCGCTTCCCTGGCCTTCATTCCCGCGGTGCCCAGCATCGCGGTGGCGTGCATCAGCCCGGACAGGGTGGTGAGGAACACCGCGAGCTGGGCTTGATACATCATCTGGGCCAGGCCCGGGTCCTCCCCCAGGTACTTGGGTGTTCCGAGCCGTGTCAGCGTCGCCCGGTGGCTCTCCAAGGCCTCTTCGCGGCCGCTGTAGTAGACATAGGCCGCCGCCGTGCCCACCATCGGCGCGGGGACCATGACACCTCCGGTGAGGAAGGCGGCGCCATGGCCCGCTGCCCAGGTCGCCGCCTCGCGTGTGCGGCCGGGAGTGTCAGAGCTCAGGTTGACCAGCGTCCGGCCGGCGAGCGATTCGGAGGCGCCGTCGAGGACGTCGTACATCGCCTGGTAGTCGGTGAGGCTGAGGATCACCAGGTCACTCGCTTCGAGCGCCTCGCCGGGAGTCGCCGCGAGCGTTGCTCCGTCGGTCACGACGCCGTCGGCCCGGCCGGCAGTGCGGTTCCAGACGGTGACCGGGTGGCCGGCGGTGAGGAGGACGCGTGTCATCGCCTGGCCCATCGGGCCGAGCCCGATCACGGTCACAGGGTTGTTGTGCTTGTGGGTGGGGTTCTGTTGTTCGTTCACTCCTCCATGCTCGGAGAGCACCGCTACTCTCGTAAGTACCCACTATTTTCTGCGGTACTTACCTTTTAGTAAGGGGATCAGTGATGGCCAAGGCGCCGAGACTCGGGCCATACATCTGCGGCATCGACGCCGCGCTCGACGTGGTGAGCGGCAAGTGGAAGGGACTGATCCTCTGGGAACTCGATGCCCACCGCGTACGCCGCTTCGCCGAGCTCCGCCGCGGCCTGCCGGGAGTGAGCGAGAAGATGCTGACGCAGCACCTGCGCGAGATGGAGGCGGACGCTCTCGTGCACCGGGAGGTCTATGCCGAGGTGCCGCCACGGGTGGAGTACTCCCTGACCGAGCACGGGCGCACGCTCAACCAAGCGCTCGGGCCGCTCGGCGCCTGGGGGGCTGAACGGATGCGCCGCGAAGGCCACGACACGGTCGAGGTAATCGAGACCTCACGCGGCTGAGCGTCCCGGCCACCAACCCTGTGCGTGCGCACCCTGACCCGCAGGTGCGTCCAGCGGCGGTCCGAGTCGGCGGGGAGCGCGTTGGCGGCGTGGCCGCGGACGGGGGTGCGGGGCACGGGCTGGCCGACGTCGAAACGCGGTGCCCCTCGCAATCAGCCCTCGGGGCCCTGTCGGTCAAGGACGGCGAGGCCGCCGACTGGCCCGACCCGGACCGTGATGACGGCCCCGCTGCCCCGGGCGGGGCCCGGCGATTGGTTCCCACGCGTCGAGCTGGAGACCGCGCGCGCCGACGCCCGGGCCGGCGTCTGGGGCGCGGAACGGGTTGCGTTCCCCCTCCCGTGACGGAGCACGCAGGGAGGTGCTGGTCAGGCGGTCTGCTTCGGCCGGTTCAGGTCGAGGGTGAGGTGGGGGGCGAGCGCGTGCAGGAAGTCCGGGGCGTCGAAGATTTCGCCGGCGGAGGCGACGCCGGTGGTCCGGGTGCGGCCGGTCAGGACGCGTTCGAGCGCCTCGGCGACCAGGGGCGCGGTGACCGCGTAGATGTCCTGGCCGCCGGCCGTGGCCCGGCGTTCGGTGCCGCCCGAGCGTACGACGGCGTCGACGAGGAAGGTCTGGTCCGAGCGCCCGCTCGCGTCGGAGGCGGTCGGGGCCGGTGTGTGGGGGGCGGCGATGTCGCGGACCGCCTCGGCGGTCATGTAGGTGGTGACGTCCGGGATGGACAGGTGCTGGGGGACGGTGACGACGTCCGCCATCGTGAACTCCCCGATGACCTGCCGGGGGCCCATCGGATCCGGGAAGGTCCACTCCAGGGTGGGTGCCTGGTCGGTGCGGCGCTCCCATCGGCCGCCGCGGTAGCGCAGGCGGTGGTCACCGCGCCGTTCGCGTGAGACCGCGCCCGAGAGCCGGGTGCCGGCGGTGGGGTGCCAGCTGCTGAGCGCGTAGGCGATGTGGGCCTCGTCGGCTTCGGTCCAGTCGCCCATCGCCGCCGTCACCAGCAGGTCGCCGAGACCGCCGAAGAAGGCCATGGCCGGGACGATCACCGCTCCCGCGTCCCGGGCCCGCTCGCGGTAGTGGGCGAAGGTGTCGATGTTCGCCTCCAGCTCGGCGGCCACGTCCAGGTACGGGATCCCCGCGCGCAGCGCGGCCTCGATGACGGGGCCGGTGGTCGAGGCGAAGGGGCCGGCGCAGTTGATGACCGCCACCGTTCCCGCCAGCGCCCGGTCCAGCGAAGCCGGGTCCCCGACCGACGCCACCCGGGCCTCCAGCCCGTGCTCGTCGGCCAGTTCCTCCAGGGCCCGCGCGTTGCGCCCCGACACCACCGGGACGAACCCGCGTACGACCAGCTCCGCGACCACGAACCGCCCCGTGTGACCGTACGCGCCGAAGACCGCCACCAGCTGGCCTGACCCCATGAGACTGCTCCCCTGTGCTCGAACGCCCGCTGCGATGCCGATCCGCCCGCCGCGGCCTGACACGCCCATCCTGTCCTCGCGGCAGCACTCCGCACGAGCGTCGGAAACGACATGCCGCGTACAGTTTCGGACATGCCCACCGTCGCGCTGGCCCTCACCGATGGCATGCTCCACTACGAACTGTCCGTGGCCCTGGAGGTCTTCGGCTCCGACCTCACCCACATCGTCGACCCCTGGTACGACTTCTCCCTCTGCGGGAACGGTCCGGTCCGTGTCGGCCGCTTCCACCTCGAACCCGACCACGGACTCGACCAGCTCGCGCACGCGGATACGGTGATCGTCCCCGGCTGGGCCGACACGGATCGCGAACCGCCCCGCGAACTGGTCGAGGCGGTGCGCGCCGCACACGCGGCCGGTGCCCGCGTCGCCTCCCTGTGCACGGGCGCCTTCGTGCTGGGCGCGGCAGGACTGCTCGACGGCCGGCGTGCCACCACGCACTGGGCCCACACCGGGGAACTGGCCCGGCGCCACCCGGCGGCCACCGTCGATCCGGACGTCCTCTACGTCGACAACGGTGACGTCCTCACCTCCGCGGGCAAGGCCGCCGCCATGGACCTGTGCCTGCACCTCGTCCGCCTCGACCACGGCTCGGCCAACGCCAACAAGATCGCCCGGCGTCTGGTCATCCCGCCCCACCGCGACGGCGGCCAGGCCCAGTTCATCTCCACCCCGCTGCCCGCCCCCGGCAACCACCCCCTGAGCGGACTCTTCCCGTGGGCGCTGGAGCGACTGGACCAACCGCTCACCGTGGAGGACCTGGCCCGTCAGGCCCGCATGAGCTCACGCCACCTCGCCCGGCACTTCAAACACCTCGCCGGCACCACACCCCTCCAGTGGCTCCACACCCAGCGCATCCGCCACGCCCAGGAACTCCTGGAGACCACCAACGCCACCGTGGACGCCATCGCCGCGGCCACCGGCATGGGCACCGCGACCACCCTGCGCCGCCACTTCCACCGCAGCGTCGGCGTCCCGCCCGACACCTACCGCCGCACCTTCCGCCCCTGAGCAGCCGCCGTGGCCGGTCAGGCTGCCTGAACCACCGGGGGGTTGAGGCGGGCGAAGCCCGGCTGGCGGTAGTACGGGAAGTAGGGGTAGGGGGCCGGCCGGGCGCTGGCCTCGTCGAGTGTGGCCATCTGCTCCGGGGTGAGCGTCCAGCCCACGGCTCCCAGGTTCTGGCGCAGTTGGCGCTCGTCGCGTGCGCCGATGATGACGGAGGACACGGTCGGTCGCTGCAGCAGCCAGCGCAGGGCGATCTGCGGGACGGCCTTCCCGGTTTCCCGGGCGATCTCGTCCAGGGCGTCGACCACGCGGTAGAGGTGTTCGTCCTCGACCGGCGGCGCGAAGTCGGCGGTGTCGTGCAGCCTGCTGCCGGCGGGCAGCGGCCGGCCCCGGCGGATCTTGCCGGTGAGCCGTCCCCAGCCGAGGGGGCTCCAGACGATCGCGCCGAGCCCTTGGTCGAGACCGAGCGGCATCAGCTCCCATTCGTAGTCGCGGCCGATGAGGGAGTAGTAGACCTGGTGGGCGACGTAACGCTGCCGGCCGTGCCGGTCGGCCGCGGCGAGGGATTTCATCGCCTGCCAGCCGGAGAAGTTGGAGACGCCGAGGTGGCGTATCTTTCCGGCCCTAACGAGGTCGTCGAGGGTGCTGACCGCCTCCTCCACGGGGGTGCCGGCGTCGAAGGCGTGGAGTTGGAAGAGGTCGATGTGGTCGGTGCCGAGGCGGCGCAGGGCTTTGTCTACGGAGGTGATCAGGCGGGATCGCGAAGTGCCCGCGTCGCCGGGGGCCTCGCCGGTGGGCAGGCCGGCCTTGGTGGAGATGAGCACCCGGTCGCGGCGGCCCTTGAGGGCGGCTCCCAGGACTTCCTCCGAGGCGCCGTCGGAGTAGACGTCGGCGGTGTCGAACAGGGTGACGCCGGCGTCGATGCAGATGTCCACGAGCCGGCGGGCCTCCGCCACCCCCGTGTCCCCCCAGGCGCCGAAGAGCGGTCCGCGTCCGCCGAAGGTCCCGGCGCCGAAGCTGAGCGCCGGAACCTGGAGCCCCGATGCGCCCAGTTGCCTGTACTCCATGACGATCCCCTCTCACCCACAGCCCCATCTAATGGGGCTGTGGTTCCGTTAAGATGTTCGGAGTGTAGCAACGCGAGACAGCTAATGGAACAGGAGTCCCGTTATGGGGTCCATGGAAGACGCTTCCGAGCCGGGGGCCGCCCGGCCCGGAGGGCGTACGGCGCGGGTGCGCGCGGCCGTGCTGGAGGCCACGGCGGACGTCCTGGCCGCGCAGGGTTTCGCCGGTCTCGACCTCACCGACATCGCGCGCCGCGCGGAGGTGGGCAAGACGACCGTCTACCGCCGCTGGGGTACGGTCACCGGTCTCGTGACCGACCTGCTGCTGGACATGGCGCAGCAGTCCGTGCCGCGTACGGAGACGGGTTCGCTCCTCGGGGACCTGACGGCCAACGCCCGGCTGGTGCGGCGGACGCTGGCCGATCCCCGGCAGGGGGCCCTGTTCAAGGCGGTGATCGCGGCGGCCGGCTCCGACCCGAAGGCGGCGCAGGCCCTGTACGGCTTCTACTCGGCCCGCGTCGGCGAATGGGCCCCGTGCGTCGAACAAGCCGCCGCCCGGGGTGAGGTGCCCGAGGGCACGGACTCCCACGAGGTGATCCGCGCGACCTCCGCTCCGCTCTACTACCGCCTGCTGACCACCGCCCTCCCGCTCGGCGAGGCCGACGCCGACCGCGCCGCGAGGGCCGCGACGGCGGCCGCGCGAGCGGGGGCTTACGTACGGCAGCCGGGAGGGTGAGTTCCGGCCGAAGGGTGGCCCCGCCCGCTGCCCGAGGGAAGTCGGTGACGGTCACGCCCGTTCCACAGCGGGACGGGCCTCCCCAGGGGTCTGCGGGCTCGGCGACGGCCGTCGCTCGCAGGGTCTGTTTCAGGACGCCTCTCGGCGGCTTCCTGCTGGGGGCAGGCCGCGTAGGAGGGCCCACAGGGGGCGGGAGCCGCCGGCCCACTCGGCCAGGAGGTGGCGGTCCACCAGGTGGAGGCGCTGTGACGTGGCGAAGGCGGCGGCGTTGGCGGTGATGCGGCCGTTGGTGAGCATGACCAGGACGTCGCCGTGGTGGACCTGGCGGCCCGTGCCGTTGAGGACATGGAGGTCGGGGGTGCCGACGGGTTTCCCGGACCAGCCGTCCTTCCTGTGCTTGCACTGGATGACCCACCGTCGGCCGAGGGGGTCGGTGGCCTTGACGTCGGCGCCGTTGTCACCGCGGCCGCCGACCTGTCGTGCGTCCGTACAGCCGTCGCGGCGCATCAGGTCCCGCACCGCGAACTCGAATGCCCGATGATGCAGGCCGTCGAGCTGTCCGAGCGCGTAGCGCAGGCCGCTCGCCCGTACGCGCTCCCATCGGGCTGCCTCGTTGCGCCGCCACGCCCACGCTCCGGCTGCGGCGGCGAGAGCCGTCAGCGCGGCGGCCACGGCCCAGGGGTGTGCCGCCAGCCACCGCAACGCGGCTGCTGCCAGGCTGAGTACGGCCACGGCCGCGAGAACGGCGAGGAGCCCTTGCTCCGCGTGCTGATTTTTGTGCCGCCGGGACCTGGCGCGCCGACGGGCGGGACGGCGGCCGCTCACCTTTCCCTCCCCGGCCTGCCGGTCACTGGCCGGCCTGGGAGACGCTGTTGGCCAGCTGGCCCACGAAGCTGGCGATGCCCTGGCCGACCAACTGCCCGTCCTCCATCCGAATGGCCACGGGGCAGCGGACGACAGCCCCTGCTCTTTGTGTAGCCGGAGGCCAGGGGGGACGTGGCCATATCGGCGGGAATTGGCGGTAATGCGCTGTGCTGGCCAATTTCGCCAGACCAGGTGTTCGGACGTGCGACGGCTGATCCGGGCTGGTGGTGGCTGACCTCGTCGTCAGCAGGCCGCCGTGCCGGTTACTGTCAGCCGCGGGAATCGCAGGTGATCGTGCAGAGGCGTTTGGTGGCTCGGGTCAGGGCTACGTACAAGTCTCTTTCTCCGCCGGGGCGGGCCGTGATGATCTCCTCGGGGTTCATGACGACAACCCCGTCGAATTCCAGGCCGCGTGCTTCGGAGGCCGGCACGATGCGTGCGTGCTGAGCGGCGCCCCGGGCCGACAGTTCGTCCACCCTGGTGTCCGCGCAGATCACTCCCAGGAGCTCGCCCGGGTGTGCGGCGGCCTGGGCGCGGAGCTCGTCCAGGACGACGGCGGTGACCGACCCGTCCGGAGGTGTGGTCACGGTGCGGGGGCTTTCACCGTTGCGCAGTGACCGGGTGGGCTGCTGGTCCGGAGCGATCCGGGTGAGCAGGTCCCGGACGCTCTCCAGGATCTGCTGCGTGGTGCGGTAGCTGACGGTCAGGTCGTGCAGGGTGAACCGCGGGCCGACGTGGGGGCTCAGTGCTTCCTTCCAGTCGCGTGCCGTCGCGACCGGGCCCGCCTGGGCGAAGTCACCCACCAGCGTCATCGCCCTGGCCGGGCAGCGGCGGACGATCATCCGCCACTGCATGGCGGTCAGTTCCTGCGCCTCGTCGACGACGACGTGCCCGTACGTCCGCTCGGGGGGTCCGTCGACCAGGCTCGCCGCCTCGTCCAGCAGCGGCACATCGGCATCGGTCCACGGGTCGTCCGGTCCGCGCAGCAGAAGGGACCGTTCCTCGGCGGTCAGGCGGGGCAGGTGCTCGGCGAGAGTGTCGGCGTCCGTCAGGAGCGCCTTTACGAGGTCGGCCGCTGCCAGGCGGGGCCACAGCGCCTCGACCGCCTGGTCGACGTCGGCGGCGTCGAGGAGATCGGCTCGGAGGGTGTCCAGGTCCAGTTCGTGGACCGGGGCCGGGTCGGCCGCGCCTTCGGTGCGGCGGTGGGCGGCTCCCGTGAAGCGGTCGAGGTTGATGCCCGTCATCCTTTCGGCATCGGCGTCGATCTGCTCCAGCACGTCGCCCAGGTCTCGTCGCATCGCGTCGGTGACCGCGTCGACCAGGAGTTCCTTGAACACCTGGCGGGCGGGATTGTGCCCCGGTACGGCTGTCACGGCGGCGTCGCGTGCCGCGGCGACTTCCTCGCCGGAGAGGTGCACCGGTTCCTGTCCGACCCGTACGGTGAAGTCGCCGGCGGGGGCCTGGTGGACGCGCAGCAGGCCGGCCAAGGCGTCGGCGAGGTCGGTGCCGCCCTTGAGGCGCGCCGTGTCGAACGGGTCCGCCGTGTCCGTGGACACTCCGGCCAGTTCCGGGCAGGTCGCCAGGACGACGTCGTTCTCTCCGAGTGAGGGAAGGACCTGGGCGATGTAGTCGAGGAACCGGGCGTTCGGGCCCACCACCAGGACGCCTTCCTCCGCGGCGCGCGGGAACGCGTACAGGACGTACGCCGCCCGGTGCAGGGCGACCACCGTCTTGCCGGTGCCGGGGCCGCCCTGCACCACGGTCACCCCGCGGTGGGCGGAGCGGACGATCGCGTCCTGCTCGGCCTGTAGCGTCGCGACGGCCGCGTGCATCCTGCCCGTGCGCCGTGCCGAGAGCGCCTCGGTCAACGGGCCGTCCCCCACGACGTCCTCGTCGGTCGGGGCGGTCCCGTCCAGCAGTTCGTCGCTCACCGAGATGACGGTGCGCTCCGCGAGGCGCAGGTGCCGGCGCCGCCGGAGGCCCATCGGGTGGACCGGTGTCGCCTCGTAGAAGGGCCGTGCCGCGTGCGCGCGCCAGTCCACGAGCAGGGGCAGGTCGTCCCCTTCCGTGTGCAGTCCGATCCGTCCGATGCGCAGGGCCGTGCCGTCCGCCCAGTCGATACGCCCGAAGACCAGCCCCTTTTCGGCGCCCTCCAGCCGGCCGATTTCCTTGGCCAGCCGCTCGGCGGCGATTTCTCTTTCATATGCCTCGCCGGCGCATTCCACCGGGGCTTTCAGCACACTCGCCCGGCGCTCCCGCGCCTCGGAAAGCCGCTCGGTGAGCAACGCGTACAGGGAGGACACATAATCCCGCTCCGATGCAAGCGCGCGCTGGGCGGGATCATTTGTTTTCGACAACTGGGGACTCCTCCGTCGATTCGGACCACACCCTACGGCCGAAGTCCCCCAAAGGTAAGGCTTGACTTGCCTGTTGAGTTTATGCCCCTGTGGATTATCGGGCATCGCGCAATTCGGTGTTCCGCATATCGCCGATTGCGTTCGCGTGCGTTCACGGTGCCCGTCCGCGTCCCGCCCGGCGGTCGTCGGTGTCCACCGGTCGGTTGACAGCCGGTTCCATCGGACGGTTGTCCGCGTCCGCCCCTGCCGCTGCCTAGCGTTGACGGTGGAAGGTCCGGGAGTGTTGTGAAGCGACCCCCCGTACTCATCGAAGCGAGGGGACCAAACCCATGAGCCCGTTCTTGACCGCCCTGATCGCCAGCGGGGTGATCCTGACCATCATCCTGTCCACCGACCTGGGGACCAGGAAAGTCACCAACATGCGGTTGCTCCGCTCGATCATCGCCATCGCGATCGTGATCGCGCTGTTCGTCCACACGCTCCCGCTGGACGGGAACGACCCCTGGCTCCAGGTGGCCGGTATCGCCGCGGGGATCGTCTGCGGTCTGGTCGCGGCGGTCCTGCTGCCCGCCCACCGGGGCTCCGACGGCGAGATCTACACCAAGGGCGGCATCGCCTACGCGGTCGTCTGGACCCTGATGTCCGCCTCCCGCGTGCTGTTCGCCTACGGCTCCGAGCACTGGTTCGGGAAAGAGGTCATCCAGTTCAGCATCGAGAACAAGCTGAGCGGCCAGGACGTCTACTCGAACGCCTTCGTGTTCATGGCCCTGGCCATGGTCCTCACGCGCACGGCCGTCCTGCTCGGCAAGCGCCGCCGACTGACGGCCGGCAACCCCGGGGTGCTGGAGGAGAATCCCGCCACCCGGTGAAATGACGTACGCACCCCGATGGGGGGACACCCGGCCTGGAACGGCCGGGTGGCGGGTAGGCACGGGGCGCGGGGGGGCCGACGGGCCGGTGGGGCCGCATCAGCGCGAGGAGATTCCATGACCGTGTCCGATCGTTACCGCACCTCCTGGGACGGCTTCTGGGAGCAGAGTTCCGGTGAACCGGGGGAAGCCTTCTGGGACGCGGAACCGGCGCTGACGGCCGGGCGCGACCTGGACCACCTCGACCCGTACGCCGACTCCTCGCTGCCGATCGCCGACCTCGGGTGCGGCAACGGCACCCAGACCCGGTTCCTCGCCACCCGCTTCGCCCGCGCCGTGGGCGTCGACCTGTCCGCCGCCGCCGTCGCGCACGCGCGGCGCGCCGACCCGGACGGGGTCGCCACGTACGAACAGCTGAACCTCGCCGACCCGGTCCAGGCCGGCGCCCTGCACGAGCGCCTCGGCGATACGAACGTCTACCTGCGGGCCGTCCTGCACCAGAGCGACCCCGAGGACCGGCCCGCGGTGGCCGGCGCGGTCGCCCGGCTGGTCGGGGCGCGCGGCCGGGCCCTGGTCCTGGAGCCGACCGGCGCGGCCAAGGACATCATCGCCGTCCTGGCCGCGCGGCCCGGCGGCCCCTCCCCCAAGCTGCGCCGCGTCAAGGAGCACGACCTGCGGCCCGGCGAAGTCGGCGAGGGCGAAGTCGCCGCCCTGCTGCGCGCGGCCGGTCTGACCGTCTTCGCCGAAGGCGCGACCGCCCTCGCCATGAGCGAGACCCGGCCCGACGGTTCGCCGGTGGAACTCCCCGCCCGCTGGTTCGTCGCCGGCCGCCCCTGACCCGACGGCCCTTCCGGCCCGCGGTGCCCTGATGCGGGGGCGCCGTGGGCCGTCCCCGTGGTTCCAGCAGAATGGAGCCATGATCGCGGCCGGTCGGGCCGCGGTCACGAGGAAAACGGGGTGGACGCGTTGGACGGCATGGTGGTGGGTCTCGGGGCGATAGCCGGTATCGCGGCGGTGGAGGCGGGGATGGTCCTGACGCCGGGACCGAACATGATCTACCTCGTCTCGCGCTCGGTCGCCCAGGGGCGCCGGGCCGGGCTGACCTCGCTGGCGGGCGTCGCCACCGGGTTCCTGGCCTATCTGGTCGCGGCGACCGCCGGGATCACGGCGGTGTTCGCGCTGGTGCCGGAGCTCTATCTGGCGGTCAAGCTGGCGGGCGCCGGCTATCTGCTGTGGCTGGCCTGGAAGGCCGTCCGGCCGGGCGGCCGTTCGGTGTTCACCCCGGAGGAACTCGCGCCCGACCGTCCGGCCCGGCTGTTCGGCATGGGGCTGGTGACCTGCCTGCTGAACCCCAAGATCGCGGTCCTCTACATGTCGCTGCTGCCGCAGTTCGTCGAGCCGGAGCGCGGCCATGTCGCCACGCAGAGCCTGCTGCTGGGCCTGACGCAGATCGCGGTCGGGGTCGCCGGGAACGCGATGTTCGTGCTGATGGCGGGCTCGGTGTCGGCCTTCTTCGGCCGCCGCCCGACCTGGCAGCGGATCCACCGGTACCTGGTGGGCACGGCGCTGGCGGGCTTCGCGGTGCGGATCGCGATGGACCGTTCGAACGCGGCGGTGGCGGCTCCCTGAGCCGCCGTACGGGGTCATCCGCCTCCGGCGCCACGGAGCGGGTGACCCCGTACCTTATCCGAGTGAATTAGGGGGTTTTAGGGTGGTTTGCCCTTGCATGCGGCAAGTCATTACCTGAAGGTCCCCTAATGAAGGAGTGATGATGGCGATCGAAACTCTGCAGCAAGGCGGTCTGGCCCTGGACTCGGGGCTGCTCGACGAACTGACGACCCGCCCCGAGACGCTGGTCAGCGGTGCTCCGCTGCCCGGCGCGTCGGGCCCCCTGGCCGTCGGGACCGGCCTGCTGGCGCTGCTGCTTTCGCCGAAGGAGCCGAAGGAGCCGCGCCGCCGGTGACCACCGAACAGTCGCGCGCCGCTCACCGCACCTCTGCCGAACTGCTGGCGCGCGGCGCCCGCGAGGTCTTGCAGGGGACTGCCGGCACCGCGTTCATGGCGACGCTGCTGCACGACGCCGCCACGGCCGGGCAGCCGCTCGCCGTGGGCCGGGCAGGGGCGGACACCGCGGCGCCGGGCCTGGTGGCCGCGGTGGGCGGCGTGCGACTGTTGGGGGCCGACGCACTGGCCCCGTACGTACTGACCCGCCAGGCCCTCCCGGCCGAGGACGCGGCCGCCGTGCGGATGGCGTTCTCGGCGCTTCCGGCCGCGCGGCAGCCTGCCCCCGCGCCGCCCCGGGGGCCGGAAGCGCCCTGGGTACGAGCCTGGGTCGACTGGGGGCTGGCCGGTGTCCTGGCCCGGCTCGACCCCGATACCGCGCGGGTGGCGGCGGCGATGCCGCAGGCGCCCTCGCCCTGGGACGACCGGGCGCCTCGCCGGTCAGCCGGCGGGGAGGGCTGGGTGGGGTGGTCGTTGCGGATGGGGCAGCTGGCCTCGCTGGCGCTGCCCGGCCTGCACACCCCCGTCCACGAGGCCGCGGTGCCGGGGGCCCTGGCCCTGGCGCGGGGCGCCACGCGTTCACTGCTGCGGCGTGACTTCGCCACCGCCGCCCGCATCACCCGGTGGCTGGCCTGGCTGACCGCCCACGGCGCCGCCGTGCCCCTGGACGTGGCCTTGCTGAACGAGGAGATCGCCCTGCGCGGCGGCGGCGAGGCCTGCCTGCTGGACACGGAGATCTCGCGTCATCTGCTCGCCCGGGACGGCTCGTGAGCACCGCCCTGGCCCAGGTGGCCCACGGCATCCGCTCCCGCGCCCTGCGCTACCTGCACGCCCATCGCGCCCTGAGCGCGCTGGAGGCCGACGGCGAGATCGGCGACGGGCAGGCCTACAAGGCACTCCAGGAGACGGCGATGGCCGCCTCGCTGATCCTGCGCGACGGCGCCGCCGGGAGCGAGGAGTGCCTGCTGGCCCGCGAGCTGCTGGACTTCTCCTGGCAGCAGTTGCGGGAGGGAGCGGTGCTCTACGAGCGGCTGCTCCGCGAGCCCCTGACCACCGACGCCGTCGAGGGCTACGCCCACTTCACCCGGGCCGGCTACCGCCACCCCGGCATGGAACGGCTCCTCGCGCACTTCGCCGCCACCGGCACCGCCCTGGTCGTCGAGCACGTGCCCAACCGCCGTCTCGCCGTGGCCAACGCCCTGCGCATCGCCGGGCACGACCACGCCCTGGGCGCGGACGACTGGGAGACGCTGACCCGCGCGACCTGGCTGGGCGGCAAGCCGCAGCCCTGGCACATCGACTGGATGACCGGCTACCACCTCACCCACACCGTCTTCCACCTCACCGACTGGGGCCGCCGCCCCGAGGGGCTGCCCGAGGACCTGGCCGCCCACCTCACCCGCTGGCTCCCGGTGTGGACCGACATCTGGACGGAAACCTGCCAGTGGGACCTGGTCGGCGAGCTGCTGATCGTGGACAGCTGTCTGCCCGAGCCGCGCGGGGAGATCGGCGACTGGCAGCACTTCGCGGGCCTCCAGCACGACGACGGGCTGCTGCCCCGTGACGACGAGCCCGTCGACGGCGATCCGGAGACCCGTTTCCACGACCACCAGCACCCCACGGTCGTGGCCGCCGTCGCCGGAACCATCGCCCTGACCCGTGCCCTGGACGCCCCCGGCCCGCGGAGTTCCGGCAGCCACGGGTGAGCACCCCGGCCACGGACGACGCGGAGCGCCTCCTCGCGCCCGCCGGGGTGCGTGAGGCGGTGCGTACGCTGCTGCTCTCGGCGCCCGCCGCCAGCGCCGTCGCGGTCGGCCTGCACCGCGAGGGTCGTCGCGCCCTGTTCGTACGGGGGCGTACGGCCCATCACGGCGGCGACCCGGCCGACGGCGGTACCCGCTTCGAAGTCGGTTCGCTCACCAAGGTGTTCACCGGCCTGCTGCTGGCCGAGCGGGCCGCCCGCGGCGAGCTCGACGCCCACGACCGGCTCTCCCGCCACCTGCCCGCCGGGACCGCCCCGCCCCGGGACGGCGCCGCCATCACCCTGACCCACCTGGCCACGCACACCTCGGGACTGCCCCGCCTCCCGCCCGGCCTGCTGCGTTCGGCCGCGCCACGGCTGCTGAGCAATCCCTACGCCGGGTTCGGGACCGAGGACGTACTGCGCGCCCTGGCCCGCACCCGGCTGCGTGCCGCGCCCGGCGCCCGCGTGCGCTACTCGAACTTCGGGGTGGGCCTGCTCGGTCACGCCCTCGCCGGCGCGTCCGGCGGCCCCTCCTACTCCGCGCTGCTGCACGACCGGGTCCTGGCGCCCCTCGCGCTGGACGACACCAGCTGCGCCGCCACCCCGCCCGAGGGGCGGACGCAGGCCACCGGCCACTGGAGGCGGCGGCCCCGGCCGGCGTTCAGCATCCCGGGGCTGGCCGCCGCGGGAGCCCTGCGGTGCAGCGCCCACGACCTCCTGGCCCTGACCGAGGCCCTCCTCGATCCCGCCGCCGCCGAGGTCCCGGGCACGCTGCGCACCGCGCTGCGCGACGTCCTGCGCCCCCGGCTCGGCCTCCGGGGCGGCGGCGGCCTGTCGCTGATCTGGAACGTCCGCCCCCGCCCCGACGGCTCCGGCCTGTACCACCACTCGGGCGCGACCGTCGGCTCCACCGCCTTCGCCGGCTTCAACCCCGGGCACGGCACCGCCCTGGTCGCCCTGGCGAACACCGCCCCCGGCCACCGCAACACCCTGATCCAGGACGCCTATACGGCCCTGCTCGCCCTGGACCCCGCGAGCGACCGGGGCCGCGCTCCGGGTCGCTGACCCGGCCCGTCACTCGATGCCCAGGGGGCCGATGCCCAGGTCCTCGCGCATCAAGTGGCGCATCCGGGCCATGGCCCCGCGGCGCCGCTCTATCAGGGGGGCGGCGTCGGCGGAGTCGACGGGCACTCCACGGGCATAGGCGTCGCGGATCGCCCGCAGGGAGTGGAACGCCTCGTTCCCCGCCGCCACGACCTGCGGCGGCCCCACGAGCCAGAGGCGTTCGCTCGCCGTGTAGATCCCGGTGCCGCGCACGGCCTCCCGTACCGCCGCGTCGCGCGCCGCGTCGGACATGTGGTCGCCCAGCGCGACGGCGCGTATCTCCTCACCCGCGGCCTTGAGGGCGGACACGTACTCCGTGTACACCTCGCGGCGTATCTCCAGGGTGTGCCGGGCCTGTTCGCGCCGCCACCGGCTGCGGTCGGCGATCAGCGTGGCCGCGATGCCGATGACGGCACCCGTCAGGGTGGAGAGCAGGGGTGTCCAGTCCATGGGCCGCAGCTTGTACGAAGCGGTGCTCCGGCACCAGTGGCTTTCGCCTTCGCCGGGGCGCGCGGCCGGTTCAGCGCTCGTCCAGGTAGGCCTTCGTCGAGGGGCGGCCGCACAGCGCGATGAGGGTCACGGCGAGGAGCAGGGCGGTGCTGAAGCCGGCGAGCTGGGTGAGGGATTCGTCGCGGTCCCAGTCGGCTCCCGCGACCATGTGGCCGATGCCCAGTCCGGCCAGGGTGGCGGGTATCGAGGCCAGTCGGCTCAGGCGGGCGCCCGAGTGGGCCACCCCGGCGAGCACCTTGTCGCCGTTGCGCAGCAGGCCCACGCCCAGGAGGAGGACGGGCAGGCCGAACAGGCCGAAGCCGTTCCCGTCCGTGAGGAGCAGCAGGGTGTACACCGCTGCGCAGACGAGGACCGCGCCGATGGCGATGCCCAGGGCGCCGGCGCCGGTGGCCGATGCCGGCCGGGGGGCGGGCCGCTCGCGTCGCTGCCGCCTCGGCTCCGTGGAAGGGTCGCTCATGACGTCACACTCCTGTCGGGGTGGGGTGGTTGCCGGAGTGGTGGGTGGTGTTCGGTACGTGTGGTGCTGGTGGTCCTTCGGGGTTCTCGTGGCGGCCGCCGAGCACGAGGACGAGCAGGATGAGCGCGGCGGCGGCCGCCGGTACCAGGCGTCGTCCGTACCGCGCGACCGGGCCGCGCCGTCGGGTCTCGACCTGGCCCCACGGGGAGGTCCCGGGGTGCTTGCGGGCGTAGTGCTCGATCTGCCGGCCCAGCCCCTCGGCCTCTTCGAGCCAGGGCGTCTTGAAACCGCACTCTCCGCACCAGTAGCGGATGGTCACGTCGGCTCCCTGTCTTCCGTAGGGGTGGGATGCCGATCACGATGGTGGTCCTGAAGGTGCGGGCCGCCCAGGTCAGGAGCCCGGCCATTGGTGACCGGCGGCCACGGGTAGGCTCACGGCCGTTCGTACGGGGTGGGGCAGGGGAGACGCTGGATGGCAGAGGACCTCGGGACGTTGCTGCGCGAGCTGCGCGAAGGAACGGGCCTGACGCAGGAGCAGATGGCCGAACGGTCCGGGGTCAGCGAGCGCACCATTCGCCGGCTGGAGAGCGGCCGGTCCACGAACCACCGGATGGGGACGGTGAACCTGCTCGCCCGCGCGCTCGGTCTGGACGAGCGGGACCGGCTGCGGCTGGCGGCGGCGCTCGCCGGCTCGGGGGGTTCGGGTGGAGGCTCGGGCGGTTCGGGCGCTAAGGGCAGCTCGGATGCTTCGGGCGGCTCTGGTGGCTCGGATGCTTCGGGCGGCTCGGGTAGCTCGGACGCTTCGGGCGGCTCGGGCGGCTCGGATGGTTCGGGCGGCTCGGGCGGCTCGGGTAGCTCGGATGCTTCGGGCGGCTCGGATGGCTCGGGCGCTTCGGCCGACTCCCGTGGTTCGGCCGGCTCGGCCGTGGCCACCGAGTCCATACCCGGGCGCCTCGACGGACCGGGCCGGGAGGCCCTTCCCTCCCGGCCGCCCCTGCCCGACGCGCTCGCCGACGCCGTGCGGGAGCTGGCCACGGAGGTCCGGCGCCGCTGGCGCCGCGAGGAGGCGCAGCGCCACGTACACGACCCGTTCCCGCTGCCCGTACGGTGGCAGCCGGCGCCCGCCGCGCTGACCGACATGGCGCAGAACATCCAGCGCCTCGGGCCGGGCGAGGCCCCGCACGAGGTGGATCTGAGCGGCGACCTGCGCAGCATGGCCGAGGTCTACCTGCGCATCCCCTCCGGACGGCTGGTGATCCTCGGCCGGGCCGGCTCGGGCAAGTCCATCCTCACGATCCGGCTCGTCCTGGACCTCCTGGACCTCCGGGAGGGCCCGGCCCCGCACCACCGCGTGCCGGTCATCTTCAGCCTCGGCTCGTGGGACCCGTCGACCACCGCACTGCGGGACTGGCTGATCGGCCTCCTGCTGCGCGACCACCCGCACCTGGCCCGCCGCAGCCCCGGCGGGACGACGCTGGCCGCCGCGCTGGTCGACTCCGACCTGATCCTCCCGGTCCTGGACGGCTTCGACGAGATCGCCGAAGGCCTGCGCCGCGACGCCCTGGACGCGCTCAACGCGACCGCTACCCCCTGCGTCCTCACCAGCCGGCGCGACGAGTACGCCGAAGCGGTCCGGGCGGCCCGGGATCCGCTCGTGTGGGCCGGGGCCATCGAGCTCACCGACCTCACCGTCGACGACCTCGCCGACTACCTCCCCCGCACCTCCCGCACGGCCGGCTCCGACGGGATCTCCCCGTGGGACGCGGTGCTCGCGAAACTTCGGACGGCGGGCCGGGATCCGGCGCCCGCCCGCCTCGCCGCGGTGCTGACCACGCCCCTCATGGTCATCCTCGCCCGCACCCTGTACAGCGGGTCGCCGGACCGGGATCCCGCCGAACTCCTGGACCCCACCCGGTTCCCGTCGGTGAAGAGCCTGGACGAACACCTGCTGGCGGGTTTCGTACCGGCGGTCTACCGCCGCCGGGCCCAGGAGCGGGACGAGGCCGGCCGGCGGCGGCCCGGGGCGCCGTACGCGGATCCCGTCCGGGCCGAACGCTGGCTCGGCCACCTCGCCCACCACCTGGTCCACCTCGACCGCGAGCGGCAGGACCTCGCCTGGTGGCAGCTCGGCGACTCGCTGTCGCGTACGACGCGGACCCTGGCCTTCTTCCTGGCCACCGCCGTGAGCATCACCTTGAGCAACTGGCTGGCCGGTCTGCTGCTCACCCCGCTCTCCCTCGGCGCGGTCCTGTTGCAGGGCAGCTTCATGGGGCCCGCCGCGGGCCTCGGCTTCGGGGCCGTCTACGCGATGGCGGACCGGTCCGGCGGCGCGTCCGCCTTCGAGCCGTCCCGCGTACGGCTGACCCTGCGCCCGGCGCACGACGGTCTCGGCCGCCGCCCGCTGCGCACCTTCGCCTTCCGGTTCGGGCAGGGTCTGACCGGCGGAGCCGTCATGGGCATCGGGTGCGCCTGCGCCCTCACCCTCCAGCGCGTGCTGGTCTCCGGGGGGCGGCTCACCGCCCCGGGCGTCCTGGAAGGCACCCTGATCAACATGGTGGTCCTCGGGCTGATCCTCGGCTCGGCCGCCGGTCTCGTCTTCGGGTGCGTGGCCACGCTCGAAGCCCCCGTCGACGTCACCACCGCGGCCACGCCCGTGAGCCTGCTGGCCTCGAACCGTACGACGGCGGCCCGGCGGTTCCTGATCCTGGCCCCGGCGCTCACCCTCGCCGTCGCCTTCGGCGGGCACCTGGTCGTCCGTCTGCTCCAGGGCACGATGGGGCCGCTGAACTGGCGGGTCGAGGACGGTCTCTTCATCGGCGTGCTCGCCGGGCTGGGCGGTGCGGCCTCCTACGTGCTCACGTTCACCGCGTGGGGCCAGTGGGTGGTGCTCGCACGGGTCTGGCTGCCGCTGACCGGGCGGCTGCCCTGGGATCCCGCCGGGTTCCTGGACGACGCGTACCAGCGGGGAGTGCTGCGCCAGACCGGGGCGGTGTACCAGTTCCGGCACGTGCGGTTGCAGCACCACCTCGGGCACGCCTTCCGCCGCGGGCACCGGGACTTCGCACCGGCCACCTTCGCACCCCCCGCGGCCGAAGTCCCGTAACCGGCGGGGGTGCGGGACGCCGACGGGCCCCGGAATCCGCCGGAAGGGCGGGCCTTGCGGCCACCGGTCACCGATGGCCGGTCGCCTGGCCTGGTGGCCGGGCGGTACGGGACACCAGGATCGGGACGTCCGGCTCGCGGCGGTCCACCGCGCCACGAGCCCCTTCGAGAAGGGTTCCCGATGAAGTCCCTGCGCCTCACCTCATTCGGCGCGGCATGCGCGCTCACCGCCCTGATGGGCACCGGCGCCGCACACGCCGCGGCTCCGGCCGCCGCGCCGCCGGCTTCCGGCGCCGTCCGCGCCGCCGTTCCCGCCGGTGCTCCGGCCGCCGTCCCCGTTTTCGGCGACGGTTACGGCCTGACCCTGGTCCCCGGGGAGACGGAGGTGCACAGCCCCACCGACTTCACCCTCACCGTCACCACCCCGCAGCTCTCCGGGAAGCACAAGATCCGCATCCTGCTCCCCGCCGCCTATGACACCGACCCCGGCCGCCGCTGGCCGGTCACGTACTTCCTGCACGGTGCCGGCGGCAACGTCAACGACGTCGTGGCCGCGCCGGCGCTGCACTCGGACTCGATGATCACCGTGGTGCCGGACGGGGGCCTGAAGGGCTGGTACGCCGACTGGCTGATGCAGAACACCGCCGCGGGGAAGGCCAACTGGGAGACGTTCCACCTGGAGCAGGTCGTCCCGTTCATCGACGCCAATCTCCGTACGCGTGCCGACCGCGCCCACCGTGCCGTCGTCGGACTGTCCATGGGCGGCTACGGCTCGCTGCACTACGCGCAGGCGCGCCCCGACCTGTTCGGCCAGGTGGCCGCCCTGTCGGGAGGCATCGACTTCGGCACGTGGGAGGTCCGCGCGGCCGTCCTGGCCACCGAGCTGAACCTCGCGGGCGCCTGGTGCGCGGTGAGCAGTTCCTCGTCCGGATCCGGCCAGTGCACCGATCACGGTCCCTACGTGGACAGCGACGCGATCTTCGGCTCCCCGTACCCGGTCTTCGACGCCGACCGCGTCTGGAAGGCGGTCGATCCGGCCGCGCCGGTCAACCTCGCCAAGCTCTCCGGTACCGGTGTCACGCTGTACACCGGCAACAACGACATCATCGACGTGAAGACCTCGGCGGCCTCGCACACCGTCAAGAACCGCCTGGACCAGCTGGGCATCCCGAGCCGTCTCGTGGACTACGGCAACGGCGCTTCGCTGGCCCCGAGCTGCAACGGCGGCCACAACTACGGGTGCTGGGCGCCGGCCTTCGCCGACTACGTGCCCCGCCTCGAAGCCGCCTTCGCCTCGGCGGGCTGACCGGTGGGGAGGTGGACGGGCCTGGTCGTCGCCGGCGCGATCGCCGCCCTCGTGGTGATCGGGGGCAGCGCGTACCTCGTACTCGGCCGTGACGGGGGCGGGGGCGGGGGCGGGGGCGGGCAACGGCGAGGTCGCCGACGGCAGCAGGGGCTACGCGCTCATCACGCCGAAAGCGGTCGACGCCTACAAGAAGACGGGCCCGGGGGGCGGGCCGGCCGGTGAACTGGACGGCGGGCAGCGGGAGGAGGCCGAGCGCCTCGGGGTGAAGGATGCCCGTGGGGTGTCCGGCGCCTACTTCGCCGACCCCGCCGATCCGGCAGAGATCGGCGGCAGGCGACTGCTCTTCGACGGCTTCTACGGCGTGAACGCCGACCCCGCCACGGCGCTCGACCGCTACTTGGCGGACGTCGGCAGAATGGGCCTCAAGCGCGACGGGAAGGCGCGCGGGCTCGACCTGCGGCCCGTGGGAGAGGCCAGGACGATGAAGCCCGCGGGCTTCGAGGGCGCCCTGATGAAGTGCCAGGACGTGCAGGTCACCCCGCCCAAGGGGGACGCGGCGGTGAAGGGCGGGGACACCGCCGTCTTCCGGTACCCGGTCTGCGCCTGGTCCGACTACTCCACCGTCGCCGGCGCCCACGTCATGGACCTGGCGCAGCCGAAGCTCGGTGGCGAGGGCGCCTCGCAGGAGGAGGTCGCCGCACTGACCGCCAGGCTCTACGAGGCGTCCCGCCGGAAGGCCTGACGCCAAAGGAAGGCCTGACACCGCAGGAGGGGAGGAGCCCGGCCGGGGTCCACCGGCCGGGCTCCCGGTGGTGGCGCGTCCCCGCCGGGGAGGGACGCGCCGTCACCGCGGCCTTGTTCTTGAATGACCACTCATGTATTTTCGTGGCATGCCCCGCCCCCGTGAGTTCGAGCCCGACGCCGTGCTGGACCAGGCCATGCTGCGCTTCTGGTGGCAGGGCTACCGGGCCACGTCCATCGAGGATCTGGTGAAGGCGACCGGGGTGAAACCCGGCAGTCTCTACAGTGCGTTTCCCGGCGGCAAGCGCACCCTGTTCCTGAAGTCGCTGGAGCGGTATTCCCGGCTGGTCGTTCCGCAGAAGCTGGGCGAGCTGGCGGCGCCCGGTGCCTCACTGGCGGCACTGCGCGGCTATTTCGACGGGCTGGTGGACGATCTGCTCAGCCCGGAGGGCCGACAGGGCTGCCTGCTGGTGAACACCGCGATCGAGAACGCGGCCGAGGACGACGAGGCCGCCGCCGTGGTGCGCGGCCACCTGGCCCGCCTGGAACACTGCATGGCCACGGCCCTGCGCAATGCCCGCGACACCGGTGAGGTCCGCGCCTCCGTGGAACCGGACGGCAGCGCCAAGCTGCTGGTGGCGACCTGCCAGGGGCTGATGGTCGTGGGGAAGGCGAATCCCGACGAGACGGTGCTGCGCGCCATCGTCGCCAACGCCTTCGCCGTCCTCGCCTGAGAGGCCGGGGTCCGATCCGGACCCCGCCGGGCCACCGCACGCGGTGGCCCCTTTTTCAGCCCCCGTAGTTGAATAGACATTCAAGAATGGAGCCCGTCCGATGAGAGCCATCGTGATATCCGCCTACGGCGCGCCCGAGGTCCTGCACATCACCGACCTGCCCGACCCCGAACCCGCGCCGGGAGAGGTGCTGATCCGGGTCAAGGCGTTCGGCCTCAACCACGCCGAGGCGTACATGCGCGCCGGCGCCTGGGGGGACGTCGCGGCCGTCCCGGGGATCGAATGCGCCGGGCTGGTCGAGGCCGACCCCTCCGGCCGCCTCTCCCCCGGGACCCGGGTCGTGGCGATCCTCGGCGGCATGGGCCGCACCCGGAACGGCAGCTATGCCGAGCTGGTCACCGTACCGGCCACGAACGTGACGGCGGTGCACTCCTCGCTGGGCTGGGCCGAGCTGGCGGCCGTCCCCGAGGTCTACGCGACGGCGTGGAACGGGCTGTTCGGCAACCTCGGCCTGCGGGCCGGCGAGCGGGTCCTCGTACGCGGAGCGACGTCCTCCCTCGGCCAGGCCGCCGTCAACCTCGCCGTCGACCACGGCGCACGCGTACTCGCGACCACCCGCAACCCCGCGCACGCGCCGCTCCTGGCGGAACTGGGCGCCGAGGAGGTCCTCATCGACGACGGCAACCTGGCCGCGCAGGTCAAGGGAAGCGGCCGCACCGTCGACGCGGTCTTCGATCTCGTCGGCAACAGCGTCCTGCGCGACTCCCTGGCCACGGTCCGCCTCCGCGGCCGGGTCTGCCAGCTCGGCTTCCTCGGGGGTTTCGATCCGGTGCGCGACTTCGATCCGCTCACCGACCTCCCTTCCGGTGTGCAGCTGAGCTTCTTCGGCAGCGCCTTCGTCCTGGGCGGCCCCGAATTCCCGCTGGCCGACGTGCCCTTGGACGCCATCTACGCCAAGGTCGAGTCGGGAGCCCTGCCGGCGGGGCCGGCGCGGACCTTCCGTTTCGACCAGATCGTCGAAGCCCACCGGGTCATGGAGGCGGGTGAGGCGCTGGGCAAGATGACCGTCGTGGTCTGACCCCGGGAGGGCGGGGCACCGGTGGCGGCGGTCAGGGCCACCGGTGCCCGACGGCCGGCCCCCGTGCGTCTCGCCTGGTGTGCGAACCCTTGACGGGGGTCCGGGGGCCTCACATACTGGCGGCCAAATCGATTTGGCCAAATCGATTTGGCTCTCCGTCCAGGGCTGGATCGCGGCTGAACCCCAGCGTGTCGAACGCCGATCGGAGCTCGAACGTGTCAAGTCCCCGCCAGACCCTCACCGGTACGCCACAGCCTCCCGCGCCCGCCGCCACCCCCGTCCATCCCGTCGACGAGGCGCGGCCGATCGGGCGGATCCTGCTGTTCGGCATGCAGCACGTCCTCGTCATGGCCGCCACGCCGATCTCGGCGATCTTCCTGATGAGCGCCACCCTCCGGCTCGGGCCGGCCCTGACCGTCGACCTGCTCTCCGCCGCCTTCGTGCTTTCCGGCGTCGGTTCGCTGATCCAGTCGCTCGGACCCTGGAAGTTCGGGCCCCGGCTGCCCTTCGTGATGCTGCCGGGCGGCGCGCCGCTCATCCTCTTCCTCGCCATCGCCCAGCAGCACGGCCTGCCCACCGCCGCCGGCGCGGTCGTCCTCACCGCCGTGTTCACCTTCGTCGTCCTGCCCCTCTTCTCGCGGCTGCTGGCCTTCTTCCCCGCCCTCGTCATCGGCACGATGATCGTCATCGTCGGCGTCAACCTGGTGAAGGTCGGCGCCGTGCTCGTCACCGGCCGCCCCGGCGAGCCCGGGTTCGCCGACCCGATGAACCTCGGGCTCGGCATGGCCACCATCGGCTTCACCGTGCTCTTCTACCTGCTGTCCACCGGCGTCCTGCGCCAGCTCGCCGTCATGCTGGGCCTGCTCGCCGGCACCGTGCTCGCCGCCGTGCTCGGCGCCGTCCACTTCGGCGGCGTGGCCGGTGGCGCTCTGTTCAACGTGCCGCAGCCGCTGCCCTTCGGCTCGCCCCGGTTCGACCTGCTCGCCGCGCTGCCGCTGATGCTCTACAGCCTCGCCTCCATGGCGGAGGCCACCGGCCAGACCGTCATCAACGCCGAGGCCGTCGGCAGGGACATCGACCGGCGCACCGCCGTCCCCAAGACCATCCGCGGCGACGCCCTCACCTCCGTCGTCGGCGGGTTCTTCGGCCTGCCGCTCATGGTGACGAGCGGCGAGAACATCGGGATCGTCCGGGTCACCGGCGTACGCAGCCGCTACGTCACCGCCGCCGCCGGCGTCTTCCTCATCGTCATCGGCTTCCTCGCGCCGGTCACCCGCGCCATCAGCGTCATCCCGTCCGCCGTCATCGGCGGCACCGCCATGGTCGTCTTCGCCGTCATCACCGTGCTGGGCGTGCAGATGCTCGGCCGCTGCGACCTCGACGAGCACACCCAGACCTTCGTCTGCGCCGTCGCCCTCGCGTTCGGCCTGCTGCCCATCCTCATCCCCGGCGTCTACGCGGGCTTCCCGCCCAACCTCCGGATCCTCCTGGAGAGCGGGGTCGCGGTCGGCGCGGTCGTGGCCGTCGTGCTCAACCTCCTCTTCCACCACCTCAGGCCCGCCATCGCCGCGCGCGTGGCCGCCGCCCGTACGGAAAGCGACAACAGCAACCGATGAACCGTTTCAGCCGTGAACTCCTCGACGGGCCCGGCCCGTTCCTCCTCCTGCCGGACGCCGTCCTGCTGCCCGAAGGCCCGGCCGCGGGGCTGGCCGTCGTCGTCGCCGACGGGTCCTTCGCAGCCGTCGGCGACGCGGCCGAGCTCCAGCGCGCCCACCCCCACCTCGATCCCGTACGGCTCCCCGGGCACCTCCTGATGCCCGGCTTCGTCGACGCCCACCACCACCTCACCCAGACCTTCGGCTCGGCCCTCGCCTACGGGGAGCCGTCGGAGATCTTCCGCCGGGTCTGGGTGCCGCTGGAAGGGGCGCTGGACGAGGAATCGGCGTACACGGCGGCGAAGCTGGCGGCGCTCGAAGCCCTGCGCGGCGGCTTCACCACCGTCACCGACGCGGGCAACCGCACCGGCGTGGACGTCGACGTGGTGGCCCGCGCCGTCCGCGACGCCGGCATCCGCTGCGTACTGGGGCTGGTGTGCGACGACGTGGAACCCGGGGCCGACCCCGGCGCGGCGCGGCGGGAGGAGGCGCACCTGGCCCGCTACGACGGCGACGCGCTCGTCCACGCCTCCCTCGCCGTCTCCATCCCCGAGGCCGCCACCACCGCCACCCTGCGGCGCACCGCCCGCCTGGCCGCGGAGGCCGGGGCGACCGTCCAGATCCACGTCAACGAGCACCTGGCCGGCGTCGAGCGTTCCCTCGTACGGCACGGCCTGCGCCCGCTGGAGCACCTGTACGAGATCGGCGCGCTCGGCCCGCAGCTGCTCGCCGCGCACGCCACCCTGCTGACCCCGCGCGAGCTGACCCTGCTCGCCGACACCGGCGCCGCCGTCAGCTACAACCCGGTGGCGAGCGCCTGGAAGGGCAACGCCGTGGCCCCGGCCGCCGCGATGGCCGAGCGCGGGATCCGCTTCGGACTCGGCACCGACGGCACGCGCGGCGACGGCTTCCGGCTCGCCGAGGCGGCCGAGTTCGCCCAGCGCCTCGCGTACGGCCTCGCCACCGGCGACTCCTCCTGCGGCGCCGGCTGGACCTGGCTGGAGCACGCCACGCGGGGCGGCGCCGACGCGGTCGGCCTCGGCGACCGTACCGGCACGATCGCGGCGGGCCTGGCGGCCGACTTCCTCCTCGTCGACGTCACCAACCCGGAACTCGCGCTCTCCTGGGACCTGCCCTGGGAGCTCGTCCGGCGCGGCAACCGCGACCAGATCAGCGCCGTGTTCGTCGCGGGCCGGCTGCGCCTGTGGCAGGGTCTGCCCACCGGCTGGGACGGCCCGGCGCTGGTCACCAGGGCCACCGCCCTGGCGCGCGCCGCGGTGGCACGGGCGCCCATCACCCGGACCCACCCCACCTCCACCGCCGCCCGCGAACGCAGCACCGCCCGATGAGCGCCGACACCCTCGCCGTCCTCGCCGTCACGGTCGCCGTGGCCGCCTTCGTCCAGGGCAGCAGCGGCCTCGGTTTCGCCCTGATCGTGGCGCCCGTCGCCGGGATCCTCGATCCGGGCCTGCTCCCGGTGTTCGTGCTCGCCTCGATGATCCCGCTGAACCTGTACGTCGCCTGGCGCGAGCGGGCCGCCCTCGACCTGCGGGGCGCCGGCTGGATCACCGCCGCCCGGCTCGCCGCCACCCCCGGCGGGCTCGCGCTGCTCTGGCTGATCCCGGACCGCAGCATCGGCCTGTTCGTCGGCGTCGCCACCGTCCTCGCGGCGGTGGTCAGCCTGGCCGCGCCCGCCTTCACCCCCGGGCGGCTCGCCTACGTCGGGGCGGGCGCGGTGACCGGGCTGACGGAGACCGCGACCGGGGTGGGCGGCCCGCCGCTCGCCCTCGTGTACCAGCACCGGCCGCCCGCCGAACTCCGGGCGACCGTCGCGGTCTGCTTCCTCATCGGGGAAGTGGCCTCGCTGCTGCTGCTGTTCGCCACGGGCAAGGGCAGCCCGCATGACCTGGGGCCGGTCCTGCTGCTCCTGCCCGCGACGGCCGCCGGGGCCTGGCTGAGCCGGCTGGTCCACCACCGGCTCGACGCCCGCAGGACGCGGCTGTTCGTCCTGGTGTTCGCCCTGGTCTCCGGGTGCGTCCTCATGCTGGGGGTGTGACGGGCGCGGCCGCCGGCGGGCCGGTCCGCAGCGAGGACGCCCGTACCACCAGCCGCGGCGGGGGCGGGGCGGCCACCGCGGCGGGGTCCGCCGCCCCGCCCGCCAGCCGCCCGAGCAGCAGTTCCACCGCGTCGGCCGCCGCCCGGTCCAGGTGCAGGTCGACGGCGGTCAGCAGCGGATCGCAGGTCCGGGCGCGCAGCCCGTCGTACCGGGTGACGACCATGACGTCACCCGGTACGGTCCGGCCGCTCTCCCGGATCGCCCGGACCGCCCCCACCGCGAACACGTCGACCAGCGCGCACACCGCGTCGGTCTCGGGGTGCTCGGCCAGCAGCGCCGCGCACCGCTCGTAGCCGGCCCGCTCCCCGCCCTCCTCGGACGCGGTGGCCACCACCGGCGTCCACCCGTACCGCGCGGCCATCCGCTCGTACGCGGCGCGCGCGTCGACGGAGGAGTGCCGTTCGCCGGAGCCGATCAGCAGTGCGGGCCGCCGGGCGCCCTGCTGGTGGAGGTGCGCGAGCAGCATCTCGGTGACGAGTCCGCCGCGCAGGTCCACGTACGGAGCCTGCTCGCGCGGGGACACGGGCCGGCCGAGCGCCACGTACGGCAGTCCGCGCTCGCGCAGCTGCGCCACCGCCGGATCGTCCACGTCCGGTTCGACGACGATGGCTCCGTCGATGTCGACGGAGTGCAGCCCGGATCCGGAGCGTACGGGCGGCACCAGGACGAGGGCGTAGTCGTGCAGGAGCGCGCTCTCGGCGGCCGCGGCGGCGATCTCCATGTAGAACCCGAGCCGTGAGGTGCCGCCGGCGACGGCGAAGGGCATGGAGGAGGCCAGCGCGATGGCCTTGGCCTGCCCGCGCCGCAGCCGCTGCGCGCGCAGGTTGGGCCGGTAGCCCAGTTCGGCGGCGACCTGCTTGATCCTCTCGCGGGTCCGCGGATCGACCTTTCCGAGCCCGTTGAGGGCGTGCGACACCGTCGTACGCGACACCCCGGCGACCCGCGCCACATCGGCGATCGTCGGAGGCTTGGGCCCAAGACCGGACGGCGTCATCGACGCGCACACTCCCCATGTCTGTACTACGGCTGTCCCTGCTACGGCTGACCCCGCCATCTTCCCCGACGCGGACGGCCCGGTCACCATGCGTCGGCTGACGCTGGATCAGAGGGCGGGCGGGCCCTGGGATCACGCGGCCGCCGCCGACAAACAGGTGGCCATCGCGGAGATCGAGTTCTTCGGCCCGTCCAACGCCGGCTGCTGACCTCCGCCGACGGGTGTCAAGCACGGTTGCGTCGGCGGGGCGGGTCGGGCAGGGTCGGGGCATGACGAGCTGCCCGCGGCCCCCGGAAGCCCAGCGCCCCCGGGGAGCGGCATGAACGCCGCCGCCGGGGGCGTGCCGCAGCCCGCGCCGACGGTCGGGGAACTCCGCGCGGCCCTGGCGCGGATCGCCCCGGACGCCGTGCCCACCTTCGACGCCGAACACACCACGGCGGTGGCACGCGCCCGGCAGCAGGCCGACTCGGCGCCGCTACGGAGGTTCCTGCGCCAGTGGGCTCTCCAGGTGGCGATCGAACGCCACCCGGACCAGGCCACCCGCCTGCGCCGACTGGAAGCCCGGGCCACGCTCGTCACCGACCCGGCGGAGGCCCGGACCATCGCCACGGAAATCGGCCGAATCCTCGACAAGGCAGCCGCCGAGGCGGGCCTCCCGCACGGCGGGGAACTCTGAGCGACGGGCAGTGTATCCGCCGACACCCGCCCGCCAGATCACGTCCGCTCAGACGTTCAGCATCACGGCGTAGGCGAGGAAGAACAGGGCGACGACCACGGCCAGCAGGCAGATGAGGACGAGCGGTCCCTTGCCCCAGCCGGGTGTCAGGGGGCGGTACGGGCCCGCGCCCGAGCCGGTGCTGCTTTCGCCGGGCGGGGTCTCCTCCGGCGGTACGCCGGCCGGGGCGCCGGGAGCGCCGGGCCTGGGCTCCCCCGGCTCCGGGAACTGTCCGGTCATGGTTCTGCCCTCCTTGGCTGGCGGGCCCTGCGGGCATGCGGAGCCCGGGCATCACGCCCGGCGCCTACCCGCCCCGGCTCCCGCTACGCGGTGCGGCGGCGTCATGAGGGCTCGGGGAGGCCGAAGAGCAGGTCGTAGCCGGGTGGGAGTTGCAGCAGGAGGCTTCGGGTGAGGTCCTCGCCGGCGGCTTCGGCGACGACGCTGAGGACCGCGTTGACGTCCCACAGGGCGGTCGCGTGCGAGGAGCCCTCGATCCACGCCTGGGTCGCGCGGACGAACCGCTCCGGGGTGAGGGGCTCGGCGGCCTGGAGGGGGGCGAGGAGGATCAGCGCGTAGGCCTCGGGCAGCCGCGCGGCCAGTTCGGCCCGCTCGGCACCGATGAGGTGGGCGCCGAGGAGGGCCAGGACCGTCCGGGCCGCCCGGTCCGCCTCTTCGAGGGATCCGTACTCACCGCGCTCCTGGACCTGGCCGAGGAACGCTTCCCAGCGCAGGGTCATCGTCTGGTACCTCCCTTACGGGCTGAGCGAAGGGAAGGGCGGCGGTGCGGGACGGACCGCCGGGGGAAGGGGAGAGGTCCGTCCCGCGCCGCCGGGTGGTGGGGGCGGTCAGCCGGAGAGCTGCTTGCGGCCGCCGTCGGCGTTGATGCTGACCTTGCGCGGCTTCGCGCGCTCGGCGATCGGGATGCGCAGGGTCAGGACGCCGGCCTCGTACGTGGCCTCGATCCGCTCGGTGTCGAGGGTGTCGGCCAGCATGACCTGGCGGGAGAAGACGCCCAGCGGCCGCTCGGAGAGCTCCATCTGCACGTTCTCGGCCTTGGCGGTGGGGCGGCGTTCGGCCTTGACCGTCAGCTGGTTGCGCTCCACATCGATGTCGATCGCGTCCGCGGTGACGCCCGGCAGGTCGAAGGCGATCACGTAGTCCTCGCCCTCACGGTAGGCGTCCATGGGCATCACGGACGGCTTCGACCAGGTCCCGGTCGTGCCCATGAGCTGCTGGGTGATCCGGTCCAGCTCGCGGAACGGGTCGGTGCGCATCAACATCGCGAAACACCTCCAGTTGGTTCGGGCAGTAACTGCCAATGCGCTTCAACGTGCTCCCGTTGTAGCATGTCGTCGAAAGGATGACAACCTCTTCGTCAGCCATTGGATGACGTGCCACCGGACATGTGCGCACCGGGTACGCGAAGACGCCCGGCCGGGATGGTCACGGCGGGCGTCTCGCGTATGCG
>NZ_JBVJLO010000036.1:0-26486 GCF_055584685.1 Streptomyces sp. NPDC102258
GTCATCACCAAGGCTGTCCTCACTCTGGAGAGGCAACGCTGAAAACGCTCACTGGCGGGCACCGGTGAACGAAGGCCCCAACATCCCCTGGCCTGAACCCCTGCAACCGGCGCCCGCCCCGCACCGGCTCGGAGTGCGCCCAGCCGCCCGATAAAAAACCTGCCGGAAGGGGCACCCCTGCTCGTCAGCGGTGCCCGCGGAAGCAATGGCGGGCAAGGGGCGCAGCGCCGCGAGGGTACCTAGTAACCGGTGAACCGGTTCGGGGACAAACCAAGCCCCCTCCCCTTGCACCGGCCAGCGGGGTTGCGCGACGCCCTCAGCCTCGGCTGCCGCTTCGGCGCTGCTGGCATTTCCAAGATCCGAATCAGCTGCGGACCAAACGCCGTCCACCGCTCGCTGCGCAACGCATCGCCGCTGGTCAGCCATACGCAGGGCGTGTACTACCAGCAGGCGAAGAACCTGCTAGAGGTCTCCTGTGCCAGGGTCCTTGTCGCCCGGTCAAGGGAAACGCACTGGTCACGGCCGGCGTGAGGAGCGTGGTGGTCGCCTGTGGTCGCACGAGACTGGAGGTGTCGGCCCTTCCTCCGCCTCCTGGAGGCGATCCCCATGCGCACCACCGGCGACCGCGGCCGCATCTACCGCCGATGTGGCTGCCGGGACACACTGCATCACCAGCTCGGAGCGCACTGCCCCCACCTGCTCACTGAAGGTGACCACGGGACGTGGACCTTCGCCGTCGACGTCCCGGCACCGCGCCACCTCCGGAAGACCGTACGCCGCGGCGGATTCGGCAGCCACGACGCGGCCGAAGGGGCGTTGCGGAGGTTTCTGGAGGGCGAGGCCGGCGGATTCAACGCCGACCCGAACCAGAGCGTCGCCGACTACCTGAGTACCTGGCTGGCCGCCAAGGCGCTCGTGCTCAAGCCGACCACCATGGCGCGTTACCGGGACTACGTCCACAACGACCTCGTCCCCGCTTTCGGCACCCTCAAGCTGGACGAGCTCGGACACCGTCACATCGCCGCTTTCGTCACCGGCGAGCTCGCCGCAGGCCGCGGCAAGACCACCCTCTACCGCTGCCTGGCCACCCTCTCCAGCGCTCTCGGTGACGCGGTCCGCCAGCATCGCCTCGCCCACAACCCCGCCAGTCCCCCGGCGCTTCACCGGCCACCGTCGCCCGAGCGGCGGATCTGGACCGCGGACGAGGCTGTCCGCTTCCTCCAGCACTGCCGTCAGGCAGACCCGGACATGGCCGACCTGTTCGAGTTCCTCATCGGCACCGGTATGCGCAAAGGAGAGGCCCTCGGTCTGCACTGGGACGACGTCCACCTGGCCGCGCGTGTCCTCTATTACGTTGCACGCTCTCCACGATCGACAACAACCACCTCGTCATCACCACGCCCAAGACCCGTACCAGTCGGAACTGGGTCGCCGTCTCACCCCGCGTCGCAACCGCACTCGAGCACCGAGCCCGGTCAAAAGCCCGCCGCCACAGCGACCCCAGCGACCCATTCACCGGACTCGTCTTCTGCAGACCCGACGGCCGACCCCTGCGACCCCACACCGTCCTCGACCGGCTCCGGCAACTCTCCAAAGAAGCCGGTGTACCCCGGGTGACCGTTCACGACCTGCGGCACCTGGCCGCCACGATCACCATCACCGCCGGCGTGCCCCTCACCGTCGTCTCCAAGACCCTGCGGCACTCCACCCTGTCGACCACCGCCAACATCTACAGCCACCTCACCCAACAAGCCCGCCCGCGAAGCCGTCGACACCATCGACCACACCCTCACCCGGGCCCAGAAACGAAACGACCGACAGGCCTGGCTGGAACGGCTGCGACCACCACGCGACCACCTCCAGCACCTCCGCGAAGCCCTCAACCGGCTCCGCTCCCCCGCCCCAACCGGCTTCTACTCCACCACGGAACAACCCCGAAGCGGGCGTGCGACCACACTGCGACCACCAACATTCCGGGCATGGGAAAGGCCGTCCTCTCATGTGTGAGAGAACGGCCTCCGACCTGCGTAAACGCTGGTCGGGACGACAGGATTTGAACCTGCGACCCCTTGACCCCCAGCGCCACCTGGCCCGCGGGCCGCCCGCCGTCACAGACGGCCACCCGGGGGGAGGCGGCTCAGGAAGCGGCGTGGCCCCGCTTCCGTTCGGCTCGGCGTCGCAGGTCGCGGATGAGCTCATGCCAACGCCCGGAGCCGTCCCAGTCGCAGTCCTCGTGCCCGCCGGGCTCCCAGTCCGCAAGCTCGTCCAGCTGCTTGAGCAGGGCATCCGGATCGACAGGTACGCGATGCCTACGCTCGTCGTCGAGCTGCCCTGCGATGTCGTGCAGCCGGTGAGCAGCGCGGTAGTAGGACAGCTGGGTGTCGGTCAGCCGGCGTACGGCATAGCCTCCGCACTTGCTGCACCAGTCCCAGTCGTCACGGGCCAGCAGGTCCGCCACGGTCAGGAGGTCGTCGCTCGTCGCGAGGCCTCGATCCCGTGTATGTCGGCACAGGGGTGAATGCCCCTTGCCTTCGAACTTGGGATCCGCGTTCGTGGCGTAGATCTGCGCCTGCCCCAGGGCACCCAGGGGAAGGCTGCTACCGCTGCGCCAGCGGTCGGCGCTGGGCGGCCGGAACGGCAAGAGGTCCAAGGGAGCAGGCGCGAGCAGGCCCTCCCACACCGCAAGGGGCAGCATGCCGGAGCGGCCGGTGTCGAGGCTCCGCAAGTCGGATACACCACGCGCCATGGCGAGCAGACGCAGATTGTGTTCCTTGTCACGCTCCCGATACGTCCGCCGGGCGACTTCCTGAGCCCCGGCTGCAAGGCCCAGGGCAGCACCAAAGTGGCCATCCTGCCGTACATGGTGGTGGCCCGAGGGCAGGTCATCGTCAGCCTGTGGCGCGGGGACGACCTCCTTGATCCACGGACTGATCACGCTCTCGGGGAGGTCCGACGGACCGGCGACGATGACTCCGAGCCAGCCCTGGGCGAGTCGCCTCTCAATGACCTCGAGAGGCAGAACCTCCGCTCCCCCGCTCGTCGAGAAGACGATGTAGAGCTGGTCGGCAGCGTACGAGAAGTTCCGCAGCGCACGGAGGTGAGCGGGGGTAGCGGGCTGGCGGTCGAAGACAGCGGTGTCGTCGAAAACCCCGGGCCGGACAGAGTCCGGCTGCCCTTGGCCCGCTTCAGTAGCCACAGCCTGGGAACCGCCCGGCTCGCACACGAGGCTGCCCGAGGGGTCCAGGAGTCTGTCGGCGACGAGGGCCGGAACTCTCAGCGTCAGCGTGCGCCGGCCCCAGTCGGCGCTCACGGTCCACGTCACCACCACGCCAAGGGTCCACCGATCGAGGCCGTCCAGGACGCCGAGCGCACCTCCGCGCGAAGGCTCCTCCTTGGCCTCCGGCAAGCGCGCCGTGACCCACATCGTCGGAGTCGAATCCGTCGCCGCAGCACCGACGCGGGCTTCGTCCGCCCAGGACTGGATCAGGCGGGCGGCTCCTTCCAGAGCTTCCGCGCGCCCCTTCTTGTTGGGCCGGATGCCGCGCACGAGGTCATAGCGGCTGATCGACCGTGATTCCGGCCCTTCCCAGCCCCGCTCCGCCGAGTACTGCCAGCTGCGCCACAGCGCGTTCAGGCCTGTGGAGATCCGGCTGCTGTTGCCGAGCACCGCGAAGACAGGATCGTCGGTCGGCAGCGAGGGCTTCTCCAGTGTCGCCGCCGCAGCGGCTACCACGAGACCAGCCGGCTCCACGAAGAGGGCCGCCTGCGCCCGCAGAATCTCGAGGTAGCTCTCCTTCGCCAACACTTTCGACCTCGCCCAGTCCGTCAGCCAAGGAAAGTGGGCGATGGCTGCCTGCGCTCGGTGAAGGCTCCCCGCGGCATGACGCCAGCGAGACAAGACCCGCTCCTGCAGCTCTTCGGCCTCCCTGCGCGCTTCCCACCGCCCGTCGTCCTCCTCATCATCATCGTCCTCGTCCTCGTCCACAGCACCCCGTTCCGAGTGCAAGAGCTCGGCTCCAGCTCGCACCTCGTCCTGGGTCCAGTACACGTCCTCGTCCGGCTCCCCATAGGCATGTAGCTGGTGGAGCAGTCCCGCTCCGCCGAGCGCGTTCATGAAGATGCCCAGTCCGGATGACGGCCGGACCCTCGGGCCCCAGTCCGCGCAACCGGAGCAGAACCTGTCCACCACGTCCGCGTTCAACGGAACCTCAGTCGTCGTCACGTTGGCCGTGCGGAGCTGGCCGCATTCCCGGCGAACGTGCAGTCTGGCCTTCTTGCCCGTCGCCGAGTGGACGGTGATCTTTGTGCCCTCGAACGGCCCGAGTGGTACGTCGGCTGTCAGCATGCGGTCGCGCACGAACTCCCCCTTCTCCTGCCTTGCGAGCTTAGGGCCGAGCAGTGACACTCGCTGCCAGACGAAGCACACTCCACCCCTTCCAGTCGGCGAGTCCACGAGTGCGCTGGGTGCCGGCATCCGTGACGGCGCGGCCACTCCCCCACGCGTCGAAGGGATCTGCTGCCGGCCCTCCCTGCCACAGCACCGGTTCGGGCCCAGAGCGGACACGAAGGGGCGCGGCCCCTCCGTCAGGGAAGGACCGCGCTCCATCTGGCGGCACCCCGGCCACGGCGCATGCCGCCAGTGACCGCGGCTGCAGGCGGATGGCTACCAGCTCGTCGTCACGGCGGTCCGTCGGGCTTCTCCTCATCCCCTCGGTGAGGTCACGTCTTCCAGGCCGTCAGGTCGTTGCCACCCATGGGCATGCGCACTGGTCCCCAACAGGTCCAGGTCGGGCCCTATCCAAAATAGGTGCCCTTTACACTGGTCCCCAGGACTGGTCCCCAAGCTCGAGCCTGGCGTAGTGGCGGACGAGAACCTCGATGCGCTACCCGGCCCGCCGCGCGCACTCGTCCGGGTCCAGGCCAGAGTGGAGCCGGAACGAGATCGCGGCGTGCCGGAGGACCTAGGGCCAGTTCGCAAGGCGCGAGGAGAGCTCGCGGGGCACGACATGGTCGCGAGCCCGCGAACATCGATGTATTGCCCGCTCGGTTGCGGAACAGCCAGCTGTCCGGAGCTACCGGCCGCGCCTCGCCGATTAGCGGATGTACTCCTCCATCAACTCGGCGAGGTGGACGATGGCAGGCCAGGTGGTCGCGATCGTCGTGTGGGCGTGGAGACGTCGCTGGGCATGGGTGTACATGGCCCAGTCGGCGGGGTTGTCTCCCTCTTGAAGGAAGGCGGGCACGATCTCCAGGGAGGTCGGGTTGGAGCAAGTCTTGGTGCGCTTGGCAGGGTCGGCTGGGTCGAACTTGGTGAGGCTGAGCGCGGTCTGGTTCTGGTCCGCGCGCGGGTTGATGCCCCAGAACGCGCGTTCGCCGATTTGAACGAGGCCGGAGAACCGCCCGTACCTCGTGACGGGAATCAACTCCTCTGTTTCCTCGCTGGCCCTGACCATGTCCTCGGTGACTCCGAAGGCCCGAGGGACCGCGTTACGGTCAGTGCGCTCTCGGAGCCGGATAATGCGTAGGCCAGGCTGGTCGCCGGGCTTTCGGATCACAGGAGCCACGGCGGGGTCGGTCATGTCGATGCCCGGCAGCACCAGTTGGTCGAAGGTGATCCGGCTGTCCTGGAGCCATGGCCAGATCTCCTTGTCGCTCATCCGCGCGCGGCGCACGAGCAGGAGCCGGTCGGCCGTCGAGTCGCGGGCCAAAGCCCCGGTGATGAACTCGGCGAGGGCCGCGCGCGAGGTACGGGTGACCACGCGTCCGCGGCCAGCGGTCAGTGCCTCAGGCAGTGCGGTCAGCGGCATGGGGTGCTCGGTCGGGCTGCCCTGTGTGGGCATGAGCTGCACAGTGGGCTCTTCGTGTGTGTGCTGCCGGATGAGGATGGGCACGACCATCCGGTCGCCCGCAGGGGCGAGCCAGACCGTGATCAGTTCGAAGGGGCCCTCGATCCCCTGGGGTACGGCGACCTTGGGTAGGTGACCGGCCTGGCGGAGAGCGTCGTGGAGGGCGGCGGCGGCGCGCTCGATGTCGGTCGTGGTGAAGTCGGTACCGGGGAAGCGTTTGGCTAGGGCGGCTTTGCTGGGATTGGGGTTGGCAGGGGCGATGGGGCGAAGGCACTGAACGTTGCGGCGGAGAGACGGCAGGGTCTTCTTGAAGAGCTTCTTGGGATCGCCTTGGCGTGTGCGTGAGAAGTAGGCAGCCCCTTCCATCTCCACGATGCAGGCGATGGGTTGGCCAAGGCGGGGGAATGCTTCGGCAATCGTCGCCGCGCGCTCGGTCTCACTCCTTTCGTATTCGGCTCGTCGAGCGGCTTTGTCGGCGTTCGTGGAGCGGGGCAGGCCGGCGGTCAGGTCTTGCGGGTCGCAGCGATGGAGCGTGACGTTGATCGGCCCGGTGAAGTCGGCGGAGGTCGCTGTGGAGCAGCTGGAGGTCAGGCCGAGTTTGGCGGCGGCCGCCACCTGCAGGCCTTGCCAGGTCCGGTCGGATGACACCCAGACCTCGATCCCGTAGGTGGGGGTGTCGGGTAGTTCCAGTGGCAGGAGCGTCTTGGCGCGGGTCCGCGCCTTGGGAGCCGGTGCAAGCGGAGCCAGCCCTTTCTCCTCCAGCTGT
This sequence comes from Streptomyces sp. NPDC102258, assembly GCF_055584685.1. NCBI lineage: Bacteria > Bacillati > Actinomycetota > Actinomycetes > Kitasatosporales > Streptomycetaceae > Streptomyces > Streptomyces sp. NPDC102258. The sequence goes on from NZ_JBVJLO010000036.1 coordinate 6,613, forward strand.
TGGGCGACCTGGGCGAGGACCTCCATGTGGTCGCGGGGCTGATAGCCGTGGCCGGCAGGGTGGTCGTGGGTCGAGCGCGGGGGCGGGGTGCCGTCCTTGTCGGGGTAGCGGTAGGTCATGCCGGTGCTGTGGACGAGGTGGGCGGCGAAGGGCTGGGCCGCCGCGTCGCCGGGGGCGGTGCGCAGCTGTTCGAGGCTCGGTGGCTGGTGGTTGGTGAGGCGGGCGAGGATCTCGGCAACACCCGGCTCCCAGGTCCAGGTGCTGCCTTCTCCGCGCCGGCGGACGGTGGCCGCGCTCTGCAGGAGCATGGGCCTCTCTCGGCGGTGGACGAACCCCTCCTTGGCGATCGGCCACACCCTGGCCGCCGGCGACCCGCTGCTGGCCACCGTCGCGCCCATCGCCGCCGCGGCGGTGGAGGCGACCGGCACAGTGAACGGCATCCAGCACGTGGAGCTGCGGCTCACCCCGTCCGGGCCGCGCGTGATCGAGGTCAACGGCCGGATCGGCGGGGACTGGATCGGCTGGGCGGTCTGGCGGGCCACCGGCCTGTCGCTGCCGCGGATCGCCGCCGACCTCGCCGTCGGCCAGGCCCCCGACCTGACCCCCACCCGGCAGCAGGCCGTCGCCATCAAGGTCCTCTACGCCCCCGCCTCCGGCACCCTGGCCCAGCGGGCCATCCCCGGCGACTTCGCGGAGACCGCCGGGTGGGTGCACGGCCCCGCCTGGCTGATGGCCGAAGGCGACGAGGTCCTCCTGCCGCCCGAAGGCGACCTCGACTCCGCCCGCGTCGGCCTGTTCGCCACCCACGCCGACACCCTCGACCTCGCCGTCGCGCGCCGTACCGTCACCGCCAACCACATCACCGTCACGGTCACCGCCGACGGACAGCAGTGAGCGAGCCCGGCAAGCCGCCGGTACTGGCCCAGGTCGCTCCGCGCTACCTGGCCGGCGGCGGGGACCCCCGTTGGGTGACCGCCCCGCTGCAGCAGGCGTTCCGCTGGCGGGCAGCGCACCTCCCGCTCAGCCCGGTCGTACGGCTGACCCGCCGCGACCACCAGACCGAGCTGCTGCTCAACCCGAGCCCGGACGATCACTGGTGGACCCTGCGCCACACCGGGGCCGACAACGACGGGAAAGCGTGGACCATGCGCTTCGACGCTCGTACTCCCGCCGAGATCGTCGCCACCGCCACCGATGCCCTCACCACCAACCCCACCGCGAACAGCCCGGCGGACCCGCTCCAAGTCCTGGAACAGGCCGGATGGCACCGCTCCATCCTGGACCACCGCGTCGACTCACCCGACGAGTTCGTCACCGTCTCACGCCACCCCCTCGGCGCCGTGCACATCAAGGTCACCGCCTTCGACGGTCCCTGGGCCTCCGAGCCGAGCGACCGGCCGGTCTGGCGGGCGTACTTCTCCGACCACACCCCGCCCCACCTGGTCACCGCGGTCCTCGCCGGCCTCGCCTCCCCGGAACCGCTGCTGCGCGACGAGAAGGAGATGGCCACGTTCCTGCGCTACAGCGTCGGCATCGCCCGCGAACGCGTCCCCGCCCAAACGGCCGAGGACGCCCTGTGGGCCCGAATCAACCGCCTCACCGCCCACCACACCGGCCAGCCCCTGCCTCCCCAGCCGCCCGGCGGGCCGCTGCCGCGCCGCACCCGCTGAACCTCTCCCTCCTTCCCGCCCCCGCCCCCTCACGGAACAGCGCCGCCCTTGTCCCAGCCCAACCCCTCCTCGTCCGACGGCTACGACATAGCCTTCAAGGTCCTCCTGGGCCTGTTCGCCGTCGCCATCCCCCTCGCCCACCTCGCCTGGCTCAGCGGGAACCTCACCGCCCTGGCCACCGGCAACACCTGGGCCGCCTACCGGCCCGCCGACGCCCTCATACGCCCCGACCAGCTCTGGCCCGGCCTGGGAGAAACGTCCCTGCTGATCGGTGCCCGAATCATTCCCGTACTCGCCCTGATCGCCCTCGCCGCCGTCGGCGGCGTGTGGTGGAGCCGCCACAAGGGCACCTTCGGCGGGAAGAACAAGCGCCGGGTCCAGGGCACCGCGAAGGCACGGGACATAGAGCCGCTGCTGGCCAGCGCGATCACCGCCAAGGCCCGCTCCCTGCGGCCCAGCCTGAAGGACTCCGACCGCATCGCGGCCTCCGACACCGGAATCCTCCTCGGCAACCTGCAGGGAAGCCGCACCGAAGTCCGCATGGGGTACGAGGACGTCGCGGTGGCGATCATGGCACCGCGCTCCGGGAAGACCACCTCGCTGGCGATCCCCTCCATCCTGGCCGCGCCCGGCGCCGTACTCCTGACCAGCAACAAGGCCGCCGGTGACGCCTATACGACCTGCTTCGACGCCCGCAGCCGGGTGGGGAGGGTGTGGTCGATGGACCCTCAGCAGATCGCCCACGCTCCGCGCACCATGTGGTGGAACCCCCTGTCGGACGCGAAGTCCCTGGAGGGCGCGAACCGGCTCGCCGGCCACTTCCTCGCCACCTCCGTCGACGCGAGCCAGCAGGGCGACTTCTGGTCCAAGGCCGGATCCAACATCTTGGCGCAGCTGTTCCTGGCCGCGGCCCTCGACAACCGCCCGATCACTGACGTGATGCAGTGGCTCGCGTTCCCCGCCGACCGCCGACCGCTCGACATCCTGCGCGACCACGGATTCACTTCCGTCGCAGCCCAGTTGAAGGGCACCGTCGAAGGCCCGCCGGAAACCCGAGACGGCATTTACGAGACCGCGAGACAGTACGCGTCCGCCCTGCTCAGCGCCGATATTGCAGCCTGGGTGACCCCCCAGAAGGACGTACCGGAGTTCCGCCCGGCCGAGTTCGTGGCCTCCACCGACACGCTGTTCCTGCTCTCCAAGGACGGTGGCGGCGGAGCCTCCGCGCTGATCGCGGCGTGCGCGGACTCGGTGATGCGGGCCGCGACCGCCCGAGCCGAACGCACCGGCGGACGTCTCGACCCGCCCATGCTCGCGATCCTCGACGAGGCCGCAAACGTGTGCAAAATCAGCGACCTCCCCGACCTGTACTCGCACCTGGGCTCGCGCGGAATCATCCCGATAACGATCTTGCAGTCCTACAGGCAGGGGCAGAAAACCTGGGGCGACGCGGGAATGGACGCCATGTGGTCCGCAGCCACGATCAAGGTCATCGGGTCCGGCATCGACGACCCGGACTTCGCGGACAAGCTCTCCCGGCTGATCGGCGACCACGACGTGGAGACGAAGTCCACCAGCATCTCCGAGTCGGGCAAGTCCACCTCGATCAGCATGCGGCAGGAGCGGATCCTGCCCGCGGACCGGATCCGCGCCCTGCCCAAGGGGACCGCCCTGCTCTTCGCGACCGGCCTGCGCGCCGCCATGCTCGACCTGCGCCCCTGGTATCTCGAGCCGGGCGCCGGTGAACTCGCCGCGGCTTCCAAGGCCGCCTCCGACGCCATCACCGCCCGCGCCGTCGCCAAGGCCGCGCCCACGCAAGCCGACTTCAAGAAGGCCGCCTGACGGCACTCGCCCAAACACCCCGCCCCTAAGGAGCTCCCCTGCCGCACGAACTCCCCAACGACGAAGAACTGTTCACCCTCACCCAGCGCCTGCTTTCCAACGCGTTCCGGCTCGATGACCTCCAGCGCCAGCGCGGCGCGGCGCCCGAGCGGCTCCAGGAGACAGTCCGGGCCGCCAGCGCGCTGCGCCAGACCTCGCTGGTCGCCGGCCAGCTGCTCACCAAGGCCGCGCTGAGCGACGCGGCGACCACCTTCGACGGCCGCGAGGCCATCTCCCTCCTGCGCCATCTCACCGAGGCGACCTCCCTCGCCGCGGTACGCGCGGCGGACACCGTCTCCGCCCTCGCCCACGACGACACCGCGTCCGCGGGCATCCTCCTGGGGCAGGCTGCCGCCCACCTGGCCGGGACCCCGTCGGCGGTCCAGCGCGTCAGCAGCGCTCTGCTGCGGCACGAGGGCTACCTCCACGCCCACGACCGCGCCGCCCGCGAGGACCTCGGGACGGGCCAGGGCGCCGTCAAGATCAGCGAAGCCCAGCGGAAGGCGCTCGCTTCCCTTGCCCGAGGCGACGGCGTCGTTCGCGAGGCGAGCAGCGGCCTGAGCGAAGTCGTGTCGCCTCTGGCCACGTACGTGTCCGTACGGGCCGCCACGATCGACGCCCCCGCCTCCAGGGATCTGCTTACCCTCACGCCGCTCCCGACGCAGCCGGACCACTTCGGCCTGCGGGTCACGTCCGACGGCGTTCGCTCCCTCCTCGCCGCCGCTCCCCGTCCACCCCGCAGCCCGTCCCTCACCGCACCCCTTGCGGCACCAGTGCCGAAGGCAGCGCCCCTCGTTGGCCCGCGCCGTGGACACCCCCTCTTTCGTCTCACCAGGAAGTCCTGCCTTGGCCAACCCCGCGCCCCTTGACTACGCCGAAATACTCCGGGCTCTGGCCCGTGCCCTCGAACAGCACTACGCCCGTGTCCGGGGCACCAAGCTCGAACCCGGCCTCGATGCCCAGCAGCAGCTCGGCCCTCTCCTGCGCAGCACGTTCAGCCTCGCCGAGACGCTGGTGGACGAGCTGACCGCGATGAGCAGCAGCACGGCCTTCACCAGCACCCCCGGATCCCGTCAGTCCCTCAACACGCTGGCCTCGGCACTCGCCGGCGTCACCGACGCCGCCGCGGAACTCGGCTTCGCCCTCGGCGAGAACGCGCACCCCGGCATGCCCATGGGCGACGCACCCGATCCGTCCCCTGGCAGGGTGTGGAAGGCCATCTGCGACAACGCCCGGCCTCTCATGGAAGAGCACCTTCACAACGCTGCCCACCAGCTCGAACTGGCCTCGATCTCCTGCCACTACATCGCCGCGGCCATCGAACGCGACAGCGCACCGGCAAAGCGCCAGAGCAGTCGGGTCCGCCCCTCGGCGTTCGCCTCGCCGGCTCCCATGTCGGCGTCCAGCGCCACACGCAAGAGGTGAGGACGTGCAGCCTGACGAACAGGACCGCGTTCTGGTCTCCCCGCTCCACCTGGCAGGCAGGGGCCACCGCTTCTCCGACGTCCTCGGTCCGCTGATCCACCTCTTCGGCTGGGGACACATCCACCGGCCGGCCAGCGGGCAGGTCTCCGTAGACAGCCCCGACGGCGCGGTGTTCGTGGACTTCACCCCGGGTGGCTTCGACGAGCCGTGGTGGACGATCAGCCACCACGAGCCGTACTGGAAGATCACCGCCGGTCGGCAGACACCCCTGGAAGCTCTCGCCGCCATCACCCGGTCCCTGCCTCAGCTCCTGGGCGACACCCGCCACGCCGAGAGCATCCCCCTAGCGAACCGGCCTGTCGCCGAGATCGCCTCGATCAACGGCTGGACGGTGGTGGGGACGTCGGTCACCTCGGCAGACGGCCACTGCACCCTTCTCCACCGCCCGGACACGGAGCAGCCCTGGCTCGCGGAGTCCTCGGTCTACGACGGGTTCGACACCCACTGGTTCGCCTCGTTCGAGGGTGACGTGCCCGACGTCCTCGTACGGCAGTTCCTCACACACCTGGCCAGCACCGATCCGGTGGAGCGCACCCTCCACGACGTCCCCTACCTCGCCCGGAACTCAGCCCGGATCACCCCCGTGCACGGCTCGGCCCTCGGCCCGCACATCGCGCACGCCCTCGCCGCTCTGCCCTCCCAGCCCAGCCCCCGGCGCAGCCGCTGACACTCTCGGCCGCCCCCGGCCGACGCAGGCCCTCACCTGCTCCCCACCCCTGCACGAGAACCCCACGACCCCGAACGAGCACACCGGCACACCCACCCCGGCCGACATCGCCCGCGCCCTCGCCACCCGCATCTCCACCGACCCGCCGCCCCCGCCCCACGTCGTAACCGTCAGCTTCGGCCTGCTGCGCGGCGCGGAAGCCCGCTACGGAAACCGCTCCTCCGGCGGATCCGTGCTCGGCCTCGCCAACGCCCTCCACGCGCAGCTGTACGGACTTCCCCTCGAACGCCCGCCGCTTCCCGGCGCGCTGGACGAGCTGCTGCAGGCCACCGGGTACGACGACGACCAGAACCGCGTGCTCGACCAGGTCGCCACCCAGCTGGAGGCCGCTGCCACGCTCATCGAGCGGGCCCGCCACCAGGCCCGCTGGCAGCAGCTGCCGGAGACGGTGGCTGCCCGGCTCGTCACCAGTCAGGCGCTCGCCCAGCATCTGTCCAGCGAACTGCACCAGCTGGCCCCGGCCTTCGAGCCGGCGGGCGCACCCCCGGCATCGTTGCCGGCCCTCCCCGTCCCGTCACCGGCTGCCGCAACACCGGGCCGGGCCCGGCCCTGAATCACGCACCTCGTCCCCGATCGCGACACCCCCGGTGCCCCAGCCTCGGCCGGACCCGAGCTGCTCCCGAAGCCCCGGCACACCGCAGCGCCTCTCCCGCCCCTGTCGCACCGCCCACACCCGAAAGCCCCTCTTCCCCATGACCGACGACCTCCTGTTCGACGTGCCCGAACCGTCCACTCCTGTGGAACGTCTGCTTGCCCTCGCCGGCGACGTCACCCGTCACAACGACGCCCTCAGCCTGTTCCGGCCAACGGCTGCTCCTGGTCCCGCCCTCGGCGCGCACGCCGACTCGGCCACCCAACTGGCACGCACAGCCCTCATGGCCGTCCAGGCCGTCCGCGACCAGCAGCTCTATGCGAGCGCGGACTTGATCGATGCGACCGTCCGGATCAAGCAGGTCGCCTATCTCAACGGTGAAGCAGCCCGCCATCTGGCCGAGGTGCAGGCCGTGGTCACCGCCGCGGCTCTCGCGAACCCCGAACTCACCGGCCTGCCCGACGGCGTCGCCGAGCAATTTCAGCTAGCGCGGGAGCTGACCGCACTTGCTCCGGAAGCGGCCGTCGAGTCCGCCACCGGCATCGCCCGGGAGACACACCGGCGCCGTCCCTCCGCGACAACGGCAGCCGACGGCCTGGCCACCGCCGAACTCAGCGCCCTCCACGCAGTCGCCCGCGGTCACGTCGTGATGGCCCGGAGCCAGAGCAGGGAGTACGTCCACAGCCGCGACGGCAGCGTCCGGATCGGCACCCTGCGCTCCCTCGAAGGCAAGGGCCTCATCGTGCGCGCCCCCGCCACCGCTCCGCCCGCCTTCCACGGCGGCCCGGCCCAAGACCGCATCCGTCTCACCGCCGGCGGAGCGGCTGCCGTCGCCGCTCTCCTCGCTCTTCCATCTGCTGCTCCATCGTCGGCAGCCGCTCCCGTGATGCCCGCAGCACCCACCACGACGGGCCCGGCACGAAGCCGCTGACCAGACCCATCCGCCTGCCCACCCCGCCCATGAACGACGCCCCCATGCCCCAGGGGCGGCACCACCCGCAAGGACCCCGCCATCAACGCCACGACCCCCACCGCACCCCGCCACCCGGCCCCGGCCGCCCCGGGCACCGCTACCCGCCCGGCCCTGCGCGCACTCTCGCTTGGTGCCGGCGTCCAAAGCTCAGCCCTGCTCTGCCTGTCTGCGGACGGCACCCTCCCCAAGATCGACATCGCGGTCTTCGCCGACACCGGCTGGGAGCCGAAGAAGGTGTACGAGCACCTCGACCGCCTCGAACGCGAAATCGCCACTCCGGCCGGGATACCCATCCTGCGCGTGTCGTCAGGGAACATCCGCAACGACGCCCTGGACCCGAATCACCGATTCGCCTCCATGCCGCTTTACATCCTGAATCAGGACGGAAAGCAAGGAATGACCCGGCGGCAATGTACCGGGGAATATAAAATCAAGCCGATCAAAAAGAAAGTGCGCGACATCCTCGGATACCCCTACCCCTCAAGGGTTCCGAAAGGAGTATTTGTCGAGCAGTGGGTCGGCATCAGCACGGACGAATTCCATCGGGCGAAGGACTCCGGCGTCCAGTACATGCACAACGTGCACCCGCTGATCGATATGGGCTGGTCACGAGCGAACTGCGTCCGGTACCTGGAACGGCTCGGACTGGCCGACACGCCCAAGTCAAGCTGCCTCGGATGTCCTTTTCACGGAAATTCCCAATGGCGGAGCATCAGGGACACATCCCCCAGCGAGTGGGCCGATGTCGTCGAATTCGACGCAGCTATCCGCCAGGGAAATGCTCGCGCGAACGCCACCGGAAACCCGCTGCTAGGACAGGCTTATCTGCATCGCTCACGGGTGCCGCTTTCCGAGGCGCCGATCGACCATGTCACCGCCGCGGAATGGGCTGCCCTCCAGCAGGAGACTGACGCACCGGATGCCGAGGACCTCGAAGCCGGGGTCGTGGACGGCTGCTCGCCGTGGGCCTGCCGGGGTGAACAGCCGGAGCCGGTCCGCGACGAGTTCGGGCTGGCCGTATGAACGACCTCATCGTCGACCTGTTCGCAGGCCCGGGCGGCTGGGGGCACGCCCTGCACGTTCTGGGCGTACGCGACGTCGGCCTGGAGTGGGACGAATGGGCCTGCAAGACCCGCGCGGCAGCCGCACAGACCACCATCCGCACCGACGTCGCCCTCTACCCCGTTCGGCCCTTCGTGGGCCGCACCCGCGGGCTGATATGTAGCCCTCCCTGCCAGGCGTGGAGCATGGCCGGCAAGCGCCTCGGCCTGATCGACCAGCCGCTCGTCCACCAGGCGGTGGCGGACATGGCCGCCGGCCGGGACACCCGCGAACAGTTGCTCACCGCCTGCCAGGACCAGCGATCGCTGCTCGCCGCCGAACCGATGCGCTACCTCCACGCCCTGCACCAGGCCGGCGAGCCGGAATGGGTACTGATGGAGGAAGTCCCCGACGTCGCGCCCCTGTGGAAGCAGTACGCCGCCGTGCTCCGCTCCTGGGGGTTCTCCACCTGGAGCGGCATCCTCAACGCCGCCGACTACGGGGTACCCCAGACCAGGAGGCGAGCGATCCTGATCGCCTCCCGGACCCGTACAGCGGCCCCGCCCGAACCGACGCACGCCAAGTTCGGCGAGCCGGAGACGTTTTTCGGACCCGGCCGCCGGACGTGGGTGTCCATGGCCGAAGCCCTGGGCTGGGGACGCACCGACGGGCCCGTACCCACCGTATGCGCTGGCGGCGGCCCCGGGGGCGGACCGGAGCCTTTCCCCTCCGGCTCCCGCAAGACCCTCTCCGACGCCCGCGACCGCGGCGCGTGGAAGAACCCCCCGCTCCGCCCCCGGAACCCCAAGGCCGGACCTCCGTGCAGCTGCACGGGGGAATCTCCGCGGACACCGCGGTGCGGGGGCGGAAGGGACTGGGTCCTGCGCAGCAACAGCCAGGCGAACGCGGCCATCCGGCCCGTGACCGAACCGGCCGCCACGCTGTTCTTCGGCAACCGCGCCAACGAATGCGTCTGGACCACCACGGGCCCCGCGGAGACGGCGCCGCCGGCGATCCGTATCACCGCCGAGGAAGCCGGGATCCTGCAGTCCTTCCCACCGGCCTACCCCTGGCAGGGCAACAAAGGCCAACGCTTCTCCCAGATCGGGAACGCCGTTCCCCCGTTGTTCGCAGCCCACTTGATCGCACCACACGTCGAACGCACCCTCAGCCGCGACGACTTCGTCCTGGCGGCATGATGTCCGACGCCACCCGCACCACAGCCGACGAGGATGTCCTGCAATACCCGGCACCACCGCCGGTGGTCCACTACGCCGAACAGGCCCTGCTCGGGGCCCTGCTCCTGGTTCCCGAGCGTCTCAAGACCATCGGACCGATCGAGCCCGAGCACTTCGCCAACACCGCGCACAGCGCCCTGTTCGCGGCGATGCGCACGGTGTCCCCACCCGCGCCCGAGATCCACCGCACCAGTCCAGTGTGGCCGAACCAGCTCCTCGACGCGGCCCAGCCCCAGGCCCGAGCTCTGACGGCCCCCTACCTGCACACCCTCATCAGCGTCTGCCCCACCGACGCCCACGCCCCTGCATACGCACAGATGGTCCGCTCCGGGCACGCCCGCCGCGTTCTGCGTCGGCACGCCGGTCTCCTCGCCCAGGCCGCCCGCACCCCGGGGCCCGATCCGGCCCGGACGGTCCTCACCCGGGCCGACGAGCTCGGGGTCTACCTCGACGAGCTGGCAACCGCCTTCCCCTCCCACCCCGGCTCGATACCCCGGACCCCGACTGCTCCCACATCAGCGGTCCAGACATCGGCCGAGGCGGGGGACGAGGAGCGGATGCTGCTGGCCGCGGCCACCGCCCACCCCGAGGACCTACCGCGGATGCGGTGGCTGCACGAGACCGACCTCACCACTCCGATGCACGCCGCCCTCTTCGCCTGCCTCACCGGCCTGGCCCGGCGTGGTGCACCCGTGGACCCGATCACCGTGCTCTGGGAGGCACAGCAGCGCGGCCTCCTGCACGACGGGTTTGGTCCCGCCGAAGTCCTCGACACGGTCTCCCATCCCGCAGGGGCACCCGATCACTGGGGGCAAAAGATCCTCCAGCGCGCCCTCCTCCGCCAAGCCGAGGATGTCGCCGCCCGGATCGAAACCCTCACTGCGGACGAAGCCACCACCGTCCACCAGCTGGCCACCGGCAGCCGCCGGGCCCTCGCAGCACTGTCCTCAGTCCGAGCCCGCTGGCACCAGGCCGTCGGAGACCCGAGTTCCGGAACACGGGCCGCCGCTCCCGCGCCTGCCCAGACCCCAGCACTCCGGCCACCGGCCGCACGGGCCAGCCCAGCCGTGCGCCACCCGGCGCGACCCGCCCGATGAGGCCCATCCCTCTTCACCGGCCTACGCCGCTTCCCGTTCCGCAAAGAGAGCTCCGCATGCCGTACGCCCCCGCCGACGCACACGTCAGCTTCACCCTTCATCCCGACCACCATCCTGGCGTTCTCGCCACGACCTCCGGCCCCACGAGCGACGCCGCCCGCTCCCACCTGCACGACCTCGGCTTCCGCAGCACTGGCCCGGACACGATGGTCCTAGCCCGAATAGACCGGGAGGAGCCCTACTACGCCGACCGGTCAGCCAACGAGCTGGCCCGGTACGGCTTCACCGTGGACATCGCTCCGGCGCTCCAGGAGGAGATCGACACCGAGTGGACCTGGGCCGACTACCCCATGCCATGGTGCGCCCCTGAAGAGATCCGACAGGTCAGCGCCGATGCCCAGCGCATCCACGACGACATCGCCGCAGGCCGCCTGAACGTCCACCTCCATGCAAACGACGGCCACAACACCGTCGCCGTGGGCACGAACGCCAGCGGCGTCCGCCGCCACGTCCACCTTCACGGAGAGAACCACCTCCGCCAAGTCGCCATGGCCTACGAGGACGAGACTGAGGCCGTGGCAGAGTTCCACAGGCTGTACACCGTCGCCGTCCGCCCCGGCCCTGCCCCGCTCACAGACCTCGAACGCAGCGTCCGCCGAGCCCTCCGCGGCGAGACCGCACCGCCAACCAGGCTCCCGCTCGCCGAAGCGCAGCCGGCCCCGCCTACAGTCGCCGGTCTCGGCGAACACGAGCAGTTCCTCAACGCCCTCTTCGAATCGAGGCAACAGTGGGCCAAGCACCGTACCTGGAGTGACGAGACGACCATCGCCGTGCACGAGAGCCTCACCGTCCGGGCCGAGTTCGATCACGAGGCCCGCCATCGCACCGACATCGCCTGGACGATCGCCGAGTACGACGGGCCCGTGGGCGAAAGGCTCTGGCGGGCGACGATCACCGCCGGCACCCCCGTCCCCCTCATCCACGCGATCATCGACCACCTCGACGTCCCGCTCCCGGCGGACGCAGCAGAGCCCCACACTCCTCTGGAGGAGGCCGGCTGGTCCGCTGCCAGCCACCCGGCTCGCACGACGTGGCAAGCCCCAAACCGCAGCGTCGCCTTCGAGTACCTGCCGCACGCGACCGACGACAGGTGGACCGCTGTCGGCGGCGACGACGCGAACCGACCCGCCTGGGCCATCCGCCTCTCCGCAGGCGTGCCCCACGACCTCCTCATCCAGCTCACCGCCGCAGCGGCCGAGGTCGCTTCGCCTCCGCCTGCCGCAACACGGCAGTCACCTCACCTTCCCCGGCTCCCCCCGCCCCTTCCCCAGCCACGCGCCCGGATCCGATGAGCCCGGCAACCTCAGCACGGGGCAGGCGGTGCCCTACCGAGCCAGGATCGCCACGAGGACGGCCACGGTGAGAGTGGCCGTGAGAGATCAGCCATCAGGGGGAAGGGGGGACCGTGCCGGCGCTGGGCTTGCTGCTCGCGGGTCGACCCGCCAGAACCGATCACGTACACGTAGGAGACGCCGCCCGTGGGAAAGGTCACGGCCGCGACTCTGCGCGGGCCCACTGACATCCCTCATCTCTCGCGGTATGGCACCTGGGGGATTCGGCCCGGGGAGCAATGCGGTAGGTCAACCGCGCGGTTCGGGGCGAAGTCCACGGGTGGCGGCAGCCGCATCGTGGAAGGAGACCGCCCCCTGTCCCCGCGTTGCAAGAACAATGCCCAACACCTGAGCCGAAAATTTCAAAGGTCGGCCCCCAACAATCCCGGTACGAGCAGGAGCCGGGCGTCATCCGGCGTCGTAGCTCATCCGCAGAAGAGGCTCTGCTCGCCGCAGGTGCTGCTCGGTGCGCAGCCGCACTTCAACGTCGCCGGTACCGTGATGCCCAACCTGGCTGACGTCCCTCGTGAAGCCCGGCACAAGATCTACGTCCTTCGGGCTGATTCGGAGCGTCACCACGACCTCCTGCTGGTGGGCGTGGCTCACGCACGCGAAGTTCCGAAGGCGCCTGTATGCCCGGTACTGCTTGCGGTCGACGCGGCTCACGTCGTCACCGAACCCGAGCAGAACCTCTTCCAGCGCGTCTCGCAGCTGCGAGACGCCGCTGGCTTCGGCAGGAGCGCCCGGGCTCGACGCGGCCCGCTGTGGCTTGCGCATGCCGCGGGCTGCCCCATCGGCGACCACGGATGCGACCGACTCAAGGGCCAGAAGTTCGTTGCCGAAGTAGCTGTAGCGCACCAGGTCGATGCTCCGGCGGATCTCTCGCACGGCGTGGACGTCGTACCTGGTGAAGTCCTCCGCTACGCAAATCAGCCTGGGTGCACTCCACAGGACCTGGTCCGCCGCCGCATCCCCGAGCCGGTCGCGGACCAGGTGCTGGAACTCGGCACGGTGGTCCGTCAGCCACGCCAGGTAGAACAGGCCCTGGGTGATGACGCCGGCGTCACGACCCCGTTTGTACTCCACCACGACCGGCGAGCCGTTCTCGTCGATCCCCAACGAGTCGATCCGGCCTCCGTGGACCGGACCGGTGGTGTACTCGCTCGCCAGGAACCTGACGCCGAGGAGGAGTTCCATGTTCTCCTCGACCACGTCCTGCAGATGGCGTTCCAGCTCCGCCGACCGCGCAGTGAGCTCCACCGCGCCCCCACCACTCACATCGAACAGTCTCAGTCCCAGCACCTCCATACATCCGGGTTTCCAGCCGCCACAACAGTGATGGAGACCGAACTATTTCCTTGCCGCTGCCCGATGGCCAACGGCGTTCCTCTCCTACCGCGCTCGCCCCCACAGCGCGCAGTAGCTCTCCCAGGTGTCGCCTCCCGATGTCGCCCCGCTCTGCTGAACTCCGCAAGCCCGATCGAATGTTCTGCAGCCTCGAAATCCGGCTGTCCACCGACTCGGCGCAACCGTGGCTGAACTCTCCCTGGCCCATCTGGCCGAATCCGTTCCACGGTGGCACCCCGCCCGGGTCCACCACCTCCAGTGCTGGCCTGCACGTCCTTTGGCGTAGCGAACTCGGGCCCCCTCTTGTTGTCAGCGTCACCCTTTAGGATTCGGTGCGAGGGTTCAGCCGGGCTTGCTGAACGCGCCGACAGAAATGCGGCAGGCACACACGCGCACGAGCAGACACAGACGGGGAGCCGCATGCTGGATGGCCGGTGGACGACGGTCACCGAGTCCGAGTATGAGCACGAGCGCCGCGCTCTTGAGGCAATCCGCAGGCGCCTGCCGGACGAGGAGCCGTGGCGCGCCTGGTCGAACTTCACGTTCACCGCGAACAGCGGGCACGTCCGTGAGGTCGATCTTCTGGTGGCATCGCCGGCCGGGGTGTTCCTGATCGAGCTGAAGGACTGGCACGGATCAGTGCATGGCGGCGGCAATGACTGGGTGCAGACCACTCCCGGTGGGACCAGCCGTCGGCATGGCAATCCCCTGCACCTGTCGAACCGGAAGGCTAAGGAGCTGTCGGGCCTGGTCAACGGCGTCTCCGGTCGGCCCGGAGACCGGCCCAAGGTCTGGGTGGGCGAGGCAGTCTGCTTCACCGACGACAAGCTCCGGGTGAACCTTCCGTCCGCCGACATGAACGGCGTGTTCACGGTCAAGCAGCTGGTGGAGATGCTGGCCGAGCCACCGGGAGACGCCCGCCACCGGACCACGGCCGAGACGTCCCGCCATGTCGACGCGGCTCTGAAGAAGCTCGGTATCGCGCCGATCCGCCGCCAGCACGAGGTGGGCTCCTACCTCCTGGAAGCCAAGGCATTCGACTCCGGTCCCACCTGGGCCGACTATCTGGGCCGCCACTCCCAGCTGGCCGATCTGGCGCGAGTGCGGGTCTTCCTCAGCGAACGCGGTGCCTCCGACGCCGAGCGGCGCTCGGTGGAGCGAGCCGCCGCACGCGAGGCCTTGGTACTCAGCCGGTTCCGGCATCCAGGCGCCGTGCAGCTGAAGAACTACCTGCCGTCGGGGCATCCGGCCGGCCCTGCGATCCTCTTCGACTACCACCCGGAGACGCTGCGCCTGGACGACTACTTGGTGCAGCACGGGGAGCGTCTGGACCTGAAGGGGCGCCTCGCGCTGGTGCGGCAGCTTGCCGAGACGGTACGTTCCGCGCACTCCCGACGGATCCACCACCGGACGCTGTCGGCACACGCGGTGCATGTGATTCCGCGCGACCGTGGCCGGCGTGGGCGGGAGCTCAGCGAAGAACAGCGCTGGCTGCAGCCGTGGCCGCAGATCGCGGACTGGCAGATCGCCACAGGGGAAAGCGTCAGCCGCGGCCGGCCTCTGACTCTGGCACCGACCAAATTGTCCGGGTTCCATGTCTCGGAGCAGGCCGATCCGTACCTGGCCCCGGAGCTGAGGACCCCGAAGGCTGATCCGGTCCGCCTCGATGTGTACGGACTCGGCGTGCTCACGTACCTGCTGGCCACCGGGCAGGCGCCGGGCGCAAGCCAGAGCGAGGTCATGGCGCGCCTTGAGGCCGGCGAGGTTCTGCGTCCGAGCGCGCTGGTCGACGGTCTCAATCCGGATATCGACGATCTCGTCGAGGCGTCCACCGCGTACGAGCCGGGTCGGCGTCTGTCCACGGTCGACGATTTCCTGGAGATGCTGGAGTACGTCGAGCAGGCGTTCGTCGAGGAAGCCTCGGTCGCCGAGGACTCGGGAGTTGACGCAGGCGGGAATGGCGGTTCGGCCACAGACACGGGCGAGGAACGGTCCGAGCCGGAGAAGGATCCGCTGGAGGCCGTGGCCGGGGATGTGCTGGCCAGGCGCTGGGAGGTCGTACGCCGACTCGGTACGGGCTCGACGTCGCGGGCGTTCCTGGTACGGGATTTGGAGGGCGAGCCGCGGCGGAGCGGCGCCCTGCCGGTGGCGGTGCTGAAGGTCGCGCTGAGTGAGGCCAAGCACGCGATTCTGGATCGGGAAGCAGAGGTCCTGGGCCGTATCCACCGGGATTCCAGCATCATCGCGCTGTACGAGCGGGAGCCACTCACGCTGGCCGGGCGCCGGGTACTGGTCCTGGAGTATGTGGGCGACAGCCGCGAGCTGAAGGACCGGGACGGCGGCTCGGCGAAAGGGCCTCGCCGCCGGGAGGACACGGTCGCCCGCCAGCTGCGTGACAACGGCCGCCTGGGCATGGACCAGCTGGAGGCCTACGGCAAATACCTGATCGGCGCGGTGGAACACCTGGAGGCGGAGGGGATCTGGCATCGGGACCTGAAGCCGGACAACATCGCAATCCGAATCCGGCCCAACGGCACCCGGCAGCTCGTACTGATCGACTTCTCGCTCGCCGGGTATCCAGCGAAGGAGGTCGAGGCGGGCACCGAGGGCTACCTCGACCCGTTCGTGGGGATCATCACGCGCGGCTCGTACGACGGGCATGCCGAGCGGTACGCGCTGGCTGCGACGCTGCACGAGATGGCGTCGAATGAGCTGCCTCGCTGGGGCGACGGCTCGGTAACGGCCCGGCAAACGAATGCGAAGGAGTGGCCGTACCCGCAGCTCGCGGCCGACGCCTTCGAACCGGCCGTCCGGGATGGCCTGGTGGCGTTCTTCCGTAAGGCTCTGGCCCGGGACGTGAAGGACCGCTTCCCGGACCTCAAGCCGATGGAGCGCGCCTGGCAACGCATCTTCCTGGACGCACAGCAGACCACGGCGCCGAGCACCGGTCACTCTGAAAAGTCGGGGCGCGGCGCGAACGCGGACGCCGAGTCGTCGGCCGATCCGCGGATCGGAAGGGAGGACGACGACGTCTCCGCCGAGCAGGTACGCAACGAGCAGGCCGAGCGCGCCGACCTGAAGACGCCGCTGTCGGTGGCCGGTCTGACAGTGTCGGCGCAGTCGCAGCTGTTCGCTATGGGGCTGAACACCGTCGGGGCCGTCCTGGAGTACTCAGCGAAGAAGTTCCTCACGGCGCCAGGCATGGGCTCGCGCACCCGGGAGGAGATCCAGCGCCGGCAGAAGGAGTGGAACGCACGCCTGGGCAAGGCGGCTCCCGCGCCGCTCAGCGCCGAGGCTCGCAAGGCGGCCGGCCAGGAAATCACCGAGCTGGAACAGGCGGTCGCCGAGTCAGTCGCCGTCGGCGGCGGAGATGTCGCCGACCCGCAGCTGCTCAGCGCACTGAGCCTGGACGCGCTCGCAGCCCGCCTGGTGCCGAGGCCATCCGGCGGTAACGCCCGCTCCAATGCCAAGGAGCGGGAGGCGGTCCGGCTGTTGCTGCGGCTGCCCAACGAGGCGGGCGAGCTGCCGGAGGGCCTGGCCTGGGTCCGGCAGCGGGACGTTGCCGATGCGGTGGGTCTGACCGCGGGCCGTATCCCGCAGATCGTGAAGAAGGCGCGCGAGCGCTGGTACGAGGACGCCGCCCTTGGGCTGCTGCGTGAGCAGGTGGTGGAGCTCCTTGCTGAGCGCGGCCGAGTGGCCCCGGTGATCGAGCTCGCCGACGCGCTGATCGCCCGGCGCGGAACCCAGCACGTGGAACGGCGCCACCGGCGGGCGCTCGCTCTGTCGCTGCTGCGTGCGGTGGTGGAGCGAGAGAGCTACGACAACGAGACCCCACAGCTCTTCCGCTACTTCCACGCCCGGATGCCCAAGGGAGCCGATCCGGTGCTTGGCCTACTCGCCCTGGACGTCCGGGAGGACGTAGACGGCCCGGACACCCCAACGCTGCCTGCTCTGCAGGACTACGCCCTGAACCTGGGCGCGCGGGCCGACCGCCTCGCGGCGCTCGAGTCCCTGCCGACGGCGAGCACGGTCCTGACCGAGCTGGATGCGGTGCGACGGCCGCCGGGCAACCTGGGCTGGGACGAGCGGCGCACCGCCGAGATCGCGGTCGCCGCCTCCACCCGGGCCGCCCTTACCCCCCGCCTGGAGATCTACCCCCGCGACTTGGACTTGGTGCGCGCGCTGAGGATCACCCAGGCCGGTGTGGTCGCCGTGCAGCCGGGCGTTGAGGAGGAGCGGCAGCCGGGCCTGACAGTGGACGCCCTGCACAAGCGGGTCGCCACCCGCTTCCCCGACCTGGGCGCCGATCCGCTGGCGTCGCGTGAGCTGCCTACGGGCAGCGCCCTGGTCCGCGAACTGAAGGAGGCCGGCTTCGAGCTGAAGCTGGCCACTCGCTACGACAAGGTGCTCCGGCTCATCCCGGACCGCCCCTCCGGCGACACCACCGCTGGGCTGACCTCTGCGAGCTGGGGTGCCTCGGCGGCGCGCCGCTCCGCCCCCACCCAGTACGACGCGGATGCGGCCGTCGCCGCTGCCGTCAAGGCCGACCAGCGGCTCACGCACTCGGCACGGCAGGACGGCTTCCGAGTCCTGACAGTGCCCCAGCGGCGCGCCGACGACGCGGTGCGCTGGCTGGCCGGCGAGCCGTACGGGGCTCGGCCGGTGTCGCTGACCGGACTCTTCGTGGACGAACTGCGCGGCGTGGTCGGCGAGGCAGCCCGTCCGACCTGGGAGACCGTCCTCAAGGCTGACGCCGCTGAACCCGGCAGCCGGGCCCACCAGCAGCTGCGCATCAGGACCGACAAGGCGTGGGGGCGCATCGAACCGAGGCTGCGAGAGCAGCTCGTGCCGGGGAACGGCCCGCTGCTCCTCACCGACACCGCGGTCATCGCCCGGTACGACGCGCTCGACCTGCTCGGGCGGCTCGCGGAGGAGGCCCGACAGGGCGGCAGCCCGCTGTGGCTGCTCGTCGCGCAGTCCGACCCGGCACGGGCGCCGCGACTGGCCGGGCAGAGCGTGCCGTACCAGGCGGGGTTCGACGAGTGGATCGTCGTGCCCGACGCTTGGGTCGCGCGCAAACACCTCGCGCAGGATGCCTGACCCGCTTTCCCTTCTCATCTGACCTCCTTCCGTCCTTTCCACTTTTCTCCACAGGAGCCGATTCGTGATCGACCGCAAGAGCCTCCTCGCCGACCTGCAGAAGCAGGTCAAGGCGGCAGAGACTGACCTTGAGCAGCAGGTCAAAGCAGTCCCTGAGGTCGGGACGCGGCTGCGCGGTGAGTATGAGCAGGCCCGGAAGCTGGGCCGTACAGCGGCGACATGGAGCGTCTGGCTGGGCGAGCGGATCACGCAGGTCGCGGTCGCCTGGGTGCTCGGCACGGTCTTCGTCCGCTTCAGCGAGGACAACCAGCTGATCGCCGAGCCGTACATCACCGCGCCAGATGTAGCGGGGCGGGAGACCGCGCAGGCGCGGTACGAGGAGTACCTGGAGAAGGACGCCGACCCGACGTACCGAGGGTGGTTGGAGACGGCGTTCGCCGAGCTCGGCGCCGGGCAAGCCGGGCGACTGCTCTTCGACTATGACCACAATCCGCTCTACCAAATCCCGCTCTCACACGATGGGGCGGGTGCACTGCTCACGTTCTGGCGGGAGCAGCGGGCCGGCGACGGCAAAGTCGACGGGGCTGGCGACGATGGGGGTGTCGGCCCGGTCCTCGTGCACGATTTCAGCGACCCGCTGAGCGCAGACGGCACCGAAGGCTGGAACACCCGGTTCCTGGGCGACCTGTACCAGGACCTGAGCGAGGCAGCCCGCAAGACGTACGCGCTGCTGCAGACACCGGAGTTCGTGGAGGAGTTCATCCTCGACCGCACGATGACCCCGGCGGTACGGGAGTTCGGCTTTGAAGAACTGCAGATGATCGACCCGACCTGCGGGTCCGGACACTTCGTCCTTGGTACGTTCCGACGCCTGGTGCGAATGTGGACTGTGCAGCGACCCGAGGTCGGCCCATACGAGCGGGTGCGGGCGGCTCTCGAATCCGTGCATGGAGTCGACCTCAACCCATTCGCGGTCGCAGTGGCACGCTTCCGCCTCCTGGTCGCCGCCATGGCCGCGAGCGGCATGCGGACCTTCGAGGAGGCTCAGCGCTACAAGTGGCCCATCCAGCTCGCGGTCGGCGACTCGCTGATCAAGGACCGCCAACTGGAGCTGCAACTGGGGCTCGGGCTTGAAGAGGAGAGTGGCGTGGCGGGTGACCCGCTGGCCGAGTTCTCGTACGCGACGGAGGACCTGCACGAGTACCCAGGGATCCTGGACCAGGGGCGGTACCACGTGGTGGTGGGCAACCCGCCGTACATCACGGTCAAGGACAAGACACTGAGCGTTTTCAGCGTTGCCTCTCCAGAGTGAGGACAGCCTTGGTGATGACG
>NZ_JBVJLO010000037.1:0-25965 GCF_055584685.1 Streptomyces sp. NPDC102258
GATCGAGACTCCCGTTCGACACACACCCCTCAAGATCGGAACGACAACAGCTACTGAAGCCTTTGGGGTGCTCTGCCTGTGAGCGGCGGTCCATCCTGAGAGCGGGGGGATCTGGCCGAACTGCTTGTCGGAGCGATCTGGCACGCTGCTCGCCATGATTGATGACGACTTCATCGGCACTCAGGCACCGGTCCGCAGGATTCTTGATCCTGACGAGGCGATCGCCACGTTGGAGGGTGCTGTTCCTGGGCTCGTAGATCACCGAAGGCCCGGGCCCGCGGGGCTTGACTGGAGCGTCATCGAGGACGGCCTCGGCGTCACCTTGCCTGCCGACTTCAAGTGCCTGGCCGAGCGATATCCTGCGTTCACGCTCGATGACTTCCTCTGCGTCAGCCTTCCCGACCCGGGCAGGGAGATCTATCGCTTTCGGGCCATGCGGGATGATCGGGACTGGTGGGACTCTGAGGATGCCGCCGACCTGCGCCTCCCTTATCCGGCGCCCGGCGGCTTGCTGCCCTGGGGTGAGTCGTATGAGGGCGACCGGTTCTTGTGGAGCTCCATCGAGCTCAGCCCGCAGCAGTGGCAAGTCACCGTCGCGTCTCAAAACGGAGGCTGGTGGCACTACGAAGGTGGAGTAGTGCAGTTCCTGGCCGAGCTCTGTGACGGAACGCTGGAACCTTGGGCCCTGCCCCGGGTCAGCCCGAAGGTCACCGGTAACCTGACTGCCTGCTCATAGCATGGGTGAGAACCGCTCGGGGGGCTTGCGGGTCTTGGTGATGCGGCGGGTCATGAGTGTGATGGCGGCCCAGGTGATGAGGGTTTCGGAGTGCTGGATGAGCCGTTCGTAGTCGCGTACGTGTCTGCGGGCCCGCATCATCCAGGACCAGGTTCATTCCACCACCCAGCGGCGGGGCAGGATGACGAAGCCTGAGGAGTCCTTGGGTCTGCTGACGGTCTTGATCATCAGGCCCAGGTATTTCTTTGCCCAGGTCACGAGCTTTCCTGCGTAGGCGGAGTCTGCCCAGACGATGGTGATCTCGGGGTGCATGAAGAAAACCGTGCCCATCAAACACACCGCCAGCGGCTACGGGTACAGCCTCACGACCCCGCCGCGCGCCCGACAGTCGAACACCACCAGTCCCGCCTCGTGGCCGGGCTCGACAGGTTCAGGGCTCCTCGGAGCCTGGGGTGTCCGGGGGTTCCTCGCGCGGGTCATCGTGCCGGCGCCGGGCAGCGATGTCCCGAAGATAGGCGGCACCGATCTCCCTCAGACGTTCCTCGGCTTCCATGGACCCCTCGATCGCCCCCATAACCAGCTCACACCCCCGACACCCGGCCGGACACGGACAAGCCTCGGAGTCATCATCCCGCCCGCTCCCGCACCCGGCCAAAACCGACCTGCATCCGGCCTGAACCCGCCACACGCACGGCCGGAAACCACACCCACCGCAGCACCAGGGCCTCCGCCTCCCCGGATACCGCAGAACCCGTCCGCCCGTCCGCCACCCCGGCACAGCCAGCACGGGGGGTACGCGCTGCTCGCGGCAAGAACGATCACAAAGGGCAGGGTGGCTTCTCGGGATCCGTAACATGAGCGGGGGCTCCCGGCGCTGTCACTGCCGGGAGCCCCCGTGTGCTCCTACGGTTGCCCGGTGCCCTGGTTCACCGCTTCTCCCTCTGAGCGAGCCGTGTGCGCGGGCTGGCCGCCGTGCTCAGAGATTTGTCGTCGTTGCGTTTGAGGTACGGCGTCTTGCCGTGGGATGTGTCCAGCCAGAGGCGGTGCGTGGGGTCGGTGCCTTTGAGCCGGGGGTTGGCAAAGACGTGCGGAACCTTCGTGTCGGGATTGACGGTGACGTCCACCCACTCCAGGCACCAGGCCGGCTCCGAACCGGAGGGCTCCAGGCGGAGATAGACCGGGTAGTGGTCCAGGTCATCGGTGTCCAGCGGGGGTGTCGTGGGGTCGTTGTACCGCGCGTCAGCGACATTGAAGTCCGGCCCCAGCACGTAGGTGTACCGCTCGCCCTGCTGGTGCGTGGTGTCCTGGCCCTGCTTCCTGAGGACGAACTCCCGCCCGGCGATGCCGAGGTAGACGTTGCCCTCCGCGGAGGCATGCGGTTCGTCCGCGGTGTACAAGAACGCCTTGATCTGCGTGATGTCTGCCATGCTTCTGTTCCTGTTCCGTGTTCCTGCGGACACGCGTGGCCCGTTGCGAGGTCAGGCGAACCAAGCCCATTCCCGATTCCGGCCGCAGTCGCCGGAGGTTGCCGCGAGGGTAGCTACCTCCTGCTCAGCAGAAAGGGGCCTTGTTCGCTTCGCACCCATTGGCGCTCGGCGGGCCCTGCGCAGAGTGCTATCCGCCTCAGCAAGGACGCTCTACCAAGGTCGCCCGCATCATCGTGCCGGTTTTCCTGGAGCAGGGTGAAGGTCTCGACAGCGCACGCCCGGCCGCCGGGCTCGCGTCAGCTGAGCTTCTTGACCTGTGCGGCCACAATCGCGGCGGGCTTTTCGGGCGTGCCGGTCGTGCTGAGCGCGGTGAAGGTCGCGGTCACCATGCCCTTGCGGACCATGACGACCTCGACCGTGGACTTCTGGCCGCTCCGCTCCTGTTCCGCGGTGAACGCAACGCTTTCGTCCCCCTGGCCGCTCGTGCCGGGCACGATCTTGGTGATCTTCACCGATCCCGCGTCATCGATGGCGCTGAACCCGCCAGCGCACGACTGGCCGCCCGTCTTGACGTCGGCGAGGACGTCGGCCGCCTTCGTGCCGTACCAGGAGTGCAGCGACACCTTCGTGACGGTCGCCCCCTGTGCGGCCTGCGTGTGGACCTGGCCACCGGTGCCGGTCATGGCGCCGCCGAGAAGCACGGTGGCCACGTCGAGGCATCCCGGTTTGTCGGCGGAGACGACCGCGCCCTGGTACGCCTCCGAGATCGTGTACCCGGGCAGGTCCTGCGGGGTCAGGGAGGCGGCGGCGAGCTGCTCCTCGGTCGGGGGCTTGGTCGGCTGTGCGACAGCCGTGGCCGTCGGCGAGGGCGCGGCGCCGCCGGCCGCGGCCCGGTCGTCGTTCATGCCACAGGAAGTGGCGAGCAGGACGGCGCACACGGCGGCGAGCATCTGGGGGAGGGGTTGGTGGCGCATGGGTGTTCTCCGGATAGGGGGGCGAGCAGCGGGGAACGCCCGGCCGGAAGGTTTTCCCGGCCGGGCGTTCCCTGTACAGGGTCGATCGGGTTGGTCAGCCGATGGTGCGGGCGGTGTTCCAGTCGTCTTCTTCGACGCGCCAGCCGTTGGCGATGGTGGTGCGGCCTCCGTAGTAGAGGTGGAGAGTGCCGTCGTTGCGGGTCAGGTACATGTCCGGGATGCCGTCGTTGTTGACGTCGGGGGTGCCGCGGACGAGGGGCCAGGTGGTGCTGTCCCAGCCGGTGGTGCCGTAGGTGAGGTCCTTGCCGTCGGCGGAGTTGACGGCGAGGGCGAGGGAGTTGATGTCGGCGCCTCCGTTGGTGCCGGGCTTGCCGCGGCGCAGGGCCAGGCCCCGGTTGGGGTCGGCGTCGTCGCGGAAGAGGAGGTCGGGGATGCCGTCGCCGCTGACGTCGCGCACGTCGATGATGTCGCGTTTGGTCCAGCTGGTGGCGGAGAGCTGGCGGGCCTCGGTGATGGAGGCGCCGCTGTAGCCGGTGAGGATCCAGAAGGTGTCGCCGGCGGTGGCGAAGATGTCCTCGGCGTGGTCGCCGTTCATGTCGGGGACGACGACGATCTGGGTGAGGGTGGCCGGGTCGGGTGCGCCGGCGGGGAGGAGGATTTCGGTGCGGCGGCTGATGTCGAAGCGGCCGTTGCCGTCGCCCTGGTAGACGTAGAGCTTGCCGTCGGGCATACGGGCGATGAGGTCGGTGATGCCGTCGCCGGGGTACCAGTCCGTGGAGTGCGCGACGAGCGCGGTTTTGCCGCTGGCGTCCTTCCAGTAGCCGGAGGGGGCGGGTTTGCCGTTGTCGGTGGCGGCGGGCATCCAGGCGTCGACGTCGCCGGTGGCGTCGGCGGGGTAGACGCGCAGGTCTCCGGCTGCGTCGATGGCGAGGAGGTCGGCCTTGCCGTCGCCGGTGACGTCGCCGGGGCCGTCGAGGCCGGGGCGGGGGCGGACGTAGAAGGTGTAGATGAGCGGGTCGGAGAGGTTGCCGGCCTTGTTGACGATGCGGACGTAGAAGAGGTTCGGTCCGGCGTTGTCGGGGTTGACGTCGACGGTGACGGTGTCCTGCCCGGGGGCGGGGACGGCTTTCTGGTCGTAGACGGGGTGGTTGAGCGACCACTGGAACTCGCGGATGTCGGCCGGGTTGGTGCCGCCCGCGATGACGGTGATCTTGCCGGGGCCCAGGGTGTTCTTGCTCCACTCGGCGCCGTCGGTGCCGGGGGCGGGGAAGTCGTCTGAGCGGATGGTGGGTTTGGTGGGCTGGGTGTGGTCGACGGTGAACGTGCACGGTTTGTCGGTGCCGGAGGGGCCTTCCGGGGAGCGGGCGCCGTCGTAGTCGATGGTGACCGCTGCCCAGGAGTAGGTGTCGTTCGGGGTGAACAGCTCCCATTTGAGCGTGGTGCGGGCGACTCCGTAGCTGTCGGGGTTGACCTCTTGGTCGAAGAGGACCTTGCCGTCGCGCACGCGCCAGATCCGCATCTGGATGGCGCGCAGGTTGCCGTCGCCGTCGCGGCCCTGGACCTCGAACATGACGTCGGACTTGCCTACCTTGGTGAACGGTGCGTCGGTGACGCACAGCCCGCCGGGAACGGTGTCCATGCCGGCGAGGGTGGGCTCGTCGGGGGCCTTGTTGTATTCGACCTCGATGTAGGGGGCGCTCTCGCCGTTGGCCTGGAACTTCTTCCAGAAGTTCGCGTCGCTCTCGTTCGGGGAACGCAGGCCCAGGGTCAGGTTCTGCCAGGCGCCGCGGGCGCCTTCCTCGATGGTGGGCTTGATGTCGATGCCGACCCACGCGTCGGGGCAGGATTCGCTCTTGTAGCCGTGGCCGGTGGATGCGCCGGCGATTCGCTTGCCCCAGAACGTTCCGTTGTTCGTGTTGTTCCAGGTGCTGGAGCTGTTGATGAGCGGGGTGTGGTAGACGTCGAAGGCTCGCGGGTCACAGCCCCAGGAGTATGTCTGTAGCAGGCGCAGGTTCGCGGAGCGGATCTGGGAGCCGTAGAGCTGGCTGCCGAAGTCGAAGATGAACGCGGCGCGGGAGGTGCCGCCGGTGGTCGACTCGTACCCGACGCGTGCCTCGGGGGTGCCGGAGCCGCTGTTGTAGTTCTGCCCGTTCCAGAAGCTGGAGCCGCCCTCGGTCTTGTAGAGGGTCGTCCAGTTCTGCTTGTGTCCCTTGAAGGAAGGGTCGATGAAGACGGGGTAGAGGGTGTCCGCGTCGTTCAGCAGCTGCGTGTTCGGGGTCACCCGCAGCACGTTCTCCGCCGACAGGGCGGCACCGGCGGCCTTCGCGTGATTGCCCTCGGCGCCGTTGAGCCCGGGCAGTGCGAGGGTGGGGTGGGCGTTTGCCTCGGGTGCCGGCTTTGCCTGCGGCTCGCCCTCGGTGACGGCGACCTTGCCTGACGAGTCCCACATGAAGGGGGTCGGGGATCCGGCGATCTCCTGCCCCTGCGCGTCCTGGGCGCTGACCGCCTTGGACGCCTCGTCGAGGTGGAAGGTCAGGTCCGGGGAGGAGAGCCGGTAGTCGAGCTGGGTGAGCAGCGGGTCGGCGGCCGCCTGCTTGTCCTTGACCACCAGGACGTGTGCGTAGCCCCCGTCCTGCGCGGTCATGACCAGGTCGATGCCGGGACGGACATTCTCGTACAGGGCCCGCGGCCCGGAGATCACCGGTTCGGGCAGGGGCCCCGGCCAGGACACGACCAGGTCGTGGCCGTCGGTATTGAGCCGTACGAGCTCACTCCACACCGGAGCCGGCCCGTCTGCTTGCACCACGGCAGGGCGGCCCAGAGACACACGCGAAACCCCGCGCGAAGCCCGCTCACCACCCCCGCCACCACCAGCCTGCGCCTTCGACCCCGCGCTGAACACCACACGCCCGTTGACGGCCTTCGGCGCGAAACCGCCGTCCACCCGCTCCAGCGTCGTATCGATCGGCTTCCACACCTGCCCGACCTTCGCCCGCGTCGCCAGACTCGACACCCGCAGCTTGAACGTGCCGCCCGGCTGCGCCCAGGTAGAGGTGTGCGCGGACGCCTCAGCGGTGACTTCGACTTCCTTGCCGGCCTTGGCCGCCTCCCGCCGCGCCTCGGCCGCGGTGACGGGCACACCGGGATCCCATGCGGGCTTGGCATCCGCACGTGGTGAGCCGTCACTCCCCGGCAGGCTCAGCCCGACGGGCACCGCTACGGCAAGGGCCAGCAGCGCGGCGACCCAGCCCTGGTTCCGGCGGCGCTGGAACCAGCGGCGCGGATTGTCTTCAGATGGGACCGGATTTCCAGCCAGAGTTGTTGGTGACTTCTCACCCGAGGATTCGTCTTCGGACACGACAATTTCTCCCCCCTCGGGTGCGCGGTATTCGCAGCCCCTGGGTGTTAGCAGGTAATGGCCCGGTGGCCGGGCAGCACGAAGGACCGGCTCCCCGACCGGTGTTCGCGCACAAAATGTGCGAGCTGAGCATGCCGCATCACGTGGCCCAGGTCACCTGCGGTAACTCCCCCCAGGCGGCCGTTTTGCGTGGAATATTACGATCTATGCACTCCGTAAGTGACATATTCCACACCCGATGGCGGAGTATGGCTTTTCATCACCTTCAAGCCGCAGAATCAGCGAACTATCTGTCAGTTCCCTGCCATACGTGTGTCTTCACCGTGGGCAGAGCGTGGGGGGTTTCACATGTCGCCGTTCTCGGCGCATCATTTCCGCCTGCCCGGAAACAAGAGAGCCCGCGCTAAACGCGCGCGCCTCGCCGGGCGTACCGGCATCACCGTCTCGGTGGCGCTGATCGCAACACTCCTGCCCATCCAGGCCTGGGCGGCGCCTCCGGGCGGCCGGGACGGCGTCCAGCTGCCCGGCCTTCAGCAGGATATGAAGGCCAAACTGGACAAGGTCGAGGCCGCCAAACTGGAGGGATGGGCGGGATCCCCCGTTCAGTCCCCGCCGGAGTACGAGCCGTCGAAGACGACGCCGCCGGCCGGAGGCACAGCCAGCGTCGCGCTCTCGGGCGACCAGCTGGTCCAGGCGGGCACGCTCCCGGTCAGCATCGGCAAGGCTTCGCCGACCGAGGCCAACCCGACCCCGCCGGCTCCCTCCGGCACCTGGTCGGTCGCCGTCGAAACCCGCACCGCCACCGAGGCCGCCAACGTCGACGGCGCCCTCATCAAGGTCACCCCGCCCGCCGAAGGCTCAACTCCGGTCGATGTCCAGCTGGACTACAAGAAGTTCAAGGACCTCTACGGCACCGAGTGGGCCACCCGTCTGCAACTCAAGCAGCTTCCGGCCTGCTTCCTGGACACCCCGCAGCTCCCCGAGTGCTCCGTCGCGCAGGACGTCCCGAGCGTCAACGACCCCGCCACCGGCACAGTCCGCGCCACCGTCGACCCGGCCACCGCGCCGAGCCAGGGCATGCGCACCATGACCGGCGGCAGCGGCGGACCCACGGTCCTGGCAGCTTCCGACGGAGCCGCCGGTGCCGGCGGTACATACACGGCCACTTCCCTGTCCCCGTCCGGTTCCTGGACTGCAGGGAGGGGCGGCGGCGGCTTCTCATGGTCATATCCCCTAACGGTGCCTCCACAACCCGCCGGCCCGGCGCCGAAGATCGCCTTCAGCTATTCCTCCCAAGCTGTTGATGGCAAGACGTCTGTGGCGAACGGTCAGGCCTCGTGGGTGGGCGATGGCTGGGGTTATGAACCCGGCTTCATTGAGCGTCGGTACCGCTCGTGCGCCAGCGACCTCAAGACGAGCCCTGCCACGCCGAACAACGCAAACACCACGGACAAGAAGAAGAGCGACCTCTGTTGGGCTGGCGATAACGTCGTCATGTCCCTGGGTGGATCCACGACGGAGCTCGTTCACGACGCCACGACCGGGCAGTGGGTCCCCGCCTCCGACGACGGCTCGAGAATCGAGCACAAGACCGATCCGACGGTCGCGAACGGGGCAAAGGACGGTGAATACTGGATCGTCACAACGCGGGATGGAACCCGATATTTCTTCGGCCGGCATGACGTCGACGGTGCGGGAGCCCGCCCTGTCACCAACTCTGTTCTCACCGTCCCGGTCTTCGGCAACCACCCGGGCGAGCCCTGCTACCAGGCTTCCTACGCCGCTTCGTCCTGCGATCAGGGCTGGCGCTGGAACCTCGACTACGTTGAGGACGTCCGCGGTAACGCGATGATCATCGACTGGGCCAAGGAGACCAACCGCTACGCCAAGAACACCAAATCCAAGGAAGCGGTTTCTTACGTCCGCGCCGGCTACCCGACGCAGATCACCTACGGTCTGCGCAGCGACAACCTTTCCGGCACCCCGGCTGCCAAGGTCGAGTTCACGGTCGCCGAACGCTGCATCAAGGAAGGCACCACTCAGTGCTCGGATGCCGAGTTCGAGGGCAACAACTACGGTGACAAGCAGCCCTGGTGGGACACCCCCTCCACACTCCACTGCAAGGCGACCGCCAAGGACTGCTACGTCTCTTCGCCAACCTTCTGGACTCGCAAGCGGCTGACCGCCGTCACCACTTACGCCCAGCGCACCGAGGGCTCCACCGCTCTGTCGCTGGTGGACCGCTGGAGCCTGGCCCAGTCCTTCCCTCGCCAGCGCACCGACACCCACCCGCCGCTGTGGCTGGAGTCCATCACTCGCACTGGTTACGGCACCGCTAGGGATAGCGCCGGAAACCAGGAAGCCAGCACGCTTCCCCCGGTCTCCTTCATCGCCAACGTCCAGGACATGCCCAACCGCGTCGCGACCGGGCCGAACGACGCCACCCCCGACTTCGACCGCCTGCGCGTGGAGACCATCCGCACCGAAACAGGTGGCGAAATCGCAGTCGGCTACTCCGCGCCCTGCCCCGTCGGCGGCGCGCACCCAAAGCCTGAGGAGAACACCACCCGCTGCTATCCGGTGCACTGGTCGCCCGACGGCGAGCTGGAGAAGCCCCCACTGGAGTGGTTCAACAAGTACGTCGTCGACAAGGTCACCGAAAAGGACCGCGTCTCCCGCCAGCCCGACGTCACCACCTCCTACACCTACGAAGGCGACGCGGCCTGGGCCAAGGCCAGCGACGAGTTCTCCAAGCCCGAGCTGCGCACCTACAGCCAATGGCGCGGCTACGCCAATGTCCTCGTGACCAAGGGCGTCACCATCAACACCGGCAAGCCCGACGCCACGGAGCAGTCGCAGACTCGGACCCGCTACTTCCGCGGAATGTCCGGTGACGCCGGTCGGGCCAAGATCATGGTCAAGGACTCCACCGGCGCAGAGGACCTTGGCGAGGACCTTCCCAATTACCAAGGGATCACTGCCGAGACGATCACTTACACAAAAGCGGGCG
The DNA here is from genome assembly GCF_055584685.1 of Streptomyces sp. NPDC102258. Classification (NCBI taxonomy): domain Bacteria; kingdom Bacillati; phylum Actinomycetota; class Actinomycetes; order Kitasatosporales; family Streptomycetaceae; genus Streptomyces; species Streptomyces sp. NPDC102258. The sequence goes on from NZ_JBVJLO010000037.1 coordinate 9,506, forward strand.
GCACTGTAGCCTCTCGCTCCCTCAGCTGGCCATGGAGCCAGCTGACGGCCACCCGGCCCCGTGACGGCACCACGCCGCTGAACGCCTACCGGTCGGGCCTCTCACGCTCCGACTCAATCGAGACGATCAGCGGCGGCGCGACCCGGACCCTTCGCACCCGGACGGCCTTCGAGCCCACGTACGGACTCACCCAGACCGTCCAGTCGGAAGCCATCAGCCCGAACGGCACCGGCGGGTGGCAAACCACCCACCAGACATGCGCCACGACGAGCTACGTCCACAACACCGACAAGCACCTGATCGGTCTGCCGGCGCGAGCCCGCACCACCTCCGGCGACTGCTCGCAGGCAACCACCGGAGCCCTGCTCTCCGACAGCCGCACGGCCTACGACGCGCTCGGCGCCTTCGGCGCCGCCCCCACCAAGGGGCTCATCTACCAGGTCGACACCAACGACGCGGCCGGCACCGGCTGGATCACAAGCGCCCGTACCGAGTACGACGCCCTCGGCCGCTCCATCAAGGTGTACGACGCCGCCGGCAACACGGTCACCACCTCGTACAGCCCCGCCAGCGGCCCCGCGTTCGCCGTGTCCAACACCAACGCGCTCGGCCACACGGTCACGACCAAGAGTGATCCGGGCCGTGGCACTCCGTTGGAGGACATCGACGCCAACGGACGGAAGGTCACGACCACCTACGACGGCCTGGGCCGGTCGACCGCCGTGTGGACCACGTCGCAGAGGCCCGGCACAGACAAGCCTGCCTTTACCTTCTCCTACCAGATCGCGGAGCACGAGCCACCGGTCGTCACGAGCGGCACCCTCCAGGACGACGGCACCTACAGCCAGGCCATCACCATCTACGACGGCCTGCTCCGCCCGCGCCAGAGCCAGGGCGAGGCCCTGGGCGGCGGCCGCCTCATCACGGACACGCTCTACAGCGCGAACGGTTCGGTTCGCCACACCAACAACGGCTACTACGCCGAGGGCGCCCCGACGAAGAAGATTTTCGTCCCGGAGACCGTCTTCCAGGTACCAAACTCCACCGAGACGGCCTACGACGGCCTCGACCGTGCCGTCCGCTCCACGACCCTCTACGCGGAGGTGCCACAGTTCTCCTCGACCGTCGAGTACGGGGGCGACTACACGGTCGGCCGCTCGGCCATGTCTGTCGACGGCACGACCCCCCTCAAGGGCAGCCAGGCCACGAAGACCTGGACCGACCCGATGGGGCGGACTTCTGCGATCGAGCAGGCCACCTCAACGGACCTCACCACCTGGAACAGGACCTCGTACGGTTATGACGCCCGCAATAAGCTGACGTCGCTCACAGACACCGCCGGCAACAAGTGGTCCTACACGTACGACGTCCGCGGCCGTATGACATCCTCGGACGACCCGGATACCGGACGCTCGGAATACGGCTTCAATGATCTCGATCAACAGATCTGGTCCAAGGATTCCAGCGGCCGCACCCACTTCACAACCTTCGACGCCCTCGGCCGGACAACTGAGGTTCGGGACAACGCAACCAACGGGCCTATCGTCGCCTCGTGGACCTTCGACTCCCTGCTCGGCGCGAAGAGCAAGCTTGTATCCTCCACGCGCTACGAGGGCGGGGCGACGTACAAGACCGAGGTCACCGGCTACGACGCCGAGTACCGGCCGACCGGATCGAAGATCACGATCCCGGACGTCCCCGCGACGAAGGGTCTGGCAGGCACCTACGCCTCCATGACCACCTACACCCCGACCGGCAAGGTCCAGTCAGTCACCACACCGGCAACGCCGGGCGGCCTGGCCGCCGAGAAGCTGGTCACCCGCTATGACGCCGACGGCATGCCCCGTAGCCTTTCGGGCCTGGCCTGGTACACCGCCGACGTCAAGTACAGCCCGTACGGCAACGTCCTGCGGACCGCGTCCGGCAATGCCCCCAGCCGGGTCTGGACCACCACGCAGTACAACCCGAACAGCGGGCAGGTCACCAACCAGGTCAGTGACCGCGAGACCGGCCCGAACCGGATCAGCGATGTCTCCTACGCCTACGACCCCGCAGGCAACATCACTTCCGTTACCGACACCCAGCCCGGCGGCCGGGAGGACCGCCAGTGCTACGCGTACGACCCCATGGGGCAGCTCACCAAGGCCTGGACCGGCAAGACGGCGGCCTGCACCGGCCCCAGCCTGGCCGACGTCACCCTGGGGCCGGACGGTGACGGCTTCTGGCAGGAATACCAGTTCGACGCCATCGGCAACCGCACCAAGCTGATCAACCGCGACCTGACCAACGGGGCGTTGGACGACGAGACCACCTACACGTACGGCATCACGCTCGCCGGCGGCGCCCAGCCGCCGGTCAAGACCCAGCCACATGCCCTGTCCAAGGCCGAGAAGACCACCCGCAACCCGGGCTCCACGGTCACCTCGCTCTCCACGTACACCTACGACGCCTCCGGCAACACCACCAGCCGGCGCATCGACGGCGACACCCAGACCCTGAACTGGGACCGCCGCAACACGCTCACCTCCGCCACCAGCCCCGGCATCGGCGCCGCCTCCGTCATCGGAGCTGCCGGCAAGTGCCTGGACGTCGAATACGGCGGGACGGCAGACGGCACGCCCGTCCAGATCTACCCCTGCAACGAGACGAGGGCACAGCAGTGGCGCCTGACCGACAACACGGTCCGCGCCCTTGGCAAGTGCCTCACCACCAGCGGCAGCAAGCTGGTCCTGGCCACCTGTGACGGCAGCGACAAGCAGAAGTTCGTCTACCGCGCCGGCGACAAGTCGCTGAACAACCCGGCGACCAACCAGTGCGTCGACGTCCCCAACAGCGCCGCCGCCGGCAGCGACCTCCAGCTGTGGTCCTGCAACTCCACCGGACCTCAGCAGTTCACCTTCGACAACACCACCACCTACGTCTACGACGCCGATGGCAACCGCCTCATCGAGGAGACCGGCAGCAGCCGCACCCTTTACCTGGGTAACACCGAGGTCACCGTCAACAAGGCCGGCCAGGCCATCGACGCCGTCCGCTACTACAGCGGCCCCGGCGCCACCACCGTCCGCCGCACCAGCGGAAAGGCCGACAACCACCAGCTGACCGTCCAGCTCGCCGACCACCACGGCACCGCCACCACGACAGTCGAGCTCACGGCCGGCCAGAACATCACCCGCCGCAAGTCCGACCCGTACGGCAACCCCCGCGGCACCCAGCCCGCCAACTGGCCCGGCAACCGAGGGTTCCTCGGCAGCGGGATCGACGATAGCAACACCGGCCTCACGCACATCGGCGCGCGCGAATACGAATCCACCACAGGACGATTCATATCAGTCGACCCGATCATCGACAGGGCCGACCCGCTTCAGATGAACGGGTATACCTATTCCAACGGTAACCCTGTCGGCAATTCAGATCCGAGCGGCCTCGCGCTTGAAGAATGCGCCAGTGGCATGTACACATGCAGGAACGGCGGTACTCGGCCGGTTGGCGACGGGAACAGATATGAGCAAATCGTCAAAGAAAATAAGGCCTCGGAACGATGGCAGGGACAGAACCGTCGCAATAACGCCCTACTGCTTGGTAAGACGAATTATGCGGTGATCCAAACTCCTGCGCGAAGCAATCTGGCAGCTGGTCTGCGACTCATTACATCCATCCTCACCCCAAAGCCGATCATAATAAACTGGGAAAAGGTCTTCCCTAGGCCCCAGCAAGCCACCAGGGAAGAATGGGATGACTCTATTGCGGCATGCCAGGTCACAACAGGATTGGGGGCTCTCGATTGCATGAAGCTCCCCGTTTTCATAGTCGACGGCAAACATACACCAAAGATCGCCATCAACAACAAGTCGGCAATTGACAGCGGAAAGCCGAATGTACTGCATCGCAGAATGGGCGAAGCAAACAAGAACGCCAACCGGACACTCTCCGGCTGCGACCGCTGGAAGGCACAGGGGGGTTCACAGAGTTGCGATGAATACCCATTTGCCAGCAGTCGAGAAGGAGGGTTGGGCGCGCAGATCATGGGTGTCCCCGGGTGGGAACAGAGTCGACAAGGCGGGACCTTGAACGGCTTCTACACCCGCGAGAAAATCAAGGATGGCGACGCCTTTCTTGTGGTAGTCGTCAATGTCCGCAAAGAGAATGGGGTTTACGTCAGCAGCTAAAAATAATACCCACCCAAATAACCCAGCCCGGCATAGCGTCAAGTGGCCCGCCACTCTAGAATCACTGGTAGAGTGGCGGGCCAGCCGGGCACTACGCAGATCTTAGCCTCTACCATAGGGAGTAGCACAGATGAGAACGCTTCCAGTGATTTCCGACTACGACGAGTTCGGCGCCTTGATCATCAGGACCGACTATGCGGACGAAGAGGCATGGGGGCGCGTATCTAGCGAACTGAATCAGCCATGGGGTGAATCTGCCGAGTACGATGCCGTCTTCCACTCCATCGACAACCTTGATTGGGCACACGCAACCATCGACGAGATTGTCGATCTGGTTTCGACCGATGAAGAGATCGGAGTGGTATTCATCGCCGATCGAACCACAATGCATTCAAGCCTTCACCCACTGTTGGCAGTGAGGGTCCGAGCACCTTATTGGGCTATGGAGGGAGACCCTGAGGTTGAAGAATACGTTCGAGAATTCCGCCTGACTCCACCAGCAGTACACGAAGTTTACACAAACCTGCGCGTTGGCACCATGGATTTCGAAGAGTTTGCGGAAATGGCCCAAGAGAATCCGGAGGGCATTCATCGCCCAATTGTCGGCCCCGATCACGTCGGATGACAATTCATACTTCTGGAGCTCTGGCGTTCCTCGACGCGGAAGCCAGAGAATCCCAGGCTGGGATGACATCTACGCGGCGCCGGTATGTGTGAGCGTCGGCCTTCGGAAAACCGCCGCCGTCATCTTCGTCTGCGCCATTTTCCGCCTATGCCCCTCCATCAAGCCCGTGAGCAAGTGGGGGCATACAGTGGCGGCTCGCGGGCCGGGCAGCACCTCGTCCGCTCGCTGGCGCCTCTTCCGTGATGACCGTTTGCCCTGGAACAGGGCAAACGGTCATCGACTTCATCGGCACAGGCGGCAGCCGGTGTAGAAGCCGGATAGGGCAGGACCTCTAAGACTTCATCTCATTTGGTGAGTCTGCGGTAGCAGATGAGGGTGCAGGCGATGCTGGTGAAGGCGAGGAAGTGGTCGGCCTTGCGTTCGTAGCGGCGATGGAGGCGGCGGCAGCCGGCGAGCCAGGCCATCGTCCGTTCGATGGTCCAGCGGTGACGGCCCAGACGCTGGGATGACTCGATGCCCTTGCGGGCGATGCGGTGGGCGATGCCACGTCCGCGTAACCATCGCCGCAGGTGAGCGTAGTCGTAGCCTTTGTCCGCGTGGAGCTTGCCGGGCCTGCGTCGCCTACGCCCGCGGCGCGAGCGGATCGGCGGTATGCCCCCGACGAGGGGCTCCAGGGCCTGGCTGTCGTGCAGGTTTGCGCCCGAAATCCCGACGGACAGGGGCAGACCGGTCCGCTCGGTGATCAAGTGGATCTTCGATCCGAACTTGCCGCGATCGACAGGATTCGGACCTGTCAGGTCCCCCTTTTCAGGGCCCGCATGTTCACCAAGTCGATCGCGCAGCGAGACCAGTCCAGCTCGCCGCGGGAGCCGAGCTCGTCGAGGACCAGGCGGTGGAGCTTGGCCCACACCCTGGCCTTCGACCACTCGGAGAACCGCCGGTGAGCCGTTGCCCCGGACGGCCCGAACGATGCTGCAGGCAGTTGCTGCCACGTGCAGCCCGACGTGGCCACGAACACGATCGCCGCCAGCACCTCCCGGTCACCGTGACGGCGCCGTCCACCGCCCTGAGGCCGCGACGGCGCCTCCGGCACCACCCGCTGAAACAGGTCCCACAACTCATCCGGCACCAGCCGCTCAACAATCCCCGCCACGAACGACAGCCTACCCAAGCGCCCAAATGAGATGACCTCTAAAGCCACCTGGGAAAGAACGTTTTTCCTTCTGGATTTGGACGTGCCAAACAAGACATGTCCCTTCTGGCCCCACCCCCGCATGCCGGAGGCAGGACATTGCTGGTGTGTCGCGCCGCCCTCTTTCCTACGCGGGTAGACGGCCCATCAGCAACACGCCCAACCGGGGCGGTTCGTTTTTATCCGCCGCTAACGGACGTGCTCCACGCCACGGTTGTACGCGCACGCGTAAGAACCCTGCGGGGGAGTTGTGGAAAGCTGCGACCGTGGACCCCTTCGTCACCGACCCCGCCCCCCCGTTCGCCGTGGGCTCCCGCCCACGACCAGCATGAGCGCCCTGAGGATCGGCCACACCACCCCTTTGACCTGCGACTTCAAGTTGGCGGAGGCTCACTCGATGGGCTCCACTCAGCGTCGGCATCGGGCGGTCCACTCGGTGGACGATGCCCGGCGTCGTCACCACAGCCAGGCGTTCGAGTGCCGCATCCGGGACAGGGCGCGGGCGTCGCGGCGGGCGGCGGCGCTGCCGATGCGGTTCTGCCGGGGCCGAGGCCGGCGCGCCTGGGCGCCGTAGAACCGGCGGACACCGGCCGCCTTGAGCAGCTTGCGCTGCTTGGCCAGCTCCTCCTTCTTCGCCTTGATGGACTTCGGCTTCCGGGGCCGCTTCCAGATCGCCTGCCAGTCCATCTGCGGCGCGCACGCCTCGGCGCGCTTTTGGGCGGCCGCCTTCAGCCGGGCGGCGACGGCTTGGATCCTCGGGTCCGCGGGCGGCGTGGTGGTCATGCGATTCCTCCGGTGGGTGTGGTCCGGTCCGGCGCGGGCTGGACAGGCTGCTGGGCGCTCGGCGGCGGGGCCGCCGCGGGCTTGGGAGAGGGACGGCGAGCGGCGGCTCGTTCCCGAATCCCGGCCTCAAGGCGGGCGGCCATCTCGGCAACTGCGGCCTCCAGCGTCCGACTGGTCAGCTCCATCGCGGCGACGTCCGTCGTCGGCTCCAGGTCCCGGCCGGTGTGTATCCTCCGCCCGGGGCGGGGATTCAGGGTGGTCGGCACAGTGACGGTGCGCGGCCGGGGCCGGGAGTTGAGGCGGTCGGCGCGGCGTAACGCGCGGATGCGGGCGGTCAGCGCTCCGGCGGCGAGACGGGCCCGCTCGTACGGTGCGGCGGAGCGCTTGCGGGTCAGCGCGCGCAGCACGGCCTGGTCCTCGGTGTCGTGCGGGTACAGGGCGCGCAGGTCGGCGGTCAGCATCCGCCGGCTGGCCGGGCGGGTGTAGCCGTCGATGGCCGCCTGGGTTATCTCCTCGTCCAGGCCGGGCCGGTGAGGGCGGCCGCGCAGGACGTAGGCGAGGTGACGGCGGGCTTCGGCGAGGAGGTGGTGGTGCTTGAAGGCGCCGCGCAGTACGTACACCGCGGCGGCGACGTTGACGGCCGCCAGCGCTATGTCGAGGACCGGGCGGACCCGCGCCCATACTGCCGCGGCCGCAGTGCGGGCGCGCTCCGCCAGCCGGTCGACGACGTCGGCTCCGTACGCCCGGGTCGCCGAGTCCCGCCATGCGGTGCGCAGCTGGGAGAGCGAGCGCAGTTCCTTGCGCTTAGGTGAGCGGGTCCGGTCGGCGGCCTGGCAGGCCAGCCCGTAGGCGGCCCGCTCCCCCGGCGGATGCCCCTGCCGCTCCTCGTACTTGGCGGTGAGGACGGGGAGGGCGTCCTCGATCTGCTGGCGGCGGGTGGACTGCCATCCGATGAGCCGCTGGTCGATCCCGGCGATCTCCATAACCGGGCGGCGGCCGGGCGTCACCTCGCGCGGTTCCCACGCCCACCCGAGCCGGGCGGAGACCTCTTCCATGAAGTGGAGGGTGTAGAGGGTGTCGGCCGCGACGATGTTGGCCAGCATCGAGTCGGCCGACAGGTTGCCCCATGTCCCTGCTGCGTCCGGGCGCCGGGCGCGGATCGAGATGACCGCGTGGTCGTGCAGGAGCGGCTTCGACTCGGCCGCCCGGGACTCGTAGTGCCGGAACACCACGACGATCAGCCCGTCCCGGATCGGCTTGCGCTGCTTGCCGCCGCTCTTCCAGCGAATCTGTGCGACCGCGTCCTCGAGCCACGCCAGCGTCTTGTCCCGGGCGATGTCCTGGCACAGCTCCAGCACCCGGCGCGTCTCGTCGTCCCCAAGCGCCCACGCGATGTGCACGGTCGACGAGGCCCGGAAGACCAGGTCCATCGCCAGCCAGGGCGTCCGCTCTTTCGCCCTCTCGGTCTCGGGCGACTGGTTGTGCTCGATCGGGCGGCCCAACACCGTTGCCCGCCGTGCCCTCGCCGGGGTGTCACCCGCCTCCAGGCGCTCGTGCTCGATCCGGTCGGCGCCCGGGTGCCGGCCTTCCCCCAGGAGGAGTTCGGCTTGCCGCTCGGTCACCACGTCCCCGGCGGTGAGGCCGATCGCAGTCAAGCCCCGGCCCCTCCAGATGCCGGGTGGGACACCGGCCTCGTCCTGGGCGACGCGCAGCGGCGTACCGGCCGGGCGCTGGCCGTCGCCGACCATCACACCGCGGAAGAGATAGCGCCACCCGCTCCCCGGGCCGACCTTCGCTTCGCTGATCACCGAGCCATGGAACCCCGCCCGTGACCTGCGAGAAAGACGATCCGGCCCTCGTCCCGCCGGGCGGGAAGCCATCACCAATTCTTTGCTCCCGGCGCCCGTCAGGCGGGTCGCCAGGGCAGCCCGAGACGGTAGCCCGTGCACGGGTGCACAGTCCGCCGTATGACCGACAAAGTGATCTACGCAGACTCCTGCCCGCTGTGCCTTCAGCCGCTCTGCCCCGAGTTCGGCCGCTCCCGCGAGTCAGGCCAACAGGACGGCCCGGCCCGCGTCTGGTTCACGGGATACCGCTGCGACGGCTGCGAGGCCACCCGGCCTCAGCAGTTTTGGGCCGCGATGCGCGACCGCTACGAGAACTGACACAGACCGTGCGAATGCTGCGCCCCGGCCACCGGAGCCCCGCCCACGCCGGAATCCCACTCCAACCCAATCGAGCGTCATCGAACGCTCACCAGCGAACGACAGCCCCAACTAGCCGACATCGCTGAGCAGACCACGTCACTGACGCCCTTCAACACGAACAGCCACCCCCACCCACGCCCCCGGCCACCGGCCGGGGGCTTCGTGCTTTCTGGAGGAGTTCACCGTGCCTACGTACGAGGCCCTGCCCCGTTTCACCGCCGACCTGGACCGCCTCACCCCAGAGCAGGGCCGCCGCTTCCGCCACGCCGTCGCGGCCTTCGTCGAGGACCTGCGCACCGGGCGCTTCCGCCCCGGCCTACGGGAAGCGCGCGGGTTCACTGAATCCTGGAGCTGGAACGGACGGAACCCGCACGCCGACCCCTGGTTCGACGAGGGGGCGTACGGGTTCCAGGTAGAAGGAATCATGGTGATCGGCGCTGTAGACCAGGCCTCGCAGCAACTCCCCTCACGACAGATCGGTACGTCCCAGCCATGCCGGTTTCACCGGCACGCCATCCTCGTCGCGCTCCACCGCCACCGACGGCGACGGCGACGGTGGAGGTGGCGGTGGTGGTGGCGGGAACTCCGGCGTCGTGGCCGGCAGCGCCTCAGCCCCGACTGGCTCATCGCTGACCCATTCCGCTGGTGCAGGGCGGTCCGTATCGTCCAAGAGTTCGGCAGCGGAGAAGCGGGTAGCGTGGGATTGCCACGCGCCGTCGACAACCAGCAGAAATCCATCACCGTCGCGGAAGAGGCGGCGACGCTTGGGGCTCCTGGGGTGCTCCGGCGTGTAGGCGCGCGCCCGTCTCTCCAGCTCCGCCAGAGCCACCTCGCGCCCACCCTCCACGTGCGCCATCACGTAGGCCTCGGTGTGTTTACGCTCCCCCAAGCCGACCGTTGTCTCCAGGATCAGTCCCCACGTCGCCATGGCCCTCTCCCTTCCCTATTTCCATCGAGCAGAAGCAGAGCGGCAAATAATGCGTTTCTGCTGGCCTTCCTCGTCAGCGGTCCGCCAGGTTCCCCGGTCTCCTACGCCGTGGTCACGGTGTGGGGCAGCCGAATTTGACCCTTGCCTCCTTGGTGAAGGCGTTGAACAGGTCGCTCGGGGCGGATGCGCCGGTTCCGAGGGATTCGGTATACCGGGGGCCAGGCTCCATGGCGAAGTAGGTGGCCTTGCCGGCGCAGTCGGACAAGATGTGGGTGGCATCGAATCCGTGCCCGGTGAATCCCTGGGACTTACGGATGCCCTCGATGACGGCCGGGTCCCGGGTCACCGAGAAAGTGGCGTAGGCCGCCTTCCCACCCCCGGCGGTAGCCGTGCCGCAGGACCAGCTGACGTCGGATACCTGAACGGTCTCCATACGGACTCCCGGCACGGTGAAACCAGGCAGGCCACAGACACCGCTGGCCACGGCCGGGCGCTGGCGCATCACCGGAGCGATGCGAGCCGGGGCCGCCAGCGGGGCGGGCGGAGTGCAGCCAGCGCGGTCGCTGACCCGGTTAGCTGTGCCGGTCAGCAGCCCTACCAGCTTCGCGGCGCCCGCGCTGTCCGGTGCGTATGCCTCGACCAGACCCGCCTGGCGGTCCGTACAGGCCGCCGGGAGAAGGACCCAGGCCCGGCCGGAGGCAGCGCCGCCGCCCGGGAAGAACGACACCGCCGAGGCGTCGGGCCAGCGACCGCCGGTAAAGGCAAAGTCGCCGCGCTCGCTGGTTCCCTGGATGTGAAGACTTAGCTTGTCGGAGCCCGGCAGCGCCACCGCCTTACGCTGGATGACACAGTCGAACTGGATCTTTCCATCGTCGGCGCCGGACCGCGGGCCAGGGCGGTCAGAAATCCTGCCGGCGCCCGTGAGTACGGCCTCGGCAGACTCCGCAGTCACCACGCCCCCGCAGAGGGACGAGTCTCCGAACGCGTTGGTGTTCAGCCACAGATGCAGACCGCCCACGGCGGCCACCGCGGTGACGGCGGCGGCGAGCGTCTTGCGGGGGAACTTGGCTGCCCGCTGCGGGGTGGTGGTCATCGCGTTCTACTTCCTCGTGCGGAGCGCGGAGTACGCGTCCTCGCGGCCGGTGATGTAACTCTGCTTGGCCTCGCCCCTGGCGTGTTCGTGCGCCACGGACCCATTGGCGCCCTGCCCGGTCGCGAAGGAGTCGATCAGGGAGTTCGTCGCGCCCACTCCCGCTGCGGCGTCCGTGCTCTCCTTTTTGAGTGCCATGGCCTCGTGCTCCGCCGCGACGTCTTTGGACCATTCGTAGGTGGCGGCGTCGATCATTCGCTGTGCCGGATCGCCGATGACCGGGAACTGGGTGATGAGGCCACCGAAGCCGTGATAGCCGTACCGGGCGGCGTCGTTCATATTGCCGATCTTCGTGTCGCGGTCGTCGAGGGTGATATCTGAGCCGATGGCGTTCATGGCTCCGAAGACCTCGCCGACGTGGCGGGCGCGGTTGTCCCAGTCGCCGACGACGTTGCCCGCCTCGCCCTGTCCGGCGGGCTTGGCGTGGGTGAGGTAGTCGGCGGAGTATCGGCGTTCCGATTCGTACATCACGTCGTAGGCGGTGATGGGCTGGCCGGTGGGGCCCGTTCCGACCTCGCCGTCGGCGACGCCGCGCATGACGCGGAGCAGGCTGTGCTTGCCGCTGGTGATGCTGGACTCGTCGCCGTGTGCGGTGATGCCGTCTTGGCCGACGGGGCTGCCGGGCGAGGTGCCGCTGAGGATGGAGTGGGTGTCGGCGGTGTAGTCGACCAGGGCGCGGCCCAGGGGCGCCTTGAGGTTGTCGGCGATGGTGTCGCCCTTGCCGTCGGCGTCCAGGATGGAGATGGTCTGCTGCATGACCCGCGCCTCGGCCCCGGAGTGGTGGCCGTAGTTCGCCGCGGCCACACCCGGTTCGCGGCCCGTGGTGGAGGCTTCCAGTGCCAGGCCGAGACCGGTTCGGGCGTCCTTCCCCTCGGACTCGAGGTCCCTGTTGGTCTCGAAGTTGCCCTGCCACACGGGGGTGTCGTCGAACTTCCAGTCCCGGTCCTTCAGCAGGTACTGGAGGTTGTCGTTCTTGCCGTCGGGGCCGGGGTCGAAGTAGGAGGTGGAGGCTTCCGGGTTCTTCGACATGACGCCCAGGACTCCATCAAGGGGATCGTTGGCGAACCAGCCCTTGTTGTTCCCGCCGAAATCACCGTTGAGGTCCCAGATGTTCGGGTCACCCCCCTGCTTCTTGTCCTCGGCCTTGCGGATGTCCGAGGCCACGTCGTGCAGGAACGGGGTGGAGTAGCCGTCCCCATTCTGCATCAGGGTGACCAGGCTCTGGTAGCCGCGGACCTTCTGGCCGTGGTCCCTGCTGATGGCATTGGGGGAGTCACCGATCTGCTTGAGGTCGTAGCTCTCCAGCCCAGCCTTGTTCAGCTGCGTGCGGAAGTTCTTGTAGAAGTCGGACTTCGGGTCCTGCATCGCGTTCGACAGCGAGTTGGCCAGGCCCTTCTGCAGGTCCAGGTAGCGCTGCTTGTTGCCCTTGTCGTCACCGTACGCGTGATCGTTGAGCTTGTTGGTGAACTTGAGTGTGTTCTCCGCGCCCATCCCGTTCAGGAAGGTCTGGGTGAACTCCGGCCGCGAGGAATTGTCGCGGAAGGAACGATTCAGCTCCGCGTAATCAGCGTCCGAGACCTTCCCGCTGCTGTTGATACGGGTGGCGATGTCCTCGGCGTTGCGGGCTTCGTAGACTTCGATGTCACCCTGGGCGCCGGCGTTGAATCCGTTGAGGGTTTCGTCGTTGCCCTTGCCGAGGGCGTCCTTGTTGCTGTCGACGACCACGGCTTCGAGGGCGATCTTCACACCCTGGTCAGCCTCGGAGACGGCCTTTACACAGTCGTTGATGTGCTGCTGCCACTTGGCGACCGCAGTGCGGATGCTGGTCTCACCATCCGGGTCATGATGGATCGCGCTACGTTCCTGCGGGGTGAGCTTGGCGTAGTCATAAGCGACGTTCCCTTGCTCCGAGACCGTCATGCCGGCTTTGATCGCATCGTCCCGCCCGCTCTCGACTCTCTTCTTGAGCTCGGTGAACTGGCTGTGCGCATCGCGCAGGAGGCTGGCGACGGCCTTGGCCTGGATCTGCGCCGCGGAGTACTCGTAGCGGGTGGCCGCGAAGCTCGTATGAGCGACCCCGACGCTGATACCGGTCCAGCTCTGACCCATGGTGATCTTCTGGACGCTGTCGCCGTAGCGGGTTTCGACCTTTTTCAGCTCACCGGCCATGGAATCCCACTTGTCGGCGGCCGTCGTCAGCAGGCCCAGGTCCGTGGTCATCACTTCGTAGTACGTCAGCATCTGTTTCCCCCTAGAGCCCCTTGAGCTTCGACTGACCGATCGGCCGGAACTGGTCACCCAGGCCGATGTCGTTGCGTACAAACAGTCCGGAGGCGCCGCGCAGAGCGCTCTTCTCGGACCCGAGGCGGCCCATCAGGACCTTGACCTGGTTGTCCCAGGTATCCACGACCTTCTTCAGGCCCGGTGCGGTGTCCCAGCCCTCGAAGCCTTTCACGGCGGTGTTGGTCGCCTCGTCCGCATGCTCCGTGGCCGTCTTGGTGTTCGGTTGCAGCTCAGTCTCGATCGTGTTCGCCGCCGCCGTCTTCTCCGCCGGTGTGGACCCGAACGTCCCCGCTCCCCCAGGTGCCAGTGGCCCTGCGGGAGCGCCCGTGCCGTTCAACCTCATGTCCACATGCTGACCCACCGCGCCGGGCGCCTGACCCCACTCACGATCGAAATCCCCCGACATGTCATGCCCTCCCCTTCGCCCGTTGCCTTGATCATAAGCAGGGCCAAAACATCTGCCAGAGCAATCAGTCCTCTGCCACGTTCAAGTACGACGGACGCCGCCGACTGACATCCGTTGCACAGGGGACGTTCACTTCGCCTGGTCCCTGGGAGGCTGAGCGGCGCGCCGGCTACCGGGGCAGCTTGGTCGTGCGCTCAGGGTGGGCGACGGTGACGTAGTGCATGGCGGTCTTCTCCTTGATGCCGAAGAGCCTCATCAGCCTGAGAGGGTCGGCGGTTTCGGCTGCCTCGTTGAGGATGCGGTCCTGGCGCAGGCGGGCCAGGGTCAGCCCTTGGGGCACGTCGTCGCGAAGCAGGGTCTTGCTGACGGCGGGGTGGTCGGGGTCGAGCGCTGATCTCTGGCTGACGATCAGGCGGGGGTTGGTCGAGGCGGGCCAGCGGCGGTGGCGGTAGTCCAGCCAGTCGGCGGTGATCCGATGGGTGAGTTCCTCCAGGTAGAGGGTGTGCCGTAGGAGGCCGCGACGGATGACGAGGGTGCCGTGTGCGAGGTTCAGGTCGCGGGCCAGGATCGTGCGGAGTTCGTGGACGGGCACGGCGTGAACGGCGGTCAAAACGATGATGAGGCGCCCGACCGGCGTCTTCGTCTGCTGCAAAGCGCTGGCCAGCAGGTCGCTGGGGACCGGCTTCGGGATCCCTGTCGGGTTCCCGACGGGCAGGTGCTGGGCGGGGTCGCGGAAGACCACCCTTTCGCGCTTCAACGCCTTGAACAGGCTGCGCAGGGCGACGGCGAGCTGCCTGCGGGCACGCCCGGAACGGCCGTCCACGGCCGCCTCGATGTGGTGCCGAGTGACCTCTCGAAGCGAGAGCACACCTGCTCAGCCCAAGCGGTGAGCACAGGCTGGAGAGAGGCTAGATAGGGGCGGATCCCTGCGTAGCCGCGGACCTCGCCATGGTGGCGGCCCCGGCTCCGTATCACTTTCACCCACTGTCCTACCTCGTCGGCGAGAAGCTCCGGCAGCGCGGCGAGGGTGGTCTCGATCCACGTCAGGTCCCTGGCCGCCGTCCTTGACCAGCGCAAACTACTGGCCGGACGGATCGAGGAACTCCTGGAGGTCCTGACCTCGATGCCGGGAATCGGCGTCAGGACCGGAGCCCGCATCCTGATCGAGGTCGGTGACGGCAGCATCTTCCCGACCGCCGGCCACTTTGCCGCCTACGCCGGACTCGCCCCCGCGACCCGCAGTTCCGGGTCCTCGATCCGCGGCGAACAACCCTCCCGCCGAGGAAACAAGCAGCTCAAACGGGCCTTCTTCCTCTCCGCGTTCGCCGCCCTGGGCGACCCGGCATCACGCGCCTACTACGACAAACAGATCAGCCAGGGCAAGCACCACACCCAGGCCCTGCTCTGCCTCGCCAGACGCCGGGCCGACGTCCTCTTCGCCATGCTCCGCGACGGAACTTTCTACGAGTGCCGTCTCACCGCGGCGACTTGAGACCTTCTTGTCCTGCGGCCAGGCGCGTGATCAGCTTCGGAGATGGGGGCCGTGGAATCCGAGCACATGAAACTCATCCACCGCTGGCTCACCGGCGAGGTGGTCAACAACACCGTCGGCATCAAGACGACCGGCGGCCCCTTCAACGGGCGGACCAAGATCGTCCAGCTCGATCAGGACGGGCTTCCACCCGCACGCCTTCGTGCTCGCGGTGGCCTGCGAGTGGCACCCGGAAACCCTGCTGCCTGGCACATCTACATAGCCGTCCCGGCCCCCAATGCTGCCGTCGGCTGGACCTACGGATACGCCGGAGCCGGCTCGGCTGACTCTCCCGCCGAGGGCCCCTCAGGCGCCCACACGGCTTGACCAAAGAGATAGGGACGCCCCCCCGGAAGCCTCGACTCCGCCCCGTTCGCATGGATCGCCAGCCTCAGCAGCAACACCGGCCAGATCGCGCGGCCAGCTACATACACCAAACACCCAAGCCACGCACTCGACGACATCAGCGACTGATCCCAGCAACCGCGCACAGTCACCAGGTGCGTCACCGCCCACGCCGGCACCACAGCCCCACCACCTCGACCGTGATCACCTCGGCCGGCGGACCCCCCAGCGGGCAGAGCCGCAGCCAGATCTCAGGTGCGCGGGGAGCTAAAGCAGGCCACCCGAGCTCCCGCACACGTGTCCGAATACGCGTGGCCTGGCCACGTTAACCGTGGGTAAGGTGATCACCGCGCAGGTGCCAGCCTCAACTGGGTTGCATCCTCGCGTGTATCAGTGGCGGCCGGGGGGCCAGTGCCGCTATGGGGGACCGATTCGTTGTACGGCTGCGCCGATCGCCGGTGAGCGCCGGTTCGATTTGCTGCCTTCCGGGGCTCAGGTCCAGCGCGCCGATTCGGGCACCCCCTCGCGCCTTCTCTTCCCGCTTTCGCCTTCAGTTCGTCATGAAGGAGGGAAATCGTGCGCTTGAAATGTGGCGTTTTCTCCAGAAGATCACGTAGATCCCGGCTTTTCACCCCTGCCGTGACATCCGTCGTCGCGATCGCGGTCCTGGGCGGACTGGCCATCCAGCCGGCCGTGCTCGACCGGAATGCGGCGTTGCGTGCCGATCCGGCGGCGGACTCGCACGACTGGCTTTACGACACTGCCGCGGAGCAGTGGCGCCAGGATCAGTGAGCGTTTTCAGCGTTGCCTCTCCAGAGTGAGGACAGCCTTGGTGATGACG
>NZ_JBVJLO010000038.1:0-17892 GCF_055584685.1 Streptomyces sp. NPDC102258
GGAGCGCCCTTGACGCGCCGGCCCGCCCCGGAAGGACGATGAGACGGACGGGAAATCACCAAATCCCTCCCTGATGCGGATCAGCTAAGGCCCCGCACCTCCGACCCCGCCCCGCCCCGCCCCGCCCCCCTACGCCAGCTGGACCACCGCGCGGGACATGCCGAGGACCTTTTGGCCCGCGCTCATCGCCGTCAGGTCCACCCGTACGCGGTTGTCGTCCAGCTTGGCGGCGACCTTGGCGGTTACCTCGATCAGTGCGCCCTGGTCGTCGTTCGGGACCACCACCGGCTTGGTGAAGCGGACGCCGTACTCGACGACCGCGCCCGGGTCACCTATCCAGTCGGTCACGACGCGGATCGCCTCGGCCATGGTGAACATGCCGTGCGCGATCACGTCCGGCAGTCCGACCTCCTTGGCGAACTTCTCGTTCCAGTGGATCGGGTTGAAGTCACCCGACGCACCGGCGTAGCGGACCAGTGTGGCCCGCGTGACGGGGAAGGAGGCGGCGGGCAGCTCGGTGCCGACCTCGACGTCCGCGTACTGGATCTGGGCGGTCATCTCAGGCCTCCTCGGGGGCGCGGGACACGAGCTTGGTCCACGCGGTCACCACGTGCTCGCCGGACTCTTCGTGGACTTCACCGCGGATGTCGATGATGTCGTTGCCCGCGAGCGACTTCACGGCTTCGATCGTGGAGGTGACGCGCAGCCGGTCTCCGGCCCGCACGGGCCGGACGTACGCGAACTTCTGGTCGCCGTGCACGACGCGGCTGTAGTCCAGCCCCAGCTGCGGGTCCGCGATGACCTGGCCGGCGGCCGCGAACGTGATGGCGAACACGAACGTCGGCGGGGCGATCACGTCCTGGTGACCGAACGCCTTGGCGGCCTCGGGGTCGGTGTAGACGGGATTTTCGTCACCCACCGCTACCGCGAATTCGCGGATCTTCTCCCGGCCGACCTCGTAGGGATCGGTGGGCGGGTAGGTCCGCCCCACGAAGGTCTGGTCGAGGGCCATGGCTCACTACCTCCTGTTGAAGGGACACGAAAAGTCTACGGACGGGGAGGAAAAGATCACGTCGGTCAGCGATCAAGACCCTCGGCGGAAACGACACGAGGCCGCCCCCCAATGAAGGGGGCGACCTCATGACGGTGCCTATATTCGAGACTTCGCCAGGATCAGCGGGTCTCGCGGTGCGCGGTGTGCGAGTTGCAACGCGGGCAGTGCTTCTTCATCTCCATGCGGTCCGGGTTGTTACGCCGGTTCTTCTTGGTGATGTAGTTCCGCTCCTTGCACTCCACGCAGGCCAGCGTGATCTTCGGGCGGACGTCGGTGGCAGCCACGTGAGTGCTCCTTGACGGACAATTGGGACGGATGAACGCATACAAGAGTAGCCGACCGGGAGACCGACCCCGCAATCGGCTACTGTGTGTAGCGGCGACCGGACTTGAACCGGTGACACAGCGATTATGAGCCGCTTGCTCTACCGACTGAGCTACGCCGCTTTGATGTGATCGACTCCCCACCCGAGGGTGGGGAACCTCTCTCACCAGAGCCCCAATGCGGAATCGAACCGCAGACCTTCTCCTTACCATGGAGACGCTCTACCGACTGAGCTATTGGGGCGAGCGATGAAGACATTACACGGTTGCCCGCCGATCGCCCAAATCCTTTGGGGGGACTGGGCTCGGGCGCCCCGCCCCCGACATTCCCCGACGGCCCTCCACCCCCGCCAAGCCCACTTTTCGCCCTAAATGTGTCCGGGGTCACAAAGTCGGCACCCCCTCCGTACCCCCTCCACGCCCCCCTCCGCATCCCCTCGGCACGCCACTCCGCCCTCACACACCACACCGGTACGACTATTGCGCTCCTCCGCGACCCGGAGTGCCCCGCGCCCTAGGCTCTGAGCACGCTGCGTGATCTTGGGCCGCGGGCTGCGGCCACGGCACAGGAACCGCCCGAGCCCCCGCAGGAGCGCGATGTCCGACAGCCAGCCGCCGCAGCCGTCCCCCGCCCCGCGCAACCCCGCCGGGGGTCCGGCCCGCGAGCCCGTCGAGGGCGCCGCGCGGCATCCCGCCCCGGCTCGGGCCCGTGACCCCTTCGCCAGCCCCCCGCCCGAGGCCGCCGGGCTGCTCCTCTCCGGGGCCCGCCTCACCGACGGCCGTACCGTGGACGTGCGGCTCAGCGGTGGCCGCATCCAGGCCGTCGGCACCGCGGGCAGCCTCCCCGCGCCCGCCCTGGCCCGGGTCGACCTGCGCGGGTACCTGCTCCTGCCCGCCCCCGCCGAGCCGCACGCCCACGGGGACACCGCCCTCACCGCCGACGCCGAGGGGCCCGTCTCCTACGCCCCCGACGAGGTGCAGCGCCGGGCCACCGAGGCGGCCCTGCTCCAGCTCGGCCACGGCGCCACGGCCGTGCGCTCCCACGTCCGGATCGGGGACGTGCACGGCCTGGGCCCCATGGAGGCGGTGCTCCAGGCCCGCCGCTCGCTGCGCGGCCTGGCCGACCTGACCACCGTCGCCGTCCCCCGGCTGCTGACCGGGGCGGCGGGCGCCGACGGGCTGGCCATGCTGCGCGACGCCGTCAAGATGGGCGCCTCCGTGATCGGCGGCTGCCCCGACCTGGACCCGGACCCCACGGGCTTCCTCGAAGCCGTCCTGGAGCTGGCCGCCGAGCACGGCTGCCCCGTCGACCTGCACACGGACGGTGACGACCCGGGCCGGCTGGCCCGCCTCGCCGCGATGGCCGGCGGGCTGCGGCCCGGGGTGACCATCGGGCCCTGCGGCGGCCTGTCCCGGCTGCCGCTGGACGCCGCCGCCCGGGCCGCCGATCAGCTCGCGGCGGCCGGGGTGCGCGTCACCTGCCTGCCCCAAGGGGACTGCGCCGCCCTGGAGCGGCGCGGCCTGCGCACCGCCCCCGTACGGCTCCTGCGGGCGGCCGGGGTCCGGGTCGCGGCGGGCAGCGGGGCGCTGCGGGACGCCGGGAACCCGGTCGGCCGGGGCGACCCGCTCGAAGCCGCGTACCTGCTCGCCTCCCAGGGCGGCCTGCGCGCCCCGGAGGCCTACCAGGCGGTGAGCACCGCCGCCCGGGAGGCCATGGGTCTGCCGGAGGTGCGGGTGGAGGCGGGCTTCCCGGCGGAGCTGCTGGCCGTGCGCGGGGAACGGATCGCCGGGGTGCTGTCCCTCGCATACAGCCGGATCGTGATCCACCGGGGGCGGGTGGTAGCCCGGACGAGTGCCGTACGGGAGTACTGCGACTCGGCGGTCGCGGTGGCCCTGGACCTGCCCCGGCAGGGCCGTACCGAGCCCGGCCCCTGAGCGGGCGCCGGGCGTTCGCGGGCGGGGGCGCCCGGCTCGTCGTACCGTCGGGGCATGCGCATCGTCATCGCGGGTGGACACGGTCAGATCGCGCTGCGGCTGGAGCGCCTGCTCGCCGCACGCGGGTACGAGGTCGCGGGCATCATCCGGGACCCGGAGCAGGGCGCGGACCTGCGGGAGGCCGGCGCGGAACCGGTGCTGTGCGACCTGGAGTCCGCCTCGGTCGAGCACGTGGCCGGGATCCTGCACGGCGCGGACGTGGCGGTGTTCGCGGCCGGGGCCGGCCCGGGCAGCGGCGTCGACCGTAAGGACACCGTGGACCGGGGCGCGGCGGTGCTGTTCGCGGACGCCGCCGAACGGGCTCGGGTGCGGCGCTTCCTGATGGTCTCCTCGATGGGCGCCGACGCCCGGCACGAGGGGGATGAGGTGTTCGACTTCTACCTGCGGGCCAAGGGCGAGGCCGATGAGCACCTGCGGACACGGCTGGGGCTGGAGTGGACGATCCTGCGTCCGGGCGGGCTGACCGATGACGCCGGGAGCGGGCTGGTCCGGCTGGAGGCGCGCACCGGCCGGGGTACGGTGCCGCGCGACGACGTGGCGGCGGTCCTGGCGGAGCTGGTGGAAACTCCGGCGACGGCGGGGCTGACCCTGGAGCTGGTGTCGGGCTCGACGCCGGTGTCGGTGGCGGTGAAGGACGTGGCGGGCAACTGACCCTTGGGCGCGGGGGCTCATCCGGCCCGCCCGACCGGCCGCCCCCTGCCTGCCCCGACTCCCCGCCCCGACCGCCCGTCAGAAGCCGGACCGCACCGTGTCGTCGGTGCGGCCGACGGCCGCCTGCCGGAACTGGTCGCGGTAGGCCCGCCGGACGCGTTCGACGCGGGCGCCGCGCTCCGCGGCCTCGCTCTCGGGGTAGAGCAGGGCGACCTCGTACGTGGTCTCGTGGACGAGCGCACCGTCCTGGCCCCGCCGCTGCCCGCGTCCGTCACGGACGGTCAGTCCTTCGGGGAAGGCGGGGGTGACCTCCCGGTCCAGGAACCGCCTGAACTCGGCTTCGGCGACGGGCCCCCGGCCGCCGGGGCGTTCGGCGGTGAAGGAGAGCCGGGTTTCCCGGTAGGGCTCGCCGGTCGGGTCGTGCAGTGCCGCTCCCAGCAGGGCCGGGATGCCCGCGCCGAGCAGGGCGACCAGTACCCCGCCTCCGGCTTTCCCTCGTCTGTCCGATGTCCATGTCACGCCCCGAGAACGACGGTCCGCCCTCATCGGTGCGCGGGAGTGGCCCGATAGGGTCACCCGGAATCGGCCGCAGGGGGCGGCCGTACGAGGTGTACCGGGGTGGGGGCATGGGCGAGGGCGACTGGCGGCTCGGCGCGGCGGAGGGTGGCCGGCTCGCCGCCCGGTGGTGGAAGTGGGCCCTGTCCGCGCCGGTCGACGAGAGCCCCGTGGCCGATACGACGGGGGCCTACGCCGGATGGCGCCAGCCGGCCGGCCTCTGGTTCCTGGCGGGCAGCTTCGGCGGCCGGGTGGTGCGGCGGTGCGCCGTCCCGGCGGGGCGGCGGCTGTTCTTCCCGGTGCTGAACACGCAGCGCCCCGCGGTGCCGTTCGTCACGCAGCCCTGGCGGCTGGAGACCACCCGGGCCTCGGCCGCCCTGAACGGCACTCCCCTGCCGCTGCGCGAGTTCTCCTCGAAGCCCTTCCAGAGCGGGGGCATACCCCGGGTGGCGTGGGGACTGTGGTGCGCTCTCGCGCCCCTGTCGCCGGGCCATTTCGTGCTGGAAATAGACGCCGCGGCCACGAACGGCTTCTGGCTGAACACCACGTACCACCTGACGGTGACCGACCCGGTCCCGTAGCCGCATGCGAAGAAACCCCCGCCCCTGCGTTTCCGCAGATGAACGGGGGTTCCACTCGCGTGGCGGCGCCAGGATTCGAACCTGGGTAGGCTAAGCCGACGGATTTACAGTCCGCTCCCATTGGCCACTCGGGCACACCGCCATGGGATGTCGCCCAGTTCCTTCGCCTTGCGGCGTTGTTCTGCGGCAACGACGTAAACGATACCCGATGCCCGGGGGTGGTTCGCCACCGGATTGATCAGCGCCCCGCGCGGGTGCGGTGGCTAGGCTTTGCCGAGCGGGCCGGGGTTGTCCGGCCGCGCCCTCCGGGGCACACCACAGCCGACTTCAAGGAGCCACAGCACATGGCCGACTCCAGTTTCGACATCGTCTCGAAGGTCGAGCGGCAGGAGGTCGACAACGCCCTCAACCAGTCCGCGAAGGAGCTCTCGCAGCGCTACGACTTCAAGGGCACGGGCGCGTCGATCGCCTGGTCCGGCGAGAAGATCCTGATGGAGGCGAACTCCGAGGAGCGCGTCAAGGCCGTCCTCGACGTGTTCGAGACCAAGCTGGTCAAGCGCGGCATCTCGCTCAAGGCGCTCGACGCCGGTGAGCCGCAGCTGTCCGGCAAGGAGTACAAGATCTTCGCGACGATCGAGGAGGGCATCTCCCAGGAGAACGCCAAGAAGGTCGCGAAGATCATCCGGGACGAGGGCCCCAAGGGCGTCAAGGCCCAGGTCCAGGGCGAGGAGCTGCGCGTCAGCTCCAAGAGCCGCGACGACCTCCAGGCCATCCAGGCCCTCCTCAAGGGCAAGGACCTGGACTTCGCGATCCAGTTCGTGAACTACCGCTGATCCACCGCCGCCCGGCACACCGGGCATGCCGGATGCGCCGGACGCGCTGACGAGCGGAACCGCGGGGCACAGCGGGGGCGGATCGCCGAGGCCTTCCTCGGCGGCCGCCCGTGCTGTGCCCTTCGTCGTACCCGCGCGTGGAGGTGTGTGCCCGGCGTGAGCGGCGCGTGCTCCTTCGCGGGATCCTCGTGGTCACTAGGCGCCGACCCGTGCGCCCGTCACGCTGGGTGAACCATCGTTCACCGTGTGACAGGGGGTTCCCGCATGCCTGGGGCCGGCAGTTTCCGTGCGGACTTCGGGGCGTCCGTCGTCGTCGCGCTGGTCGCGCTACCGCTGTGCGTGGGGGTGTCGGTCGCCTCCGGGGTGCCGGCCGAGCTGGGAATCGTCACCGGGGTGGTCGGCGGGCTGGTCACCGGCTGGTTCCGGGGCAGCGCGCTCCAGGTCAGCGGTCCCGCCGCCGGGCTGACCGTGCTCGTCTACGAAGCGGTGGGCACCTTCGGGCTGCCCGCGCTCGGGGTACTGGTGCTGGCCGCCGGGCTGCTCCAGCTGGGCATGGGCGTGCTGCGGCTCGGGCGGTGGTTCCGGGCGATCTCCCTGGCCGTCGTGCACGGGATGCTGGCCGGGATCGGGCTGGTGCTGATCACCGGGCAGCTCTACGCCCTGAGCGGGGTCGAGGCGCCGGGCCCGACCCTGGCCAAGCTGGGCGGGATGCACGAGCTGGGGGCCCGGGCGGACTGGGGCGCCGTCGCCCTGGGGGCCGGGACCG
This sequence comes from Streptomyces sp. NPDC102258, assembly GCF_055584685.1. Lineage (NCBI taxonomy): Bacteria > Bacillati > Actinomycetota > Actinomycetes > Kitasatosporales > Streptomycetaceae > Streptomyces > Streptomyces sp. NPDC102258. Next base: position 6,759 of record NZ_JBVJLO010000038.1, read on the forward strand.
TCGCGGTGCTGGTGGTGTGGCGCCGGCTGCCGTCGCGGCTGCGGCTGGTGCCGGGCGCGCTCGTCGCCGTGGCCGCCGCCACCCTCGCGGCGCGGGTGCTGCGGCTGCCGGTGGAACGGGTGCGGGTGACCGGGGTGCTGACCGCCGTGGCTCCGCCGGGCTGGGCCGACTTCGGGGCGCTGGCCTCCGTGGGGGCCGTCGGGAGCGTGATCGCGCTCGCGCTGATCGCCTCCGCCGAGACCCTCTTCAGTGCCGCGGCCGTCGACCGGATGCACGACGGGCCGCGTACCGACTACGACCGGGAGCTGATCGCCCAGGGGGTCGGCAACACCGTCTGCGGTGTGCTCGGGGCGCTGCCGATGACCGCCGTCATCGTGCGCAGCGCGGCCAATGTGGAGGCCGGGGCGCGGACCCGGGCCTCCCGGATCCTGCACGGGGGCTGGCTGTTGCTGTTCGCGGCGGTGTTCCCGCGGGCGCTGGAGGTGGTGCCGCTGGCGGCGCTGGCCGGGGTGCTGCTGCATGCCGGCTGGAAGCTGCTGCCGGTGCGGGCGGTGGCCGCACTGTGGCGGACGCACCGGGGGGAGGCGGTGGTCCTGGTGGTGCCGGCCGTCGCGATCGTGGCGACCAGTCTCTTCGAGGGGGTGCTGGTGGGGCTGGGGCTCGCCGTCGCCAAGGCGGCCTGGGAGACCTCCCACGTCCACGTCGAGGAGGTCTGGGAGGGTGAGGAGCTGTGCGTACGGGTCCTGGGGAACGCCAGCTTCCTGAGGCTCCCGAAGCTGCTGGACTCGTTGGAGGCGGTGCCGCACGCGGCGTCGGTGCGGCTCGATCTGAGCGGGCTGCGGCACATGGACCACGCCTGCCTGACGGCCTTGGAGGGGTGGGAACTCACACGGACGCCGCTGCCCGGCCGCGAAGGCGTCGTCTAGCCCGGCTCCCGGTCACCCCTCCCCCGGAGTGGCGGGGGCCGGCTACGCGATGGCGAACGTTTCGCGCGGGCTCTCTCTTGAGCTGTCAAGGAGCGAGCCGTGGCAGCCGTGCGGCTGTCTGGCGGGGTGCCGCCCGCCTGCGCGCCGCCCGTGTCGCGGCGGCGACGGGGGCGTCGGTGGGGGCGCTGGGCGTGGTGGGGCGGCTGGACTGCCCTGAGCCGCCCCCGAGTTCATATGCGGGTCGTCGGCAGGGCCCCTGGAGCCGGCGCGGCGGGTATGGACGCGGACCGGCCTGCCTCCCCGCCGCCCAGGGGGGCCGGGAGGGGCGCTCCCGACCCGCGCGTGGAGTGGCGTACGGGCCGGGCGACTTGCTGGGGCAACCGCTCTGTCTCGTTCATGCGCCCATCGTCGCGCACCCCTGCGACAGCCCGCCAGGCCTGTGGATAACTCCGGTCAGCGGGAGGCGAAAGGGGCGTCCGTCGGGACGATTTCGCGGCCCAGCGGGAGCAGGGAGAGCGGCACCATCTTGAAGTTGGCGATGCCGAAGGGGATCCCGATGATCGTGACGCAGAGGGCGAGGCCGGTGACGATGTGGCCGATGGCGAGCCACCAGCCGGCGAGCAGCAGCCACAGGACGTTGCCCACGCAGGAGCCGGCGCCCGCGTCGCGGCGCTCGACAGTGGTGTAGCCGAAGGGCCAGAGGGCGTACACGGCGATGCGGAAGGCCGCGATGCCGAACGGGATGCCGATGATGGTGACGCACAGCAGCACACCGGCGAGGCAGTAGCCGAGGAAGAGCCAGATGCCGCTGAGCACGAGCCAGATGACGTTCAGGATGGTTTTCACTGGCTGCGTCCTGCCATCTGTTCGAGCCGGGCGATGCGCTCGGCCATCGGAGGGTGCGTCGAGAACATCTTGGACAGTCCGTCGCCCGGGCGGAAGGGGTTGGCGATCATCATGTGGCTCGCCGTCTCGATACGGGGCTCGGGGGGCAGCGGGAGCTGCTTGGTGCCCGCGTCGAGCTTACGCAGGGCGCTCGCCAGGGCCAGCGGGTCACCGGTGAGCTGGGCTCCGGAGGCGTCCGCCTGGTACTCGCGCGAGCGGCTGATGGCGAGCTGGATCACGGAGGCGGCCAGCGGGCCGAGAATCATGATCAGCAGCATGCCGAAGAGGCCGGGGCCCTCGTCGTCATTGGAACGGCCGAAGGGGATCAGCCAGGCGAAGTTGACCAGGAACATGATCACGGAGGCGAGCGCTCCGGCGACCGACGAGATCAGGATGTCGCGGTTGTAGACGTGGCTCAGCTCGTGGCCGATGACCCCGCGCAGCTCGCGCTCGTCGAGGATCCGCAGGATGCCCTCGGTGCAGCAGACGGCGGCGTTGCGCGGGTTGCGTCCGGTGGCGAAGGCGTTGGGGGCCTCGGTCGGGGAGATGTAGAGCCGTGGCATGGGCTGGCGGGCGGAGGTGGAGAGCTCGCGCACCATGCGGTAGAGCGCGGGGGCCTCGAATTCGCTGACCGGGCGGGCGCGCATCGCGCGTAGAGCGAGCTTGTCGCTGTTCCAGTACGCGTACGCGTTCGTGCCCAGGGCGACGAGGACGGCGATGATCAGGCCGCCCCGCCCGAAGAAGCTTCCGATGAGGATGATGAGTGCGGACAGCCCGCCGAGGAGTACGGCGGTCTTCAGCCCGTTGTGCCGGCGGTGCACGGTACGCCCTCCAAATGGTGCGCAGGGGACCCCGTCCAGGAGTGGAGGGTCTTCGGTCCAGTGGACCCTTCCTTCCTGGTCAACGCGAGGTGGGCGCGTCTGGTTCCCCGGGCACGGCCGGGCCCCCGCCCCCGGGGCGGGCGGCGGGGGCGGGCGGCGGGGGTTGCTCCGTACGGGTTACGGCGTACGGGTCACCGCGTACGGCTACTGCGGGAAGAGTGTGCCGGCGGCGAAGCGGAGGACGAGCTGCGGGGCGCCCGAGAGGACCAGGGCGGTGACGGCGGTGAGGGCGATCGCCGCGGTGACCGGCCGGGGGGCCTTCGTCCGTACGAGCCTCGGCGCGCCCTCCGCGTCCGGCGCGTCCTCGGCGGGACGGAACAGGAGCGCCGTCCAGCGCAGGTAGTAGTACAGGGCGACGACGACGTTGACGGCCATCACCACCGCGAGCCAGCCGAGACCGGCGTCGACGGCGGAGCGGAAGACGGTGACCTTGGCGAAGAGGCCGATGATGCCCGGCGGCAGGCCGGCCAGGCAGAGCAGGAAGAAGGCCAGCGCGAGGGCGGCGAAGGGCCGCTCGGCGTACAGGCCGCGGTAGTCGCTGACGCGGTGCAGCGGCTTCGTACGGGCGACCAGCGCGGCCACGGAGAAGGCGCCGAGGTTCACCGCGCCGTACATCAGCGCGTAGGCGACGGTGGAGCCGATCTGGTCGCGGTCGGTGTACGCGGCCGCGGCGATCGGGACCAGCAGGTAGCCGGCCTGGCCGACCGAGGACCAGGCGAGGAGCCGTACGGCGCTGTTCGGGCGGTCCGGGGACTGGCGCAGGGCGGCGGCGTTGCCGAGGGTCATGGTGAGCGCGGCGAGGACGGCGAGGGCGGGGCCCCAGATGTCGGAGTACGCCGGGAAGGCGATCACGGTGACGAGGATCAGGCCGGTGAAGCCGACGGCCTTGCCGATCACGGAGAGGTAGCCGGCGATGGGCAGCGGAGCGCCCACGTAGGTGTCCGGGACCCAGAAGTGGAAGGGCACGGCGGCGGTCTTGAAGGCGAAGCCGACGAGGGTGAGGGCGACGCCGGCCATGGCGAGGGTGCCGAGCTGCCCGGGGACGTCTTCGAGCCGGCCGGCGACCTGGGTGAGGTGCAGGGAGCCGGTGGCCGCGTAGACGAAGCTGACGCCCATGAGGGACACGGCGGTGGCGGTGACGGAGGACAGGAAGAACTTCAGGGCGGCCTCGGAGGAGAGCCGGTCGCCGCGCCGCATGCCGACGAGGGCGAAGGCGGGCAGCGAGGCGACTTCGAGGGCGACGATGAGGGTGGCGAGGTCGCGGGCGGCGGGCAGCAGGGCCGCGCCGGCGGCGGAGGAGAGCAGCAGGAACCAGTACTCACCGGCGGGCATGCGCGTCTCGCGGACGACGGTGACCGACAGCAGGGCGGTGACCAGGGCGCCGGCCAGGACGAGGAACTGGATGACGAGCGCGAAGTGGTCGGCGGTGTAACTGCAGGCGCCCGGGTCCGAGGTGAGGCAGAAGGTGGCGCGGTCCCCGGCGCGCAGCGGCAGCAGGGCGGCGGTCGCGGCGGCCAGGCCGGCCACCGAGATCCAGCCGAGGACCGGCTTGCGGCGTTCGGCGACGAACAGGTCGGCGACGAGGACGATCAGGGCGACGGCGGCGGGGATGACCACGGGCGCGATCGCGAGCCAGTCGACGGACTGGACGAGGCTGGGGGTGGCGGCGGCGAGGGCCGTCGGGGCCGTCATGCGTTGCCTCCTGCGAGGAGCTTCTGGACGGCCGGGTCGGTGAGGCCGAGGAGCACCGCGGGCCACAGGCCCGCGAGGACGGTGAGGGCGACGAGCGGGGTCCAGGCGGCGAACTCGTAGTGCTGGACGTCCTTGAGGGTGACCTCGGGGCCGGACTTCGGGTCGCCCATGCAGACCCGCCGCACCACGATCAGCAGGTACGCGGCGGTCAGCAGGGTGCCGAACGCGCCGACGGCCATGTAGGTGAGGAAGGCGGGGCGGGAGAGGCCCCGGGCGGGGTCGAACGCGCCGAAGAGGGCGAGCATCTCGCCCCAGAAGCCGGCCAGGCCGGGCAGGCCGAGGGAGGCGACGGCGGCGAAGGCGAGGAGGGCGCCGAGGCGGGGGGCGCGGCCGTAGAGGGCGGCGCCGGTCGCGCCGGCGAGGGTGTCGAGGTCGGCGGTGCCGTAACGGTCCTTGAGGGCGCCGACCAGGAAGAAGAGGAGGCCGGTGATCAGGCCGTGGGCGATGTTGGCGAAGAGCGCGCCGTTGACGCCGGTGGGGGTCATGGACGCGATGCCGAGGAGGACGAAGCCCATGTGCCCGACGGAGGAGTACGCGATCAGGCGCTTGAGGTCGCCCTTGTTGCCCTTGCGGGCGAGGGCCAGGCAGGCGAGGGATCCGTAGACGATGCCGACGGCGGCGAAGGCGCCGAGGTACGGGGCGAAGGTGCGCATGCCGTCGGGGGTGACCGGCAGCAGGATGCGGACGAACCCGTACGTGCCCATCTTCAGCATGACGCCCGCCAGCAGCACCGATCCGGCGGTGGGGGCGGCGGTGTGGGCATCCGGCAGCCAGCTGTGCAGGGGCCACATCGGGGTCTTCACGGCGAGGCCGGTGCCGATGGCGAGGACGGCGATGAGCTGGGTGGTGTGGGTCAGTCCGCGGCCGTTGTCAGAGGCGAGTGCCACCATGTCGAAAGTGCCGCTGTTCAGTCCGATCAGCAGCAGTCCGAGGAGCATGACCACGGATCCGAGGAGGGTGTAGAGGATGAACTTCCAGGCGGCCGCCTGCCGCTGAGCACCACCCCAGCGGGCGATGAGGAAGTACATCGGGATGAGGACCATCTCGAAGGCGAGGAAGAACAGCAGCAGGTCGAGGACCGCGAAGGTCGCCAGGGTGCCGGACTCCAGGACCAGGAGCAGGGCGACGAAGGCCTTCGCGGAGGGGCCCTCGGGGAGCTTGAAGTAGCTGTACACCGCGCAGAGGAAGAACAGCAGCGCGGTCATCAGGAGGAGGGGGAGCGAGATGCCGTCGACGCCGAGGTGGATCCGGATGTTCAGCGCCTGGATCCAGCTGATGTCCGTCGTCGCCTGGAAGCGGGACGGGGCGTCGCGGTCGAAGCCCAGGGTGAGGGCGATGGCCGCGGCGAGGATGACGCCGGTGACGGTGACGCCGTGGCGGAGCACGGCCTGTTCGGGGCTCTTGCCCTTGAGCCCGGGCGGGGCCGGCAGGAGGGCCGCGACGGCTCCGAGGAGGGGGGCGGCGACGATGAACGCCAGAAGGAACTGCATCACGGACGGGCTGATATCGATCACGGCTGACTCTCGGCTCACGATCCGGCGTTGACGTTGGCGAGGACGGCCGTGGCGATCGCCAGGACCACGGCGCCGGCGAGCAGGGCGCTCAGGTAGCTCTGCACGTTGCCGGTCTGGGCCCGGCGGACGAGGCTGCCGAGCAGCCGGGGGCCGGCGCCCGCGCCGCGGACGTACGTGTCCACGACCTCGCGGTCCAGGAAGCGGACCAGGCTCGCGGCCGCGCGGACGGGGCGGACGAAGAGCCGGTCGTAGACGGCGTCGAGGTGGAAGCCGTCGGCGGCGTGCCGGTGCAGGGGGCCCAGCAGCGCGCGGCCGGGGTCGGGGGCCGGGCCGGCGGGGACGGCCGGGTGGTCGTGGGTGACCTCGGCGACCTCGGGGGTTTCGGCGGCGGACTCGGCGGCGGCCGTGGCGGCGGACCGGGCGGCCGTGACGGCGGCGGGGGCGGTCGTGGCCGCCGCTAGGGCGGTCGCGTCGGCCGGGGAGACGGTCGTATCCGCCGGGATGGCCGTCGTGCCAGGGGTAGCCGTCATGCCGGGGGTAGCCGTCATGCCGGGGGTAGCCGTCGTGCCGGGGGTGGCTGCTGAGAGGGCCTGGGCGCGGGCGGTGGCGGCGGTCTGGGCCGTGGCGCGCTGCCAGAGGGCGTAGGTGAGCATGACGCCGATGAGGGCGGCGCCCGTGCCGAGGACCGAGGTGGTCACGGACGGGGTGAGTGCCCTGCCGTCGAACCAGTCGGCGAGGGGGCCCGCGGCGAGGCCGAAGGCGGTGGTGGGGATCGCCAGCAGCCACAGCACGCCGGTCATGGCGACGGGCTGCCTGCCGTGGTCGGGGGCGGCGGCGCCCCGGCCGCGGAAGGCCATCAGCCACAGCCGGGTGGCGTAGGCGGCGGTGAGCAGGGCCGTCAGCACGCCGGCGACCAGGACCAGCCAGCCGGCGGCGCTGGGGGCGATGTCGGAGTGGCCGCCGGCGGCGTGCTCGGCGGCGACGAGGACGGCTTCCTTGGAGAAGAAGCCGGCGAAGGGCGGGATGGCGGCGAGCGCGAGCAGCGCGATCGTCATCGTCCAGAAGGCGTCGGGGACGCGCTTGGACAGGCCGTCCATGCGGGACATGGCGGCCAGGGAGTTCGTCCCGGCGGCGTGGATGATCACGCCCGCGCCGAGGAAGAGGAGCGCCTTGAAGGCGCCGTGGGACAGGAGGTGGAAGACGGCGGCGCCGCGGTCGCCGACGGCCAGGGCCCCGGTCATGTAGCCGAGCTGGCCGACCGTGGAGTAGGCGAGGACGCGCTTGATGTCGTCCTGGGCGAGGGCGGCGAGGGCGGAGCCGACCATGGTGACGGCCGCCATGACGGCCATGACCACCAGTGCGGCGCGGGAGGCCGCGAAGACGGGCAGGAGGCGGGCGACGAAGTAGACGCCGGCGGCGACCATCGTCGCGGCGTGGATCAGCGCGGAGACCGGGGTGGGGCCGGCCATGGCGTCGGGGAGCCAGGTGTGCAGCGGGAACTGCGCGGACTTCCCGGCGACGCCCGCGAGCAGGAGCAGCGCGATCAGCGTCGGGTGGTCGAGGCCGCCGGAGGCGACGGCGCCGAGGATCTTGGTGATCCGGAAGGAGCCGGCGTCGGCGGCGAGCGCGAACAGCCCGATGAGGAAGGGCACGTCGCCGAGCTTGGTGACGAGGAAGGCCTTCAGGGAGGCGGAGCGGGCCGCCTCGGTCTCCCAGTAGTGGCCGACGAGGAAGTAGGAGCAGATGCCCATGACCTCCCAGCCGACCAGCAGCACCATCAGATCGCCGGAGTAGACGACGAGCAGCATGGCGGAGGTGAAGAGGGAGACGAGCGCCGCGTAGGAGGGGTAGCGGGGGTCCTCGCGGAGGTAGGCCGTCGAGTAGAGCTGAACGCAGGTGGCGACGACTCCGACGAGGACGGCGACGAGGGCGGCGAAGCCGTCCAGGTGGAGCGAGAGGTCGATCGGCACGGAGCCGGTCGGGGTCAGCTCGGTGGCGGTGTCGATCGCCGCGCCGCCGCCCTGGCGGACGGCGACGCACACGGCCAGTACGGCGGCGGCCAGCGTCGGCAGGATGGCGAGCGGGCGGACGAAGCCGGGGGCGGTCCGGCCGAGGAGCAGGCCTGCCACCGCGCCGAGGAAGGGCAGGAGGGGGACGAGGACCGCGAGGGTCGTGGTGCTCACGCGGCGACCTCCGGCCGGGTGGTGGTGTCGTCGGACCGGGTGCCGGTGCCGTCGTGGCCCTCGGCGGTGTCGCGCAGCCTGTCGACGTCCGAGGTGCCCCGGTTGCGGTAGACCGTGAGGACGATCGCGAGGCCGATGCCGATCTCGGCGGCGGCGATGGCGATCGTGAACAGGGTGAGTGCCTGGCCGGCGTGCAGCGTGTCGCGCAGCCAGACGTCGAAGGCCACCAGGTTGAGGTTGACGGCGTTGAGCATCAGCTCGACGGACATCAGGACCAGGATGGCGTTGCGGCGGGCGAGCACTCCGTAGAGGCCGGTGGCGAAGAGCAGGACCGCCAGGACGGCGGGGTAGGCGAGGTGCATCAGCGCGGTCCCTTCCCGCTGCGGCCGTCGGTGTCACCGGTGGGGAGGGGCCGGTCGCCGGCGTCGCGGGCGGCGGCTTCGGCTTCGGCCTCGGCTTCTTCGGCGGGGGTGGTGCGGCGGGAGAGGACGATCGCGCCGATCAGGGCGGCGAGGAGGAGCACGGAGAGCGCCTCGAAGGGCAGCACCCAGTGCTGGAAGAGGATCTCGCCGGAGACCTTGGTGGAGCCCTGGGCGGGCCCGTCGAGGTCGATCCAGGTGGTGCGGAAGGCGTCGACGACCACCCAGACGAGGGCGGCACCCGCGACGCCGGCGACACCGAGGGCGACCCACCGGTTGCCGGAGTCGGCGTCCGGGGAGCGGCCGATCGGGGCCCTGGTGAGCATCAGCCCGAAGAGGAGGAGGACGACCACGGAGCCGAGGTAGATCAGGACCTGGACCCAGGCGATGAACTCGGCGGTCAGCAGCAGGTACTCGACGGCGATCCCGCCGAGGGCCACGACCAGCCAGAGGGCGGCGTGCACGAGCTGCTTGGTGGTGACCGTGATGACGGCCGCGCCGAGGGTGGCGAGGCCGACGAGGACGAAGGCGATCTCGACGCCGGTCGGCGAGAGGAAGCCGTGGCCCGCGGCGGCTGCCAGGGGGGCGGTTGCGGGGCTCACGCGTCGGCCTCCGGGGTGGTCGGGGGCGTGCCGTCCGGGGTGTCCGCGGCTGCGGCGGCCCGGGCGGCCGCCGCGGCGGCTTCGGCCTTCTCCACGGCCTTGCGGGCGGCGGCGATCTCCTTGGGCTCCTCGGCGGCCGGGTCCAGGGCGGGCGGGGCCGGCACGGTCCACATCCACTCGCGCAGCTTGTCGCGCTCGTGGGTGAGGTCGTGGATGTCGGTCTCCGCGTACTCGAACTCCGGCGACCAGAACAGGGCGTCGAAGGGGCACACCTCGATGCAGATGCCGCAGTACATGCAGAGGGAGAAGTCGATGGCGAAGCGGTCGAGGACGTTGCGGCTGCGCTCGCGGCCGCCCGGGGCGGCGGCGGGCACCGTCTCCTTGTGGGAGTCGATGTAGATGCACCAGTCGGGGCACTCGCGGGCGCACAGCATGCAGACCGTGCAGTTCTCCTCGAACAGGCCGATGACCCCGCGGCTGCGGGGCGGGAGCTCGGGCTGTGTCTCGGGGTACTGGGCGGTGTGCGCGCGCTTGGTCATCGTGCGCAGGGTGACGGCCAGGCCCTTGGCGAGGCCGGATCCGGGGATCGGGGGCATTACTGGATCGCCACCTTCACGATGCCGGTGAGCGCGATCTGGGCGAGCGCGAGGGGGATGAGTACGGTCCAGGCGAGCTTCTGGAGCTGGTCCTCGCGCAGTCGCGGGTAGCTCACGCGGAGCCAGATGACGACGAACGCGAGGACGGCGACCTTGAGGAGGGTCCAGACCCAGCCGAGGCCGTCGCCGCCGAAGGGGCCGTGCCAGCCGCCGAGGAACAGGACCGTGGTGAGGCCGCAGAGGACGACGATGCCGGCGTACTCGGCGAGCAGGAACAGCGCGAAGCGCAGGCCGGTGTACTCGGTGTACGCGCCGAAGATGATCTCGGAGTCGGCGACGGGCATGTCGAAGGGGGGCCGCTGGAGTTCGGCGAGGCCGGCGGTGAAGAAGACCAGCGCGCCGATGATCTGCCAGGGCAGCCACCACCACTGGAAGGCGTCCAGGATGCCGGGGAGGGACACGGTCCCGGCGGCCATCGCCACGGAGGCGGCGGCGAGCAGCATGGGCAGCTCGTACGCGAGGAGCTGGGCGGCGGTACGGAGGCCGCCGAGCAGGGAGAACTTGTTGGCGGAGGCCCAGCCGCCCATGAGGGAGCCGAGGACGCCGATGCCCATGACGGCGAGCGCGAAGAAGAGGCCGGCGTCGATGACGGCCCCGACGGCGCCGTCGCCGGGGCCGATGGGGATGGCGAGGAGCACGAGGAGGTAGGGGAGCAGCGCGACGGCGGGGGCGAGCTGGAAGATCCGCCGGTCGGCGTTGGCCGGGACGATGTCCTCCTTCTGCGCGAACTTGACTCCGTCGGCGACGAGCTGGGCCCAGCCGTGGAAGCCGCCGGCGTACATGGGGCCGAGGCGGCCCTGCATGTGCGCCATCACCTTGTGCTCGGTCTGCCCTACGACGAGGGGGAGCACGAGGAAGACGGCGAAGACGACGATCAGTCGCAGGGCGACGTCGAGGGCGTCGTTCACGCGTCGCCTCCGGTGGGGGTGTGGGGATCGGGGTCGGGGTCTGGCGGGGTGGCGGGGGGCTCCCCGGGCTCCTCGAAGGCGGGCTTCGGGTGGTGCCACGGAGCGTCTTCGCTTCGCGGAGCCGGGCGGCGGGGCGCCGGGCCTGCGGGGGGTTCCGCTGCCGGGGGCGCCTGGCTGGCCGAGCCGTCCGACACCGAGCGAGTACGGCGCGCCGGGCGCGGGGCCTCCGGGGCGGAGGCGGCCTCGGCGGACGAGGACTCACCCGCCGGAGGCGTCTGGCTGGTCGAGCCGTCCGCGACCGAGCGGGTACGGCGCGCCGGGCGCGGGCCCTCCGGGGCCGGAGCCTCCCCCGCCGGGGGCGCCTGGCTGGCCGAGCCGTCCGACACCGAGCGAGTACGGCGCGCCGGG
>NZ_JBVJLO010000038.1:17989-25014 GCF_055584685.1 Streptomyces sp. NPDC102258
GGGCGGGCGGCCTCCGGGGCCGACGGGGCCTCGGCGGACGAGGACTCACCCGCCGGAGGCGTCTGGCTGACCGAGCCGTCCGCGACCGAGCGGGTACGGCGCGCCGGGCGCGGGGCCTCCGGGGCGGCGTCGGGGGCCGGGGCCTCCGGGGCGGAGGGGGCTTCGGCGGACGGGGTCGCGCCCGCCGGGGGCGTCTGGCTTGCCGAGCCGTCCGACACCGAGCGAGTACGGCGCGCCGGGCGCGGAGCCTCGGGGTCGGAGAGGGCCTCGGGGGCCGGGGGCTCGCCCGCCGGGGGTGTCTGGCTGGCCGAGCCGTCCGACACCGAGCGGGTACGGCGCGCCGGGCGGGCGGCCTCCGGGGCCGACGGGGTCTCGCCCGCCGGGGGCGTCTGGCTTGCCGAGCCGTCCGACACCGAGCGGGTACGGCGCGGGGTTTCCGGGGCTTCCGCCGTCGGGGACGCGGCCGCCGTCGGCCGGGGGCGGCGGGCCGGGGTGCCCTCGCGGGGGGTGCGGGGGGTGCGGGGGGTGCGGGTGGGGGCCGGGGGGAGTTGGCCCTTGAGGGGGCCCCAGTCGTTCGGGTCGGGGACGCCGGGCGGGAGCATCTGGCGGCGCTTCGGGGCGTCGGGGTCGTGGGCCTCGCCCGGCTCCTTCGCGCCGGGCCACGCCTTGGCGACCCGCGCCGCCAGGACGAAGTCCTTGCGCAGCGGGTGTCCCTCGAAGTTCTCCGGGAGCAGCAGCGGTACCAGGTGCGGGTGGTCGGTGAAGTCGACCCCGAACATCTCGTGGGTCTCCCGCTCGTGCCACTCGGCGCCCGCGTACACCGCGACGGCGGACGGCAGGGCGGGGGCGGTGTGCGGGACGGTCGTGCGCAGCAGGAGGCGGCGTACGCGGTGGTTCTCCAGGGCGACGACGTGCGCGCAGATCCGGAATCCGGTGCCCGGCTCGTCGACCGCGCTCAGCCAGTCGAAGTAGGTGCAGCCCAGCTTGTCCCGGGCGATCTCCAGCGCCGGGATCCAGGAGCCGACGGGCACGTCCACCGTGAGGACCTCGTACGCGTACGAGCCCACGGCCTCGGCGCCGAAGACGGTCGCGGCCGCGTCGGGGAGGGAGTCGTAGAGGTTCACGCTCCGGCCTCCGGGGCGGGCGGGGGCGGGACGAGCCCGCTGGTCAGCTGGGAGACGGACGGCGTGGCCGCGTACCGCTCGGCGAGGGACTCGCGGGCGATCTTCTCCTGGAGCTTGAGGATGCCCTGGAGCAGCGCCTCGGGCCGGGGCGGGCAGCCGGGCACGTACACGTCGACGGGGATGATCTGGTCGACGCCCTTGGTGACCGAGTACGAGTCCCAGTACGGCCCGCCGCAGTTGGAGCAGGCGCCGAAGGAGATGACGTACTTGGGCTCGGGCATCTGCTCGTACAGCCGCTTGACGGCCGGGGCCATCTTGTCCGTCACCGTGCCCGAGACGATCATCAGGTCGGCCTGCCGCGGCCCGGGCGCGAAGGGGATGACGCCGAGCCGGATGAAGTCGTGGCGGGCCATGGAGGCGGCGATGAACTCGATGGCGCAGCAGGCGAGGCCGAAGTTGAAGACCCACAGGCTGTAGCGGCGGCCCCAGTTCAGGACCACCTTCATCGGCTCCGGGGCCAGGCGCGAGAGCACGCCCAGGCGCTTGGGCTCCGGCAGCGGAAGCGGCTGCGGCTGCGCCTGCGGAAGCGGGGGTTCGGGCCGGGAGGCGGCGGCCGGCCGGGGTGTCACGTCCATGCGAGGACGCCCTTCTTGTACGCATAGAGCAGGCCGACGGCCAGGAATCCGAGGAAGACGAACATCTCCACCAGGGTCGTGGCGCCGTAACCGGCGGCGGCGAAGACCGTCGCCCACGGGAACAGGAAGATCGAGTCGACGGCGAAGACGACGTAGAGGAAGGCGTAGACGTAGTAGCGGACCTGGGTGTGCGCCCAGCCCTCGCCCACGGGGTCCACACCGCACTCGTAGGTCAGCAGCTTCTCGGGCGTGGGGACGACGGGCCGCAGCAGGCGGCCGGCGCCGAAGGCCACGGCGACGAAGAGCACGCCGAGGACGGCGAGCAGGCCGACGACCGAATAGCTCCGGAAGTAGTCCGCCGCCGTCACGGTGGTCGCGGTCACGGTGGTCACGGTCGATACCGTGGGGTCGGGCACGTCCGTTCCTCGTTCCTCGGCCACTGTCGACGATCAGGATGATCTGGTACGGACGGGAGTCTAGGCCCTGGGCTGAGCGGGGTGGGGTTATCCCCCGTTCACTGCCGCCGGGCCGCCCCATGGCATCGGGCGGGCGGAATTGGCAGGCTGTGCCGCATGACCGCGAACGATCAAGCTCTGTACCCTCCGCGCGTGCGGCCCGTCTTCGACGCGGTCACGTGGAAGGAGATCGCTCATCTCCTGGCCAATCTGCCGGCGGCCTTGATCGGATTCGGTTACACGGTGTTCATGGTGGCGGCCGCGGGCGGTCTGTCCGTGACCGCTGTGGGACTGCCGTTGCTGCTGTGCGGTCTGTACGGGTCCCGCCAGCTCGGCCGGCTCGAACGCGCGCGGGCGCGGACCCTGCTCGGGGTGCGGGTGGCCGAACCGACCCCGTTGCCCGGGCCGCGGCGGGCGGGCGGGTTCTTCGCCTGGCTGTGGGCGGGCGTGAAGGACCCGGTGGGGTGGCGGACGGTGCTGTACGAGCTGGTCCGCCTGCCGTGGGGGGTGCTGACCTTCACGGTAACGCTGGCGGGGCTGTTCGTGCTGTGGCCGGTGCTGCCGTACCTGGTCCGCGGCATGACCAACGTGGACCGGGCGATGGTACGGGGCCTGCTGTCCCCCTCGGACGAGCTGGAGCGGCGCATCGCGGAGCTGGAGTCGGGGCGCGGGGTGGTCGTGGACACGGCGGCGGCGGACCTGCGGCGGATCGAACGGGATCTGCACGACGGGGCGCAGGCGCGGCTGGTCGCCCTCGCGATGGGGCTGGGCCTGGCGAAGGAGAAGCTGCTGGAGGACCCGGAGGGGGCGGCGGCGATGGTCGACGAGGCGCACGGGGAGGTCAAGATGGCGCTGCGGGAGCTGCGTGACCTGGCCCGGGGCATCCATCCGGCGGTGCTGACCGACCGGGGGCTGGACGCGGCGCTGTCGTCGGTGGCGTCGCGGTGCCTGGTGCCGGTGAAGGTGGCGGTGGACCTGCCGGGGCGGCCGGCGGAGGCGATCGAGGGGATCGCGTACTTCGTGGTCTCCGAGCTGCTGCAGAACGTGAGCAAGCACGCGGGGCCGGGCGCCCGTGGGGCGGCGGTCGAGGTGTGGCGGTCGGGGGCCCGGCTGCTGATCCGGGTCTCGGACGACGGGCGCGGCGGGGCCGACGTACGGGCCGGGTCGGGGCTGGCCGGGCTCGCGGAGCGGCTGCGGGCGGTGGACGGGGTGCTCCTGGTGGAGTCCCCGGAGGGGGCGGGGACGGTGGTGACGGCGGAGCTGCCGTGGCGCGACCGGACGTAGGCCCTGGCCGGGCTTTTACGGGGCTCCGTCCGGGTGGGCGGGGCGTGGGCCCTGGCCGGGCTTTTGCGGGGTCCCGTCCGGGTGGGCGGGGCGTGGGCCCTGGCCGGGTTTTTACGGGGTCCCGTCCGGGTGGGCGGGGCCCCTTCGGTGTCTGCGGGGGAAGCGGGCGCGGCGCGGGGTGGGGTTAACCCCCGGGCGCGGACGCCGACCCGCCGCATGGTTCCGGATAGGAGCGGACGGCAGGGTGGGTGGAGTCGGCAGAGCGGTGTGGAAAGGGCGGGTCGGGATCATGGGCAAGGGCGACGGCGAGGGCGACGGCATGGGCCGCGGCGGAGGTGGTCCCGTCGCGGTGCTGCGGGCTCCGGTGGCGGCGCGGACATGGCGGGAACTGGGGTTCGTGCTGACCGGGCTGCCGCTGAGCGGGGTGTACTTCGGGCTCGCCATCACCGGCACGGCCCTCGGCGCCGGGCTGCTCGTCACCTTTATCGGGGTCCCGGTGCTGGCCGGCGTACTCCTGCTGTGCCGGGGCTTCGGCCGCGTCGAGCGGAGCCGCGCCCGGGCGCTGCTGCGGATGCCGGTCGCCGATCCGCCGCCGGTCCGGGCGGCCAAGGGCGGGGCGCTGACCGCGATGGGGGCGCTGCTCAAGAGCGGCAGCGCCTGGCGCCACCTGCTCTACGCGGTGGTCCACTTCCCGTGGGCGGTGTTCTCGTTCTGCCTGGCGCTGACCCTGTGGGCGTACGGGTGGAGCGCCCTGCTGTACCCGCTGTGGTTCTGGGTCTTCCCCGCGTACACGAACCAGCCGGGCCTCCAGCTCTTCGAGAACGACGGCTACTCCTTCTACCTCGACTCCCCCGTGGCCATCGCCGCCACCTTCCTGGTCGGGCTCCTCGTCACCCTCGCCACGCCGTGGGTCGTCCGGGCGCTGACCAGCGTCGACCGGGTCCTGATCGGCGGTCTGCTCGGGCGCTCGCGCCTCGACGACCGCGTCCAGGAGCTGGAGAGCGACCGCGGGGTGGTCGTGGACACGGCGGCGGCGGACCTGCGGCGGATCGAACGGGACCTGCACGACGGGGCGCAGGCGCGGCTGGTCGCCCTCGCGATGGATCTGGGGCTGGCGAAGGAGAAGCTGGCGGAGGATCCGCGGGAGGCGGCGGCGATGGTCGACGCGGCGCACGGGGAGGTGAAGGTCGCCCTCCAGGAACTGCGGGACCTGGCCCGGGGGATCCACCCGGCGGTGCTGACCGACCGGGGGCTGGACGCGGCGCTGTCGTCGGTGGCGTCGCGGTGCGTGGTGCCGGTGCGGGTGGCGGTGGATCTGCCGGGGCGGCCGGCGGCCGCGATCGAGGGGATCGCGTACTTCGTGGTCTCCGAGCTGTTGCAGAACGTGAGCAAGCACGCGGGGCCGGGCGTCCGGGGGGCGAGCGTGGACGTGTGGAAGTCCGGCGGACGGCTGCTGTTGCAGGTCTCCGACGACGGGCGGGGCGGGGCGGATCCGCGGGGCGGGTCGGGGCTGGCGGGGCTCGCGGAGCGGTTGGACGCGGTGGACGGGGTGCTGGTCGTCGACTCGGAGGAGGGGCGGGGGACGGTGGTCACGGCGGAGCTGCCGTGGCGGGCCTGACCGTGCCCTGGCCGGGCTTTTACGGGGGCTCCCCCGGGCCCCGCCCCTGCCCGGGCGGGCTCGGGCCGGGGCCCACACCCCGTGGGCCTGCCGCCCGTCATCCGGGTGCGGGTCCGCTGCCGGGGGCCAGCCCCCGGACCCCCGCGCCTCAAACGCCGGCGAGGCTGGATTTTGCCGGTCCGCATCCGGATCGACCCGGTGGCCCTGGCGCGCTCTCCCTACGAGGCTGGATTGTGCCGGTCGGCGCCCGGATCGACCCGGGGACTCCGGCGCGCTCTCCCCGCAGAGGCTGCATTTTGCCGGTCCGCAACCGGATCGACCCGGTGGCCCTGGCGCTCTCCCCGCAGAGGCTGGATTTCGCCGGGGTTTCGGCTCGCGTTCGGCGGGTGGGCTGGGATGCTTGGCCGGTCCAGGGATGTCCGGCCCGCCGGGTACGGGTCCCCGGGTGCTGAGTGACGCGGGAGCTGCTGAACGTGGAAGACAGGGTGCGGGTGGTCATCGCCGAGGATTCGGTGCTGCTGCGTGAGGGCCTGACCCGGCTGCTGACCGACCGGGGGCATGACGTCGTGGCGGGCGTCGGGGACGCGGAAGCCCTGATCAAGACGGTGGCGGACCTCGCGGCCGAGGACGCGCTGCCCGACGTGGTGGTGGCCGACGTACGGATGCCCCCGACGCACACCGACGAGGGCGTACGGGCCGCCGTGCGGCTGCGCCGCGAGCACCCCGGGATAGGCGTGCTCGTGCTGTCGCAGTACGTGGAGGAGCAGTACGCCACCGAACTGCTGGCCGGTTCCAGTACCGGTGTGGGGTACCTGCTGAAGGACCGGGTGGCCGACGTCCGGGAGTTCCTGGACGCCGTCGTACGGGTGGCGCGGGGCGGTACGGCCCTTGATCCCGAGGTCGTGGCGCAGCTGCTCGGCCGCAGCCGCAAGCAGGACGTGCTGGCCGGGCTGACCCCGCGCGAGCGGGAGGTACTGGGCCTGATGGCGGAGGGACGGACGAATTCCGCTGTGGCCAAGCAACTCGTCGTCAGCGACGGAGCCGTGGAGAAGCACGTCAGCAATATCTTTATGAAGCTGGGCCTGTCCCCGAGTGACGGGGATCACCGGCGCGTACTGGCGGTCCTCACCTATCTGCGGTCGTGAGCGTCTGACAGGCTGACTGCCTGTCAGGTGAGCCGCGCCGGTGTGGGCCGGGGGGATTGGAAGATTCGCGTAGAGCACGACGTCTGTCGGACAGGCCGGCCCGGAGGGGCCGGTCCAGAATGCGGGCGAACCCGGGGCCGTCAATCCACACGGACGTAGGGTGGGTCTTGGGAACGAACGTCCGCCTCGAAGGAGGTCCAGTTCAGTGACCAGCCAGGTCAGTAGCCCGGCCGAGCAGGCCGACGGGGCCGGTGGGCCCATCGGCGGCCAGCGCGACGAGCACTCGCCCGAGGGGACCGGCAAGGAAATCCGTCGCGTCGACCGTGTGGTCATCCGTTTCGCGGGTGATTCGGGTGACGGTATGCAGTTGACGGGTGACCGTTTCACCTCGGAGACGGCGTCGTTCGGCAATGACCTGTCGACGCTGCCGAACTTCCCGGCGGAGATCCGGGCGCCTGCCGGGACGCTGCCGGGGGTGTCCTCGTTCCAGCTGCATTTCGCCGATCACGACATCCTGACCCCGGGTGACGCGCCGAACGTGCTGGTGGCGATGAATCCGGCGGCGCTGAAGGCGAACATCGGGGACGTGCCGCGGGGTGCGGAGATCATCGTGAACACGGACGAGTTCACGAAGCGGCCGATGGCGAAGGTCGGCTACGACACCTCGCCGCTGGACGACGGGTCGCTGGACGCGTACAGCATCCACCGTGTGCCGCTGACGACGCTGACGGTGGAGGCGCTGAAGGATTTCGGGCTGTCGCGGA
>NZ_JBVJLO010000039.1:0-24018 GCF_055584685.1 Streptomyces sp. NPDC102258
GCCAGTGGGGAGAATTACTGGCCGCCTCCGGGGAGAACTGAGTGGCCGTTGACACCAGGGCGCCGCCAGGGGTCGGGAGCACAGCGCGTGGGACAGTGCGCGACTTCTCCAGGAGCCGTCCCATCCCGTCGGCGTACTCCTTCAGAGTGCGAGCTCCGCAGAAGTAGATGTACTCCGAGATCGACGTGTCCCCATACGCGCCGGCTACCTCGACGAAGTCCGCGGGCAACTCGACCGACCAGTCCCTGGCGATCGCCTCGATCAGCTCTCCTTCGCCGCTCCGCACCGGTGCCCCCAGGAGCCCTTCGAACTCGCCAACCGCCCTCATGCCCAGCCCCCGTCTCACAGCAGCAACACGGACATGATCCCTGACCTCTACGGAACAGCGTCAGGCTCCCCAAGCCACCAGTTCAGGCGGCGGCCCGGTTGCGGATGCCGGTGGCAGCCTGACGGTGGGCGGCGCGGCCTGGTCCCGCGAGGGCGCGGGCTTGGCGGTCCCGACCTGGGACGGCAGGGCAGACGGTGCGGCGGCGACACCGAGGGCATCCGTCAGCCGGTCCGCTGCCGTCCCCGCGCCCCGCAGCACGGCGCGGACCGCTTCAGGGTGAGGGGCCTCCACCACCGCCCGCGGCCACAGCCCCTGCGGATGGCCGGAGGGGTTACGACGGCACCGGCTATGTGAGGGTGGGGCGCGCGGCCGCGGCCGGACCCGGGCCTCCGCCCGGGTCCGGCCGATCAGCTCACGGACACCCGTTTCCGTGTTCGCGGCGGGTCAGGCGTTGACGCGGCGCAGGTGGATGCGCTTGCCGTACCTCTGGGCCAGCCAGATCCGCCGGTTCTCCGCCTTGGTGCCCAGGCGCAGGTTGTCGAAGTGGTGCTTCTTGCCGTCGGCGGTGTGGACGGTGACACGGGCGCGTTCCAGGCACCACTCCGGGGTGGAGCCGGCGTCCTCGGTGACCTGTCTCTCGTGAACATTCCGCGGCCCAGTGATCACCAACCGACGCCCAAACCGGCAGACAAACGCTGCTGCTGAACGTGAACAAAGCCACCCGGTCACCCGCTGACGACCAACCGCTGCCACCACCCCACCCATTCACCGGCAGTCGATGCCTCCCGGGGGCGGTCGGCAACGGAGCGTGAACAGGTCGGTTCGGGTCGATCCGTGCGGCGGGTCGACCCGCGCCGCGGCGACGCGGGCGTTCGGGGCGGGCCCTCCCGTCAACGGCGGTCCGCGGTGTCAGCCCCTCGGGCCGGGCGACCTCCGCCTCACCCGTACGGCGGTGGCGGGTGGCGGTCCGACGGCGCGTCACCCCGGTGACCTGCTCGTTAACACTTTTGTCGGCACGGGGAATCTGGACATTGGATGCGTTCCGTCGCTCTGTCACCACTGATCCTTCTGCCGGGCCGCTGTCACCATGTGTCGCGAACAGTGGGCAGCGGACAGGACGGTGGGTCGTCGGACGACGCCCACCGTCCGTCCCTTCAGCGACGAGAGGTTGCTACGTGACACGCCATGCGATCGGGCATCCACCGCAGCTCCTCACCGGGCAACGCAAGGCCGCCGGATCGGAACCGACCGGTGCGGACGTACCGGGTGGCGCTCCGGAACCGGCGACGGTGCCAGCGCCGGCCGTGCCATCCGGGGACGCCGGATCGCTGCCCACCGGCCGGCCGGTGGCCCCGGGGATCGCGCCCGAGCCTGCCGCGGAGGCCGAACTTCTGGTAGCAGCCTCGTTGTTGCTGGCCGAGGCCGCCCTGACCGCCCGGCAGGCGAGTGCGGAACTCACCGGGGCCCTCAGTAGCTGGCGGTCGGGCCTGCGCGCCCTGCGCGACCCGGCATGGGCCGTGGGCAGCGTACTGGCCTGCGCCCGCGCCCTGACCGGCTCGCAGGGGCTCGGCTTCGGCGCGAACGGCGGCATCGTGGGGGAGCTGGCCCGCGTCGTCGGGAACGTGACCTACCGGCGACCCGCCGCCGTGGCCATGGCGGTGGACGCCTTCGCCCTGCGCATCGCCGCGGCGGCCGCAGCCCATTCGAACCTGGACACCCCGTGGGCCCGTCGGCTCACCGACGCCACGGTGCGCGGCGATCGCCTGGAGGCTCTGCGCGCCTTCCTCGCACTGGTCGAGCGGTTCGGGGTGACCCGCGCGCTCACCACCATCAGCCCCGTCGTCATGGAACTGCTGGCGCTGACCGGGCTGCTCGACGAGAACCCGGTCAACGACGGCTTCTCCTGGGTGACCCTGGCCGGAGGGGTGCCGACCACCGATCCCTTCCTCGGCCTGCCCAGCTCGCTGCTGGCGCGCTTCAACCCGGGGCCCGGCCGGGCCGAGCGCACGGACGCCGACCCCATCCTCGCCTCCCGGCTCGCCCACTCCTCCAATGACCTCGTCAGCTACGTCG
Source organism: Streptomyces sp. NPDC102258 (assembly GCF_055584685.1). Taxonomy (NCBI): domain Bacteria; kingdom Bacillati; phylum Actinomycetota; class Actinomycetes; order Kitasatosporales; family Streptomycetaceae; genus Streptomyces; species Streptomyces sp. NPDC102258. The sequence goes on from NZ_JBVJLO010000039.1 coordinate 2,402, forward strand.
ACGACATCGGCGCGCTCGGCAACCACGGGCTGGTGCTGCTGCGCCGCATCGCGTGCGAGGACGGGAGCGACCGCTACGTCCTGCTGTTGCCCGGGACCAGCTTCGGACTCCTCAGCAACAACACCCCGCAGGACGTCATCGGTGCCTTCGACGGCCTGCTGCGCATCGACACCACCTACACCCGGGCCGTGAAGGCCCTTCTGGCCCGGGCGGGCGTACCGGCGGGAGCCGAGCTGATGCTCGTCGGTCACAGCCTCGGCGGTCTGACCGCCATGAACCTGGCGTCCGAGGTCGACGTCGCCTCCGAGTACCGGATCACCCACGTCCTCGCGCTGGGTTCGCCCATCGACGCCAAACGCCCCGCCGACCACACCACCCAGGTCATCAGCCTGCTCAACGAGCACGACGTGATCCCGACCCTGGACGGCCGTGGCCCGGCCTCGCCCAACGACATCCCGGACCACTGGTTGGAACTGACCTGGCTGGACGAGACGTACGACTACCCGCTCTCGCACGCCCCGCAGGCCTACTCCGACAGCCTCCGCGGTCCGCAGGCGGCAATGCGCGACCAGGTCAACACGCTGCTGCGGCTCTACGACGGCGCCATCACGGTGAACCAGCCCTACATGCTGCGCGACAAGTGACCCTGAGGACGCCCCCCATGAACAGCACCCGCCCCGGTCCCCCCACCCCGCCCGGAACCCCGCCCGCCGCCGTGCCCCCGCCTGCGGTGACGGGTCGGCGGCCCCGCACCGCCCGGCCGCTGGAGAACGCCGTGTTCAGCATCGCGATGCTCGGCCACCGGTTGCCATGGACGGATGCCCCGGCCCGACTGCTGGGGCTCGACGCCCTCACCCGGGAAGGGGCCACCCGGCAGCTCCTGGCCCACCTGCGGCGTACCCGCGGCGGCGCACCCGTACGCCTGAGCACCCCCTTCGGTGCCTTCCTCGTGCCGCTGACCCCGCAGGACACCGCCGACCTGCTCGCCCGTGGCGCCGACGGCGCCGCCCTCGGACCCGCCGTACGACTTACCGCCGCCGGCCATCGGCGCGGCCTGTACCCGCACGCCGACACCCCGCCCGGGGCACTCCCGCTCGCGGGCGGGGCCGACGACGCGCTCAGCGAACTGCTCGCCGACGAGGTGCGGCGCCTCCTCGACCGGCGGCTCGGCGACGGCACCGTCAGCCGCGAGGACTGGCGGGACGGGACGGCGCGGGCCGCGCGCCGGGTGGTGCTGGGCGCGTCGGCGGCTGAGGACCGGCTGTTGAGCGAGGTGCTGCGGCGTGCCGGAGAGGGGGCGGCCCGTCGTGAGGGACGGCGGCACGATGCGGCGTTGCTCCGCCGGCTCACCTCCTACCTCGTGGATCCCGACCCCGCATCGGTAGCCGCACGCAGCGCTACGTCACAGCCCGCCGACGACGCCGCTCCCGCCCTCGCGCACCTGCTCGACGTGGTGTCACGGGCGACGGCCGACACTGCTGCCCAGGCCCTGGCCCTGCTCGGGGCGGAGGCCGCCGACACGCCCTCGCACGCCGTGGCTTCGGCCCTCGACCGCTACCCGCCGATCGAAGCGGTAGTCCATCCCGTCCGCTCGGACTTCGTCTGGGAGGGCCTCGCCGTCGCCGCGGGAACCGAGGTCCTCGCCATGCCCTTCCGGCTCCAGGGGAGCGCCGCTCCCGCCCTCGCCCTGGGACGGCCTTGCGGCGCGGCGGGCGCACCGGCCCTGTGCGGGGCGTCGACGACCTGCTCGGCAGCGGACTTCGCGGTGCGGGTCGCCGAGGAGGTCGTCGGCGGCGTCGCAGCGGCCGGCCGCCCCGTGCTGCTGGCCCCCCGCTTCACCCGTGACCGGCTGCCCCAGAGCCTCGACCCGGACGCGCTGCGGGTGGCCCTCGGCTCCGTGCCCGGGCCGCGCTCGGCAGCGAGGGCGCACCACGTCGGGAGCGCGGCCCGGGCGGCCGTCACCGACCGCGGCTGCCCGCCTGCAACATACGGCTCGCTGGCCGCGGCCAGCGCCGACCTGCTCGACCGGCACGCGCAGGACCTGGAGGACTGCGCCGCGCACACCGGTTGGAACTCCGATGCGGAGGGCGAACGCTTCCGCACCGTCCTGCTGGGACACGCGGAACGTTGTGCAAGGGCCGCCGCCGACGTTCGGCGGGCCGCCCGTCGGCTCGCCGACTGAACGCTCCCTGGGGCCGTACGGACCGTACGGCCCCGCAGGCATCGCCGGGCGGCGCACCGCTCACTCCGGGGCGGGCTCACGCCAGCCGTTCTCCCGGTCGATCATCTCCTGCACCGTGTCCTGGACCTCGACGCACAGACGGCGGGCGGCCTCCGAGCGCGCCCGGATCCCCTGGGGCCGCGCCGGCGCGGGCAGCGGCTCGCCGATGACGATCTGCCACTTGGAGGGCAGTGGGAAGGGCGAGGTCAACGGTAGGTAGGGGAGGTCCAGGAGCCGGGCCAGGGCCGGCAACTCGCCCAGTTTCGGACTGGATTCCTCCGCCCCGATGATGGCGACGGGCACCACCGGCGCGCCGGCACCGATGGCAGCCACCGCGAATCCCGCGCTGAACGGCTGGAGCCGGTAGCGGTCCCGGAACGGCTTCTCCAGTCCGCCGATTCCCTCCGGGAACACCGCGACCAACTCACCGTTGCTCAGCAGCTCCGCCCCGGCCCGCAGGTCGACGGGCACCGCGCCCCGCCTCGTGGCGTAGGCGCCGAGCACCGGCAACCGGAACACGAGCGGGGCCGCGAGCACGCTCATCGGCCGCCGCAGCGCGCGGGTGAGGGCCTTCAGGAACACGAAGGCGTCCAGCCCCCATGCCCCGGAATGGTTGGACACGATGACGGCCGGACCTTCGGTCGGGATGTTCTCCAGCCCCAGTAGGTCGAGGCGGAAGTAGTCGTCGATGAACCATTCGAGGAGCCGGTCCCAGGCGTCCTGACCCGCTTCGCTCAACAGCCCGCGCACGAAGCGGACCTCGGGCCCGGCCAGATCGAACACATCCGCCATGTTTGTCGACACCCGTCTGCACCTCGGTCCGGCGGCACGTCTACCCGCGCCGGCCTGAACCTTTCGCCGGGTCCAACGGCCATGGCGGCGCTTGAACACGAAGATGGGCCGGATCAGGTGTTTCGCACCTTCGTTCCCCACCCGCCCTCCAGATGCGAACGAGAAGCACACCTGCCGCAGCCCCTCGCGCCTCACCGAGGCTGCGGTCGCTTGCGAGTGCCGGCTGTGGGCGGCTCGAGCGACCGGGCTGGCCGCCGGGGGCGGGTTCACATCCGTCCGATGGTGCGGACCGCGATGGATCGGTGCCCTGCTCTCCGGGGCTGGGCATGTGTCGGATGGTTGCCCAGGCCTTGCCGGCCGCGCATAGGACGTGCCTGGCCGGACCCCCGCTCCCCGAAGAAAGCCGGGCGCTCGGCGGGCTTCTGACATTGAACCGGCTCGTGCGGTAGTCCAACCCGCATTCGACGGCGGCGATCCGGGGTACGGCGGGTGTTCCGGTCGTGAGCGGTGACGACGCTGAGCCGGTCTCCGATCTCCTGCCCGTACGCTCTGGCGTTTTGGGCCGGCGCGACAGCCGCAGTGCCCGGGGTCCCGCCGAGGTACTCGATGCCGGACGGGCCTTCGACGACGGTGCGGGCACCGATTTCGGTGAGCGGGTGCCCGGCGGCGACGGTGGCCTCGACCTGCCCGGCGGCGAGGTGGCGGGTCCGGATGCCGCGGGCGGGCATGTGGATGACCGGCCGGGTGGTGCCCTGGTCCGGGGCGATGGTGTTGCTGCCGCCACCGAGGACGAGAAGCCGAAGCCGCGCCCCACGCAGGCCGACACGTGGATCGCCGACCTCAGCGCCGCCCAGCAGTTCTTCGAGCGCGAGGGCCACCTGACCGTGCTCCGCAAGCATGGCGAGACCGTGCTCTCCGAAGACGGCGGGGAGCTCCAGTTCCGGCTGGGCCAGCTGTGAGGACATCCGCCGGTACATCGGCGGCGTGCGCGGCAGCACGCCCTCGGCTGCGAGTCGGTACATGACCTGCCTCAAGGTCACCTTGAGCGGCGCGTACCCGTCCACGATCTCCCGAGCGCGGTCCACGACGAAGGGCCACCGGATCCGCTCACGAGCCGTACCGGTACATGTACCCCTGCGGCGCCGCCAGCCCGGACACGGGACAGACCTCTTCCTCCGGCTATCGCGGACAAAGAGGTTTCGTTTTCCGAAGGGGGCTTGCCCACGACCCCTGAGCTGCACAGATGGAAGATCACCAGATTCGGGGGGTCCCACCTCCGGTCACACCTGCGGTCCCTCGCCTAGTGCACCCCTGCAGACAACCCTCCAGCCGCCCTCCGGTGCAACCTTCTCCGGGGCGAGCGCGGCCTCCAGGCGGTCCAGGCGTTCGTAGAGGGCGCGGACCAGACGGGCGCGGTTCTGGACACAGTGCACGCTACCCTCGATCGTCGCGGACAGCCGATCTTCTGCCTTGCGCAGGACGACATCGGCGAGCGCCCGGGGCCCGCTGCTCTTCGGCAGCCGGCTCGCGCGGCGCCGGACGTCGGAGGCGACCGCGCGGGCGTGGCCGGTCAGCTGGAGGCCGGGTCGCGGCGCACGGGCGCGCGTAAAGACGGCGATGACCTTCTTCGTGCTGCCGTAGCGCGTGGTGAAGTAGACCTTGTCCGCTTCCTGCGAGGTGGAGAAGTCCGAGTTCAGCTCGATCTCGACGCTGTGCGGCGAGATGATCGCCACGTCCTTCTTCGCCGTGCCGGGGTAGGTCCGGTTCGGCACCAGCTTGACGCGGCCGTGGGTCTCGCCCTCGTCCCAGTCGGTCGCAAGTCCGAGGTCGACATCAGGCATGTGGATTCCCCCTCCCGAAGGAGACCGTTCCGCAAACGGTGACCGCATCTGATCACAACGGCCTGAACCGCCTTCTTGAAACCAGGGGCACGGCTGTGCCATCGGAAGACCAATTCGCATGCGGAAGAGTAGGGTCGCCCACTTTGCCCGGTTGTTCCGAGGCGCGCTGTACGGCGAGGACACGCACGTGGAACGCGGGACGTCCAGTGGTGTCCTGGCCGTTCTCATACTCAGCGAAGCCATCCCCCGCGACGTCGAGAACGGGTGGTCCCCTCGGCCAAGAGCGAAGCCCCAATGGCTCGCCGGCACTCTCGGGCAGGCGCGGCGCGGGCCAGGCCGGCTCCCAGCGCCAGGCCGCCCACCGGTCGGCCTCCGCTAACGGCCCGGCCCGTTCCTCGATCATCGCCAGGACTTGCGCGCGGGCGAGGTCCACCGCCCGGTGCTCGATGTCGGTCACGATGCCAGGCGCCGCACGGTGTCACCGGGCCCGGAGGCATCGACGGACCGCTGATGAGGGGCTTGAGCACCGGCTTCACCCGGGCCGGAAAAGCTCTCCGTGACGTGGGTGTGGCAGCTCGGTGCGAGGCAAGGCCGACGAAAGCGTGAGCGGAGGGGCTCGCACGTGATCGACACCAGCGACATCGACGTCTTTCTCGGCCTGGACGTCGGCATTGGCGAACACCACGCCACCGCCGTCACCTGTGGCCCAGCTCCTGGCCGCCACCCTGGACGGCATCGCGGCTCCCACGTTGCTGGACTTCGGAGCGGGTACGGGACAGGTCACCCGCGCGCTGCTCACCGTCCTGCCGCCCGGATCCCACATCGACCTCGTCGACCCGGACCGTGGCCTGCTCGCCGCGGGCTTGGAGGGCCTGCACCCTGATCTGGGGAGAGCGCACGGCGGTCGCAGACGTGGTCGCGGCGGAGGACTTCACCCCGGTCACCCCCCGGCCACCGTCGCCGACCGGGTGGCCGCGCCGGGGCCGACTCCGAGCTGTGCTCGGGCCCGCTGGGCCTGGCCGCCGCGCTCGCGCGCTGGGGCGCCGACCTGGCCACCGGGTCGGCGGCCGGTTCCGCCAGCTGACGGAGCGCGGGTCAGCGCAGCGCCGCCGGTGAAGAGGCGTTCGGGACGGTCAGGCGCGGGGTGCCGGTGCCGTCCGCGGGCACCGTCCAGATGTCGCCGGCCCTGCCGTCCGCGCCCGGCAGGGCGTAGGCGAGGGTGCCGTCGTCCAGCCAGGCCGCCTGGTCGTCGACGCTGCGGGTTTCGGCGAGCGGGGTCTCCCGCATGGTCCGCAGGTCCAGGACGTACAGCCGCCAGGGCGCGGCCGGGTCGTCGGACACCTTCTTCTTGAAGGCGACGCGGGTGTTGTCGGGCGAGAGCGAGGGGCACTCGGCGTTCTCCCGCAGGACGCGTGCGGACCACTCCCCCATGTTGCCCTCCACGAGATGGGTCCGGCCCTTGGTGGAGACCGTCGCGTAGAAGCGGTTGTCGTCGCGGGCGAAGGTCACCCCCCAGTAGTTGACGTCGGGCGCGTGGTAGCGGGCGCCGTCGAGGGTGAGGGGGATCTGCTCCATGGACGTGACGAGGTAGCCGGTGCGCAGGTCGAGGATGGCGGTCCGGGTGGAGAAGGCGCTGGTGGCGTACGAGTCTCCGGTCGCGAAGACCGTCCAGGACAGCATCCGTCCCGAGGCGGAGACCCGGGCCCGGTTGGGAACCCCGGGCACGGTGGTCCGGCGGACCTCGCGCAGTTGCCGGTCGAGCACGATGGCGTACGTCTTGGGCAGGGCGCCCGGTTCGGCCCGCAGGCACAGGGCGGTGTCCCCGGCGGCGTAGAACCGGTCGCAGGAGGGGCCTCCGGTGACGCGCGGGGCGGCGGGCGCGTCGGCGGCTCCGGGGAGGGCCTGGTGCGCGACGCGTCCGGTGGCGGAGTCCCGGTAGTACAGGGCGGGGTGGTCCAGCGCGAAGGAGGCGTCCGCGGCGGCCGCGCGGGTGGCGGGGCGGTTCCCGGCGTGCAGGACGTACCCGGTGGCGCCGCCGGCGAGCACCAGCGCCACGGTCACCACGATCGCCGTACGGGCCCGGGCGCCCAGCGCGGTCACGGGTCCGGTGGACCCGGCTCGGTCGGTCATGCGGTGTGCCTTTCGCGGTCGGACGGGGCGGGATCCGCAGGGGCGGACGGGGTGGGGCCGGACGGGGAGCGCGGCAGCAGCAGCCAGCCGCCGCCCAGCGCGGCGCACAGCAGCGCGAGGGCCGCCCACAGGGCGGGGTCGGGCCCCCACACCGTCCAGACGGCGCCGAATCCGACGCCCGCCAGCATCCGGGCCAGTGCCTGGCCGGTCTGCAGGAGGGCGAGGCCGCGTGCCGTGCCCTCGGCGGGCAGCGTGGGTCCGGTGAGGGCCATCAGTACCCCGTCGGTGGTGGCGTAGAAGGCTCCGAGCAGCGCGAGGACGGGCAGCAGGAGGAGCAGGGCCGGGGCGTCGGCGGCGGGGGCGAGCAGGGCCGCGTACACGCCGAGGAGCGCGATGTGCCCGTACAGGAAGGGCAGTCGGCGGCCGACCCGGTCCGCGAGCCGGCCCGCCGGGACGGCGAGCAGCAGGTACGCGGCGGCGCCGCCGAGCGGCAGCAGCGGGAACCAGGCGACCGGCAGGCCGAGGCGGCGCTGGAGCAGGAGGTAGACGAAGGAGTCGCCGATGGTGGCGGCGCCCAGCAGCGCGGCGGCCGCGAGGATGCGCCGGAAGGCGGGGTCGCGCAGGGCCGCGAAGACGGTGCCGGTGCGGGGGGCCGGGCGCGCGGCGGGGGCCGGCTGGTGCCCGGGCACGTACAGGACGAGCAGCAGCACTCCCAGGAGGCCGACGCAGAAGCTGACGACGAACACCGCGTCGTAGGCTCCGGCCGTCGCTCCCAGCAGGGCGAACGCGGCGAGCGGGCCGAGCAGGGCGCCGGTGGTGTCCATGGCCCGGTGCACGCCGAAGGACCGGCCGAGCGTCTCGGGCGGGCTGCTCAGGGTGATCAGGGCGTCGCGGGGCGCCGTCCGGATGCCCTTGCCGACGCGGTCGGTGGCGAGGGCGACGGCGATCCCGGCGGTGGCGCCCCCGGCGAGGAGCAGGCCGAGCCGGGAGCAGGCGGAGAGCGCGTAGCCGAGGCCGGCGATGCGCTTGTGGCGGTTGCCGCGGTCGGCGGCGTGGCCGCCGAGCAGCCGCACGAGGGCGGTGGCGCCGTTGAACAGGCCGTCGAGGAAGCCGAATTGGAGGGGGGAGAGACCCAGTCCGATGACCAGGTAGAGCGGGAGCACCGCCGTGACCATCTCGGAGGAGATGTCGGTGACGAGGCTGACCGCGCCGAGTGCCAGGACGGTTCCCGGGACCCGCCGGCCCGCCCCGCCGGAGCGGGGCGGAGCCGACGTGTCCGGGCGGCCTGTGGTCGCCAGGTACATCAGTGGCAGGTGTACTTCGGGCTGGTGTCCTTGGCCTTGCCGTCGGTGCCGACGTAGCTGAAGCTGTAGCCGTTGTCGGTGAAGTCGAGCTTCAGCACGCCGTACTGGCCGCTGATCCGCTTCTGGCTGTTGGGCTGGACGTTCTCGATGGGGTAGGGCTCGGCGCCGCCCATGCCGCCGACGATCTCGGTGATGCCGTCGGCGGTGGCCTTGCCGTTGGGGTCCTGCGGGGCGAAGCGCTCGTAGTGGTGGTCGTGGCCGTTGAGGATCAGGTCGGCCTTGGCGCCGTAGAGGATGTTCCAGACCGGCTTGCCGACCGGGTCGTTGCCGTGGCCGCCCGAGGAGTAGAGCGGGTGGTGGAAGTAGGCGGCGATGCACTGCTTGCCGTTCTTGGCGAGGTCCGCCTTCAGCCAGTCGATCTGCGCCTTCTGGTCGAAGGCGTTGGAGTCGAGGGCGACGAAGTGCCAGTTGCCCTCGTCGAAGCTGTAGTAGCTCTTGCCCTGGGGGTAGGCGATCGACCCGAAGTACGCCTTGTACCCGGCGAGGGAGCCGGCCGGGTCGTAGGTCTCGTGGTTGCCGGGGACCGGGTGGGTCTTGTCCTTGAAGGCGCCCCAGGTCTTGTCGTAGTAGGCCCGGTAGTCGGAGATCCGGGCGTCGTCGTACTGGTTGTCGCCCATGGTCAGGTAGAACTTCGGGTTGAGCTGCTTGGCCAGGGCGGCGGTCTTCGGGTGGGCGCAGGAGCTGTCGGAGGCGGTGCACTGGGCGGCGATGTCACCCGCGGCGACCACGGTGAAGCCGCCGGTGGGCGGGGGTCCGTCGTCGACGGTGCCGTAGACCTCGACCTCGTGCAGCGAGTAGCCGTACGAGGTGCCCCGCGCGGTTCCGTAGACGCGCAGGTAGCGGCCCTTGCCGGAGAGGCCGGCCCAGTCGTCGGTGCCGCCGCTGCCCGCGGTCTCGTTGGCGAGGCGGGTCCAGGTGGTGCCGTCGGCGGAGATCTCGACGCGGTAGGCCTTGGCGTACGCGGCTTCCCAGCGCAGGGAGACGCGACTGACGTCGGCGTTCGCACCGAGGTCGACGCGGATCCATTGCGGATCCTTGCCCTCGACGCTCGCCCAGCGCGTGGCCGGGTCGCCGTCGAAGGCCTTCTCCGCGCCGAAGTCGGAGGATTCGGAGGAGGACGCGGTGGCGGGCCTGCCACGCGAGATGAGGGGGTCGGTGGCGGCTCCGGCCCGTTCGGGGAGGGCGAGCAGCAGCCCGCCGACCAGGAGGAGTACGACGGCGACCAGGGCCACCGGGCCGGGCCGGGCGGGCGCGGGTACTAAGGCGTTCAGGCGCATCCTTGGGGCTCCTGCACTGAGGGAGGGGGTGAGAGCTGGGCACCATTTCCTGGCGTCGCCACCCGCCCCCACGCGGGCGGGCGGCGGCGCCACGGCAGCCGGGTCAGAGCTCTCGCTGAGCGCGTCACGCCCGCTTGATGCGGACACCGCGCCGAGCCGCCGCCGGGAATGCTAGCGAACAGGAAAGTTTCCTACCAGTCCCCTGACGCCCCTCCCGCGTCCCTGTTTTCACGGTCGTCCGCGAGGCCCGCGGCCTGCGCCCGCCCCGCACCCGGCCCCCGCCCCCGCCCCCGCCGGAAAGTCTCCGGCGGGGCGGACGACGGGCGCGCCCGACGGGGGCCTCCGTCAAGAGGGCCCCAGGGCGCCCTTGGCCGAACGGTGACGCGGTCGACGCGCATACCTGCCGCCGCCCGCATGGGCTCGGGCGTGACCGTCATCGTCTTGATCGTCGTCGCCGGTTTCTCCGGCCCTCGATGGACCTTGATCATTTCTGGCGGACCTGCAGCTCCCGCTGACCGAGCCGGAGAACGGCAACGCGATCCACGGGCTCCTCAGGTGGGTACCGTGGCGGCTGCTCGCCCGCGCCGAGGACGCGCTCACGGTGGGCACCAGCCTCTTCCCGCAGCCCGGGTACCCGTACCGGCTGGAGGTGGCCGCCGGGTACCGGCTCGGCCGCGACGGGCTCGAAACCACCGTCACCGCCACCAACACGGGCGACACGGCCGCCCCCTACGGCGTGGGCCAGCACCCCTACCTGACCGTCGGCACCGACGTGGTGGACACCGCCCTGCTGACCGTGCCGGCCCGGATCCGTCTGCGTACCGACGCACACGGCCTGCCGGCCGGTGAGGAAGCCGTGGACGGCACGGAGTACGACTTCCGCGAGGCCGGGCCCATCGGCGCGGTGGGCCTGGACACCGCGTACACCGGCCTCGACCGGGACCCCGCCGGCCACTGCGCGGTCCGACTGGCGCACCCCTCGGGGCGGCGCGGCACCGACGTACGGCTCCCCGAAGGCGCCCGCTACGTACAGCTGTACACCGAAACTATTCATGCTCGGCCAAGCACTTGGGTCACTACTGAGCATCCCCTTCCCGACGGCAAACCGCCCTCGCGGGACCATCGCCGCGACTGACATCGTTCGATCACCGAGAGATTCCGCTGGCCCGGGCGGCGCCGGTATCGTGGCGCTCGCGATGGCGCCCCTACCCGCGGGATCTCCTAGTTTGGAAAGGAGTTCGCCGTGGTCCTGGAGCTGCCCGCCGACCGCCGCGCGCCGGCTCGCTGGCGTCGAACAGACTGGGGAGCCAGGTGTCTGGACGAACACTTCGTCAAGGCGCCCGGTGCGCCGCAGTGCACGAGGAAGCAACGGTGGACACGTCGTCAGATAAGTCTGCCCAACCACCGGCTGATCCTGTGCGCGGACGACTTCGTCATTTTGGACTTGGGCCACCCGAGCACTTGCCGAGGCACTGCTCCCAGAAGTGGCGGACGTCCCCTCCACCGTCAGCTTACGGCTGTCGGAGGAGAAGACATTGATCACGCACATACACAAAGGCCTCGACAAAGCCAGGCCCTGGCCCGCATGCTGATGCGCCCGGCAGGACGTGGAGTCGGGGTGTTCACCGCCCACTCGCGCCTGCGCTGCGCGCTCTCCCGCCTCTGCCGCCCTGGCCGTCGCCAGGGCGGCGGTCCTATGTCCGGTGGCGCTCACACCATCTTGAGGCCGCCGTCGACGGTGAGGACCGTACCCGTCGTGTGCGTGTTGCGAGGGCTCGCCAGGTAGGCCACTGCCTCCGCCACCGCCTCAGGCTCGGCGAAGGATCCGATCACCTGCCGGGTCAGGAGTTCCGGCTGCGCCCCGTCGCGGAGCACCTCGGTCAGATCGGTCTTGACGATGCCGGGAGCGACCGCATTGACGAGGATTCCACGGGATCCGAGTTCCACCGCCATGGCCTTGGTGAACGCCTCCAGGCCACCCTTGGACGCGGCGTAATTGGCCTGGCCTTTTCCGGGCTTACTCGCGGCCGCGGAGGTGATGTTGACGATGCGTCCGGAACGCTGGCGCAGCATGGTGAGTGCGACGGCCTGGGTGAGGAACATCGGGCCGACGAGGTTGGTGGCGATGACCTGGTGGATGTCGTCCGCCTCCATGGTCAGCAGGAGCTTGTCCCGCGCTATGCCCGCGTTGTTCACCAGAATGTCGATCCGGTCGAACTTCTGGTGCACCGCGGCCACCAGCTGCCGTGCGGTCTCGGGGCGGGAGATGTCGCCGGGGAACAGTCCGACCTTGCGGCCGAGTGCGGCAATGTGCTCGGCGGCTTCCTCCGCCTGTGACTTCGAGCTGTGGTAGTTGAGCGCGATGTCGCATCCGGCTTCCGCCAGCCGGACGACCGTCGCACGGCCGATGCCCTTGCCGGCCCCCGTCACGAGCGCGACCTGTCCTTCGAACTCCATGTGCTGTTCTGCTCCATCCGTTGCTTACGGGAGATGACCGGACGGCGGTTCGAGGACCGCCGGCGACGGTGGTGCCCCGGCACGCGGGCCCGCACCGTGTACCGGCCGGGTGGTCAGCGGGACTGTCGGTGGGTCTCGGCGAGCCGCTCCAGCACGGGGACGGTCTCCGCAGGGGTGGGGTTGGACCGCATCTCGGCCCGCAGCCGGTCCGCGGCCTGCTGGAGGGAAGGCTCGGTGAGCACTCGCTGAACCGCCGCACGCAGTGTGGCCGCGTCCAGGGCCTCGGGCCGGATGAAGATGCCGGCGCCCAGGTCGTCGAGCTGCCGGGCCCTGACCGGCACGTCCCAGTGCGCGCCTATGACGATCTGCGGAACGCCGTGCAGGAGGGCTGTCGCCGAGGTTCCGGCACCACCGTGGTAGATGATCGCGGCGCAACTCGGCAGCAGCACGTCCATCGAGACGAAGTCGACGATCCGGACGTTGTCGGGGACCTCCGTCAGGTTCTCCCGCTGGATGCTGTCCAGCGTGGCGATGATCTCGATGTCGAGGTCGCCCAGCGCCGTGAGCAGGTTCTGGAAGCGGACGATGTCCTTGCCGTGGGTCTCGCGCCCCGACACTCCCTGGGTGAGGCAGACGCGCGGTCGCTTTGGCTTCTCGGACAGCCAGCCGGGTACGACGGCAGGGCCGTTGTAGGGAACGAAGCGCATGGGCAGGATCGGCTCGCGAAGGTCGAGCCGGACGCTCTCCGGGCCCGGGTCGATGACCCACTGGCCGTTCAGCAGTTCCTCCAGCCCATCTCGGGCCGCCGGGAGGCCCAGCCTCTCCAGGGTCCAGCCGAGCCACTCGGCCATCGGGTCCTCCCGGTGTTCGGGAGCCTGCTGTGCCTTGGCGTCCAAGAACCGTTCCCGGGCCTGACCGATGACATCGGGTCCCCACAGGATGCGGGCGTGCGCCGCGCCCACGGCATGGGCGGCGACCGCTCCGGCATAGGTGAAGGTTTCCCAGATCACCAGGTCCGGCTGCCAGGAGCGGGCCAGCGCGACGATGTCGTCCATCGTGGAGTCGCCGTTGAGCGGCGCGAAGCACAGCGAGGTCAGAACGGTCTGCTGGCCGAGCAGATGTTCCCAGGACCGCGCCTCGGGCCGCTCCTCGGCGAAGTCCAGTCCCTCCTGATACGGGGTGATGTCTCCGCCGATCTCGGCAAACAGCTCCATCATGTCTTTGTCGTCACCGACCGGCACGGCGGTGAGCCCGGACCCGGTGATGATGTCGGTGATCCGGGGCTGGCTGGCCACTCGCACCTCGTGGCCTGCTGCTTTCAGGGCCCAGGCCAGCGGCACCAGGTGGTAGTAGTGCGTGTTGTGGGCAATCGACGTCATCAGGACGCGCATCGGCTTGTCTCCCCGTTCGGCAGTCGGTGTTCGTCGCGGGTGCTCATGCCGGACCCGCGTCGGTCAGTGCCCCAAAGCCCGTCCGGGCGACGGGGAGGCGGGCGTAACCGAGCGTGACAGGTGCCCGCCTGAGGCGTACCGCGGTCCCGCTCGGCCGCAGGCCCGGTGCCTCCTGCGCGAGCACCCGCAGCGCACCGCGGGAGAGGGCGCGAACCGTCCGAGCGGCAGAGGTGGAGTGTGCATCGCCGAGGAGCCCCAGGGGGACGCCGACGCCGTCGCCCTGTTCGGGGGCGCCGGTGCCGTTCTCCGTCGGGGCTGGGGTGACCGCCGGGTCGCGCTGGGCGGCAGCGACGAGGATCGCCACATGCCCGTCCGCGGGGATCGGCACTCCGGCCAGTTCGACGTCCTCCTGCGCGATCCTGCTCTCCACCCGCACCGGCGGCTGCCGCCACCAGGTCTCCGCTATGACGGCGTCGGCCTCCTCCGGGTTCTGGCAGAGGGCGTCCCACTGCCCGGGAGAGCTGCCCAGCGCCTCGAACGCGTTGCAGATGAGCGCATCGGCGGGTGCGGCCACATCGACTGCCAGAGCGAGAGCCGCCTGAGCGGACCGTGGTCCGCCCTCGCCGAGGTGGCGCGCGAGCAGTTCCCGGAACTCGGCCGCTGCTCCCAGGCCGGTCCGTGTGATGTCGAGAGTCTGCGGGCAGAGCCGGCTGTCGAGGCTGCGGGCACAGTCGGCCAGCAGTTCCTCGAACCGGCTGCGCCCGGCTGCGGGCAGCCCGAGGAATTTCGCCAGAACCTGTGCCGGCAGGCGTCGCGCGAAGTCGGCAACGAGGTCGAAGTCGGCGCCGAGCCCGCCCAGGAGGGTGCGTGACACCTGCTCGGCGAGGGCCTCCACGGCCACCTCGTCCTGCGCCGACACCGCCGGCTCGGCGTCGGTCGGCATGCCGCCCTGCTCCCGTGCGCGGGCCGGACCGGTCTCGGGGCCTGCCGACGGGAGAAGTTCCGCGCGGTGCCGTCCTCCCGCGCGGGTCAGCGCTCCGAAGCGGGCGTCGGTCAGGACGGAGCGGGCGAGCGCGCCGTCCGCGATCACCCAGGTGTCCAGCACCTCGCTGTGGAACACCGGTCCGCGTGCGCGGACCTCCTCCTCGTAGGGCGTGGTGTCGTCCCGCTGGGCGCGCAGGATCAGCGCGTAGGGGTCTCCCTGCGTTCCTGCGAACCAGTAGCCCACGTAGGTTCGTTGAAGCCTGCGGCCGAGTGCGGACGGGGTGGTCCACTGCGCTGTCACGGGAGTCCTCCAAGGTGTCGCGGTGTACGGAAAACAGGGGAAGCAGCCGTCCGGCGCCCGGCGCGGTTCTCCCCGGGGTGGCTCACAGGGTGTCGAGCCAGCTGTGGACCGCCGCCGCGAGGTGGCGGGCGTGCTCGGTCATCAGCGTCAGGTGGGTGCCCGGCACGTCGACGGCGGTGTGGTCGCCGCCGGCCCAGCGTGCCCGCCAGCTCTCCGGTTCCCCGGACCACTGCCCCACCGGCTCCGTCGCGCGCAGGAACAGGACCGGCGCCTTCGTGGGCCTCGGCACCCACTCCAGGAGCATCTGGTTGTAGGCGCCCATCGCCGTCAGCCGGGAGTCGTCGATGGACACCACGGAACGCTGCATGACCCAGTCGAGCATCTCGTTGCGCCACACCCCCATCGCCCCCGGCGAGCTGGGGAGATAGACGTCCGCCAGGATCAGCGCCGTGGGACCCGCGCCGCGCTCCTCCAGTCGGCAGGTCAGCGCGTGTGCCAGCGCCCCGCCCGCCGAGTGGCCGAGGAGGGCGTAGGGCCTGTCACCGGTGTGCCGCAGCACCGCGTCCGCCTGCGCGTCGAGCAGCCCGTCCAAGGAGCCGGGCAGCAACTCGTCCTCGCGGAAGCCGGGCTGGCGCAGCGCCGACACGGTCAGCCGGTTGTCCAGGGCCGCGGCCAGTGCGGTGAACTCCTCCGGACCCGACGCCACCGCCGTGCCCGCGCAGCAGATCAGCTCCGGTCCCGCACCGTCCGCGGTGGCCAGGGGTACCGGAGCCGGCTGCCATGCGGCGGCCGCCTGCCCGAGGGTTTCTCCTTCCGCGAGGACCTGATCGGCGGCGAAGGCGGGCCGGAAAGCGGAGAGTTCGGCGAGTGTGCCGATGAACGGCTCGGCCCGGCCGAGCCGCACGGCCCGCCGGTACATCGCCACCAGGCTGCTCTCACCGGCCCTGCCCGGGCCTTCGGCAGGCGTGCCGTCGCTGCCGGCGGCCGCCAGGGCGGCCGCCAGGTGCCCGGCCAGTTCCCTAGGGGTGGGGTGTTCGAGGACGAGGGTGGACGGCAGCTTCAGCCCGGTGGCACCGGTCAGGGCGGCGCCCAGTTCGATGGCGGCGAGCGAGTCGAAACCGATGTCGCCGAAGGGGGTGTCGGCCGGTACGTCCTCCAATTCGGCGTGGCCGAGTGCGGCCGCCGCTTGTGTCCGCACCAGCACGAGCAGGTCCTGCGCACTCAGCGTGGGCCGGGTCGCCGGACCGGTGGTCTTCTCCGCGTCGGCCGGTCCGGCCGCCGTGCCCACCGCGGGCGCGCCGGGCCCGGCGTCCCTCGCGGGCACGGGGGCCGCCGCCTCCAGCCAGAACCGCTGGCGCTGGAAGGCATAGGTGGGCAGTGTGACGTGGCGGGCGCCGGTGCCGGTGTAGAACCGGGACCAGTCCACCTCCACGCCGCGCGCGTAGGCCGTGGCGAGCGCCATCAGGAGGGTACTGCCCTCCGGCCGCTCCCGGCGCATCACGGGCACCAGCGCGGCCCGCGCCCGGCCGGGCGCCTCGGCGGACGTGTCCCCGGCCGGCTCCTCCTCCAGGGTCTCCAGGGCCAGGCCGCAGAGCACGGCGTCCGGCCCCAGCTCCACGAAGGTGCTGACGCCGCGCGCGCGAGCGGCGCACACCCCGTCGTGGAACCGGACGGTCTCCCTCGCCTGCCGGACCCAGTAGTCGGCGGTGGTGAGTTCCCCAGCCTCGGCCGCGCGGCCGGTCAGGCCGCTGATCACGTCGAGC
The DNA here is from genome assembly GCF_055584685.1 of Streptomyces sp. NPDC102258. Taxonomy (NCBI): domain Bacteria; kingdom Bacillati; phylum Actinomycetota; class Actinomycetes; order Kitasatosporales; family Streptomycetaceae; genus Streptomyces; species Streptomyces sp. NPDC102258. The sequence continues at coordinate 18,923 of NZ_JBVJLO010000039.1, forward strand.
GTCGGCTCGTGGTACTCCACGGCGTCCGCGACCCGACGGAACGCTTCCAGCATGGAGTCCAGACGAGGGGAGTGGAAGGCGTGGCTGACGTTCAGGCGCTTGGTCCGCACGCCGTACTCGGCCAGCTCCTCGGCAAGCGCCGAGACGGCGTCCTCGTCCCCGGAGACGACGATGGAGCGGGGCCCGTTGACGGCCGCCACCGCGATGCGGTCCTCCTGTCCGGCGATCAGCTCCCGCACCTCGTGCTCGGCGGCACGGACCGAGAGCATCGCGCCGTCGGCCGGCAGTTCCTGCATGAGTCGGCCGCGGGCGGCGACCAGTGCGCAGGCGTCCGCCAGCCCGAACACCCCGGCCACGTGGGCAGCGGCCAGCTCGCCCACGGAGTGACCCAGCAGCACGTCGGGGCGCACCCCCCAGCCTTCGAAGAGCCGGAACAGCGCGACCTCTACGGCGAACAGGGCGGCCTGGGCGTATTGCGTGCCGTCGAGCAGCGCGGCCTCCGGCGAACCGGCCTCCGCGAACATCACCGTCGACAACGGCCGGTCCAGATGGGCGTCCAGATGCTTCGCGATCGTGTCCAGCTCCCGTGCGAACGCCGGGTACTGCGCGTACAGCTGCTCCGCCATGCCGGGTCGTTGACTGCCCTGCCCGCTGAACAGGAAGGCGGTACGCCCTTCGCCCTGCACGGTGTCCCGCACCGCCCCGCCCGGGTCGCGGTCTTCCGCCATCGCCTTCAACGCCCCGAGCACGTCGGCACGGGAGCCGCCCTCGGCGGAGGCGTCCGCGAGCAGCACGGTCCGGTGCTCGAAGTGGGTGCGGGTCGTGGCAAGCGAGAACCCGACGTCCAGCGGGTCGAGGTCCGGGTGCTGTTCCAGGTGTGCCGCCAGGCGCGCGGCCTGCTCGCGCAGCGCCGGCCTCGTACGGCCGGACAGCGTCCACGGGACCAGGGCCGGCTGTCCCGCCACGGCCTGCTGCTCCGCTTCGAGCTGTGCGGGCGGCGCCTCTTCGAGGATGACGTGACCGTTGGTGCCGCTCACGCCGAACGCCGAGACTCCGGCCCGCCGGGGGGCGCCGGTCCGCGGCCACTCCACCGTCTCGGTCAGCAGCCGCACCTGTCCGTCGCCCCAGTCGACGTGCCGCGTCGGGCTGGTCACATGGAGCGTGCGGGGAAGCACACCGTGCCGCAGCGCCATCACCGTCTTGATGACGCCGCCCACTCCGGCTGCCGCCTGCGCGTGGCCGAAGTTTGACTTCAACGACCCGACCCACAGGGGGCGTTCGGGGCTCCTCTCCTCACCGTACGTGTCCAGCAGGGCCTGCGCCTCGATGGGGTCGCCCAGCCGGGTACCGGTGCCGTGCGCCTCCACCGCGTCGATCTGGCCGGCGTCGAGCCGGGCGTCGGCCAGCGCGCGGCGGATGACTCGCTGCTGGGAGGGTCCGTTGGGTACGGACAGGCCGCTGCTGGCACCGTCCTGGTTCACCGCCGTACCCCGCACGACGGCGAGGACCCGATGTCCCTTGCGTACCGCGTCCGACAGCCTCTCCACCACCAGGACCCCGACGCCCTCGGCCCAGCCCGTACCGTCCGCCGCGTCGTCGAACGCCTTGCAGCGCCCGTCCGGGGCGAGCCCCCGCTGCCGGGCGAACTCCACGTAGGCGGCCGGGTTGGCGAGCACGGCGACTCCGCCGGCCAGGGCGAACTCGCACTCCTCGCGGCGCAGCGCCTGCACCGCCAGGTGCAGTGCCACCAGTGAGGAGGAGCAGGCCGTCTCGACTGTCATGGACGGGCCTTCCAGGCCCAGGAAGTAGCTGATCCGGCCCGACAGGACCGCGTCGGCATTGCCGGTGAGCAGGTAGCCCTCGGACCCCTCCGGCAGACGTCCCGACGCGGCCGCGTCGCCCGGCACGTAGCCCTGGTTCGCCGCGCCGACGAACACACCGCCCTGGCTGCCGCGCAGCGCGCGCGGGTCCAGCCGAGCCTGTTCCAGGGCTTCCCAGGACGCCTCCAGCAGCTGGCGCTGCTGCGGGTCCATCACGGTGGCCTCGCGCGGCCCTATCCCGAAGAACGCCGCGTCGAAGTCTCCCGCGTCGTACAGGAACCCGCCCTCGCGGCAGTAGGTCGTGCCGGGGACCGACGGGTCCAGGTCGTAGATCCGCTCCACGTCCCAGCCCCGGTCCTGGGGGAAGGGACCCACCGCGTCCGTCCCCGACACGACGAGTCCCCAGAGGTCCTCGGGCGAGCGGACCCCGCCGGGATAACGGCAGGCCATGCCGACGATGGCGATGGGCTCGTGACGGGCCGCGAGGAGTTCGCGGTTGCGTTTGCGCAGCCGTTCGGCGTCCTTGACGGAGGTGCGCAGTGCGTCGAGCACCTTTTCCTGGGACAGAGCCATGAGTGGTCTCCTTGCTGAGCTCCGGGCCGTGGCCCGGTCAGGTCTGTGTGGTTCGTGCGGCCGAAGGCGGCGACGGCACGGCGGGCCCCGGCGGCGCCCGCAGCGGTCAGGAGTCGGACTGGTTGAGGACGAGGTCGACCAGTGCTTCTGCGTCCAGACCGTCGACGTCCGCCAGGGCGGACTCCTCGTCCGGCGTGGCCGCGCCGCGATTCGGCTCGTCGCCCGGCAGGTCGGCCCGGCCGCCGGACTCCGTTCCAAGTCCGGCGAGTTCGAGCAGACCGTCGAGGAGGCCCGCGGCCCGCAGCCGGGCCAGCGGCACGTTCTGCAGTGCCTGCCGGATCTCCGCCTCCTGCGCGGCCTCGTCGCTCGGCACCGCCAGCAGGACGTCGAGGCGGGCTGCCGCGGCACGGGCGTTGGGGTGGTCGAACGCGAAGGTGGCGGGGATCTTGGTGCCCACGGCCGCACCGAGCTTGCTCGCCAGTTCCACGGCGGTGATCGAGCTGAACCCCAGCGTTCGGAACCCGGCGTCGGGCTCGATGTGCTGCGGCCCCGGGTGACCGAGTACTGCGGCGGCGTGGCGGCGTACGAGATCGAGCAGGATCTCCCGCCGGTCGTCGCCCGTGGCCCGGGCGAGCCTTGCCAGCACTCCCTGGTCGGCTGCACCGCCGGGCCGTGCGCCGCCCGAGAGGCTCTCCGACGGTCCGCCCGCCGGTCCGCCCGGCGCGGTACGCACCCCGGGCAGGTCCGCGATCAGCGGGCTGGGCCGGAAAGCGGTGAACGACTGTGCGAACCGGGACCAGTCGACGTCGACCACGCTCACGCAGGTGTCTCCCCGGTCCAGGGCCCCCACCAGGGCAGCGACGGCCGACTCGGGCTCCATCGCCCGCAGACCGAGGGCGGTGAGGAATTCCTCGCCCTGTTCGCCCGCCATACCTCCGCCGTCCCACAGCCCCCAGGAGACCGATGTGGCGGTCAGTCCCTCCGCCCGGCGCTGTTCGGCCAGCGCGTCCAGTGCGGCGTTGGCGGCTCCGTATGCGCTCTGCCCGCCACTCCCCCACACGCCTGCGCCCGACGCGTACAGCACGAACGCGTCCAGTTCCTTCTCCCTGGTGAGGTCGTGCAGATGGCGTGCCCCGACGACCTTGCCCGAGACTACGGCGGCGAGCCCTGCCACATCCGTCCCGGCGAGCGGCGCCGAGTGCGGGACACCGGCAGCGTGGAACACCGCCGACAGTGGCTGCCCGGCCGGCAGGGTGTCCAGCAGCACCCGCAAAGCGTCCCGGTCCGCCACGTCGCAGGCCGCGACGGTCACCTCCGCGCCCAGCTCCTTGATCTCCGCTGACAGTTCCGCGGCTCCTGGTGCGCCGTCGCCCCGCCGCCCGGCCAGAATGATGTGCTCGGCGCCGTTGCGGGCCAGCCACCGTGCCAGATGGCCTCCGAGGGATCCGGTTCCGCCGGTCACCAGAACCGTGCCGCGCGGCTGGTAGCCGCCCTTCGCGGCACGGCGGGCGGATACGGAAGGGCTGGAGGCGGGCAGCAGCCTGCGGCCGTACGCGCCCGACGCCCGCAGCGCCACCTGGTCCTCGGTACAGGTCTCCGACAGCACACGGACAAGCTGCCGCCCTTGCCGTCCGGCATCCCACGCCTCCCGGGGAAGGTCCACCATCCCGCCCCACCGGGTGGGGAGCTCGAGCGCCGCACAGCGGCCCAGGCCCCAGACCTGGGCGCCGGCTGACGACGGGCGCTCGGCGAGGGACACCGCGACCGCCCCACGGGTCACGACCCACAGCTTCGGCTCCACCCCCCGGGCCACGTCCGCGTCCAGATCCGCGCACGACTGCGCGAGCAGCATCGTGGCTGCCGTGGCACGGTCGACGCCCGGATGATCCGGGTGCTGCCGCTCATCGGTGCCCAGGAGGGACAGAATGCCCACGAGGGGTTGCTGCTCTTCGGTCGCGGTGGTGGTGAGCCGTGCCGACAGGTCGGTGCGGTCCGTCGCCGTCACGTCGACCGTGAGGCGGGAGACCGTGGCGCCGTGGGTGGTGAGGGTCTGCTCGACGTCGTGGGCGACACGTGTGCCGTCCGGGTCCAGGTCCTCGGGTACGACGAGCAGCCACCGGCCGTCAAGACGCACCGACTCCGGCAACGACAGGCCCTTCCACGCCACGCGGTAACGCCAGCTCTCGATTCCTGACGCTGGGGCGGACTCGGTCACCGCCGCAGAAGGACGCGACTCCAGCCAGTAACGCCGGCGTTGGAAGGGGTAGGTGGGCAGGTCGATGGTCCGGGCGCCGGTGCCGTCGAAGAGTGCCGGCCAGGTGACACCGACACCCTGGACGAACGCCTCCGCCACCGACGTCAGGAAACGCCGAAGACCACCCTCCCCACGGCGCAGCGAACCCACCGCACACACCTGCCGGCCCACGGACTCCGCCGTCTCCTGCACCGCACCCGTCAGCACCGGATGCGCACTGGCCTCCACGAACACCGGGAAACCATCCGCCAGCAGACACTCCACCGTCTCCTGGAACCGCACCGGGCGACGCAGATTCCGGAACCAGTACCCCGCATCCAGACCCGCCGTGTCGATCGCCGCGGCCTCCACCGTCGAATAGAACGGAATCTCACCGCTCCGGGGACGGACACCCGCCAGGACCTCCTCCAGCTCGGCTGCCACCGTCTCCACATGCGCCGAGTGCGAGG